>JAMXCZ010000042.1 GCA_024542975.1 Candidatus Omnitrophota bacterium | reverse complement strand
CTAGGATACGTAAAGAGAACCAGCACCAAACCCAGCATCATAAGTAAGATAATCAGAACTACTATAGGCATCCTCATTGAGCGCAATGGAGTGTAACCGAAGTCTTTTACGAACTGCGCTACCACATCTCTCGATTCCTTACGCGCATCTTTAGGTAGGTTTGGTACATGAGTAAAAAGTCGTCCCAAAGTAGCACTCAGCCGCATATGCACATTTACTGCCCAACCCGAGGCTTCCAAGAGGACACTCATGTCCCTTTTACGTATCTTGATAAAACCCATAATTATACCCGGCAATAAAATAATGGCTGTTATTCCCGCTAATGCAACTAGAATATGGGTTGGTTTTACTTGGGAGAGGGCCTTGGTAATATAAGCAAAGGATGTTCCAAGAGCCGCAATAGCTATGCCTCCACCTAATAAGAGATCGCGAGTCATGCCTGACGCGCTAGGGGCAGTAAAACTTTTCTCTAACTTACCCTCGCGGGATTTGGTGAATTTGTCTACTTGTTTTCTTACGAAACTTGTAATTTGCCGGAAGGGTGCTCTCACTGACTCACCGATACTAATGGGGTTTTCCATGATATCTACTATTTGGGCATCCCATTCCCGGCCGTCTATGGTAAAAAAGATGCCTCGTTTCCCAAGACGCAACCTGCCTGCAGTACCAAAAGTTACCGCAGCTACAACTTCAAATTTAATATCTTTATCCCGGCGGCCTGTAACCTCTATATACAAGAGATACATGCAACTATTTTCCGCTATCTTTTTGTGTGCCTGCCTGTCCTGAATCTTCATTGTAAAAGTAATTTGTCTCCCATCAATTACTAATGTACCCATTTCAAAAAGGGAAGGGGTTTGAGGATTATAAAGATTTGAAAAACTCACAAAATTGTTTGCCAACTCCATCATCCATCTTTGGTAAAGGATTAATTTTTCCAGATTATGCATCTGGTTTAAATCGTCAGCCACAGCCAGATCTTTTGCAATAAGCTCACTCACCTGTTTTCTGTAGGGTCCATTAAGATAGGTACGTAGTCTATTCGCATCCAATTTTTCAACCTTAGCTCCCCGCTTGTTTTTTAACCACGCTTGATATGAGACAAAGATATTTTTTACCTTTTCCCACTGTTTTTGAGTAAGCTGTTTGACCGGTCCTCCAAGGGCACGCTTTAGAACCTTCTCCTTAAAATCAAATAGACGCTCAACATATAGAGGATTGATTGCTGCTTCTAATTCCAGCATACCTTTTGGGTTAGGCACCGCCAATGGGGCATCCTTCATGCGAGCTTTCATTATTGACTTATCCGTAAAATCGATTTCTTCGAGCTCCTTCTGGCGAAGCTGCATCTGATGTGCCGTCCTCTCATCGAGCCTGACCATTGCACACTGTGCAAAATACTGCTCGATTTTCTCCTCTAAGCCAGCCATCAACTCATAAGCTTGCGGTGTTTCCCTTCCCCAGGGCATAACCTCTGTGGCATTATCTCCTTTAGGAATTTCGTCTTTCGTTTTCCATGCAAGATATGCTTCCGTCTCATGGAAAAATACCTTAAGCTGTTCTTGACCAATTCCTGCCTTACCGCTAGCATCAAGAGTAGAGCCGACAGTCTCTATAACCGAAATAATGAATTGAGCTAAATCAGAGTCGGATGTGGCTTCTGGAGGAATAATGCCATCGCCGTTATTCGTTGCACTAGCCATAATGCTTTGCACGTCGCGTACCTGAGCCAGACTAATTTTCTTGGCACCCGGTGAGTTGAGGTTAGTTAAGATAAGCTCTGCTACTTTGCGCAATTTTTGGCCTTCAAGATGACTGGTATTAATATCGTTTAAGTCTAAGACATCAATACCTTCAGATAAATGGCTGCGATTGGCAAGAAATCGAAACAGCCAAGCCTGCGCTGCCTTAAGCTCATTGGTCCTGATACGACCGTTTTGATCAGTATCTACATAAGAAGTAAATGCGGAATCACAGTTGAGACTGTTAATCGGGGCGCTGGTAGCTGCCCAGTGCGCTTCATCAAGAACCTTGATCTTCTCTAGATCCTGCGCATCTTGGATTCTAAGCTGATAGCTCCCGCCATAATTCTTAAATATCAACTCAGACATAAAAAACCTCCTATTTTAAATCATTCACTTTATTTTTTTGCCTCTCCCTTAATCTCAAACCCATCTTCCCCTCTTATTTCATTCCAAAATGCCTTTTTGTTTTAGGGGATGGGCCTCATCGCAAATGTTAAGCCTGTCCCTCGCAAACCCCAAACCTATTATCTTTCTTGTTTCAAATTATACCCCGAAAACAAAATAGCCTCAAGGATTATCGTGAAGTTGATCTTGCAAAGGTAAAAAAGATGTACAGGTAGGTGTCGTAAGTGATTCATGAAGGCAAAGCATAACGTCTCTACACAAGCTAGAACGAGTAGGCGAGGGATGATATAAAACGGAGGTCATTTTTCTTTGTATCGCGAGGGGGATCAGAATTGTAATAATCGATCAAGCTCAATCGTAATGCCAACGCTTTATTAAGTGCAAAGGTAAATGCCGTTTCCGAACGCAATCTATAATAAGCGCCTATATCATCCAAGGCGGGATAGAAAATCAGATTTTGTGAAATTTTTGAGTTAGCAAAAAGTTGCTTTTCAAAAAATAACCTCGGCACAAGCATAGCGTGATTGCTGTCTTTTTCATCGTCCCTGTAATTCGCATACTCCCAGCCAACGCCTAATTCAGTCAACAGCTTGATATCTTTGTGGTCAAAAAGCCAATAGCCTACCCCAATGGTAGGAATGGCCCTATAATCGATGTTAGCAAATCTATCATGATCGACTTCCACAGAATAGAAGCTGTACCATTGTTTCGTTTTTCCAAAGCTAAAGCCGTAACGTGCCAACCCGTACCATGTCTGGGCATCCATTTTTTTATCCGATGCGGAATAATACATATTCCCTTTTATATCAAATTCATCAATTTTTTCTCTCTTTCTTTTAAGGGATCCGCGAATAGAAAGCTGATCGATATCGGTATTGCCTTTGGACGCATTGTATCCGGCAGAAACCTCTCCGGCCCATACCGCAACCTCTTTTTCTTTTGCGAGCTCTAGCTTTAGCGCTTGTTTATTGTTAACCACACGGTCAACAAACCTTTTGTTGACATATACAACTCCCATAGCATCTGTGGCAATGGAAATCTTCCCTTGCTTTTCCTCGGTTATATCACCTGTTATCTTATCACCATTTTTTAAATAAATCTCATCAGCTGAAACATTAATTGAATAGAAAATTGATAAAACCACAACCAAAATCGCCTTAATCTTCATAATCTTTTTCTTTCTAAAGAGGATTTCTTTATTTTTTAGACGGGCATTTGTTAATGACCCCACCCTGGATTTTTTTGACTTTTGTTCCTGCTTTGATTGCTTCTGTTTACTTCTCTTAACCTTATCCTTTTTGCCTTTGTCCCCTATTACACGCCTCCTTTATTTCAAAATTTACAGATTGCGCACACTGGGCTACTATGCGCATCTTTTAGTTGATTATACATGAAAACTCATGTATGCTAAAGCACTAGTTATAGAATGCGGCCTACCTTGTTGCCTTCATTTTTATAACATAACCTTTAGCTGAGTGTTTAACATTACTACCATAGTAAAAGGAGACATTTTATGTCTAGGATCAATATTGCAATTGTTGGCATTGGAAACTGTGCAAGCTCATTATTGCAGGGAATTGCATTTTATCATAAAAATAAAAAACCCAAAGAAATCATTGGGTTGATGAATTGGGATATTGATGGGTACAAGCCACACGATATTGAAGTCGTAGCTGCCTTTGATATCGACAAGAGAAAAGTTGGCAAGAATGTCTCAAAGGCTATATTTGCCTTGCCGAATTGTACGACCGTATTCTGTAAAAAAGTTCTGGAATCAAGAGTCAATGTAAAGATGGGAAAAATCCTTGATGGTTTCTCCGAGCATATGAAGGATTATAATAGCAAGTTTACTTTTGTCCTCAGCAATAAGAAAGAACCTTCTCAAAAAGATGTGGTTAATACATTGAAAAGGTCAAAGGCGGACATGCTTTTAAACTACCTTCCTGTGGGTTCTGATGAGGCAACAAAGTTTTATGCTGAATGCGCGCTTAAAGCAGGAATCGGATTTATCAATAACATCCCTGTTTTTATTGCCAGTAACCCTGCCTGGGCTGGAAAATTCAAGGCAAGAAATCTTCCTATCATCGGTGATGATATTAAAGCTCAATTAGGGGCAACCATAACGCATCGCTATTTAACGGATTTGTTTAATAAAAGGGGGGTAAAGCTGGAAAGAACTTATCAGTTGAATACCGGAGGTAACACTGATTTTCTCAATATGTTAAACCAACAAAGACTGGCATCTAAAAAAATCTCAAAAACAGAAGCGGTTCAGTCGGTCACAGCCAAACGGCTCTCAGATGAAAATATTCATATTGGCCCCAGTGATTACGTTCCCTGGCAAAAAGACAATAAGGTCTGTTTTTTAAGGATGGAAGGGAAACTTTTTGGTGATGTACCTATGCATATTGAACTGCGCCTATCAGTAGAAGATTCACCAAATTCTGCCGGAGTTGCCATTGATTCTATTCGATGTTGTAAACTGGCTCTTGACCGGAATATTGGAGGGGTTCTTACCTCGCCGTCTGCTTATTTTTGCAAACATCCGCTCAAACAATTTACCGATGATGAAGCTTACAAAATGACGAAAGATTTTATTGCCGGAAAACGCAATGACTAAACAAATATGAAGTTCCTCATCATTGCCGCTGGACAAGGAAGTCGTTTATCGCAAATCGGGGATTCCAAACCCCTTATCCCCCTTCTTGGCTTGCCTCTTATTGAGCGTACTATTCTTACGGCTCAGAAATGCGGTTTCTCTGATTTCTGCATTGTGACAGGATACAACGGCAAAAAAGTGCGGCTCTTCCTGGATCAATTGGCCCCACGCAGAAATATAAAAATAACTCATGTCATCAATGAGGAATGGGAAAAAGGGAATGCCTTATCTATTCTTAAGGCAAAACATGTGTTGGAAGATAATAATTTTTTGCTCGCTATGACAGACCATCTTTTTGACGATCAAATACTTCTATCTCTGAAATCCGAACCTATAAAAGGTGATGAAGTTATTTTAGCCGCTGATTTTAAAATAACTTCAAATAACCTGGTTGACATTGATGACGTTACCAAGGTTTCCGTTAAGGACGGCCACATCATTGATATTGGAAAGACCATTGCGCCATACAACGCGTTTGATACAGGTACTTTTTTATGCTCCTCTGCGATTTTTCCAGCGATTGAAAAAAGCATGTTGGAAAATGATGATTCAAGTCTTTCCGGGGCCATAAAAATACTGGCAGAAAAAAACCAGGCTAAAACATTTGATATACAAGATAAATTTTGGTTAGATCTAGATGATGAAAAGGCCTTCAAAAAAGCAGAGCAATACATGATGCATCAACTAAAAAAGGCCTCTGATGGTCCGGTGTCAAGATACCTCAACAGACCCATTTCTACAAGAATCTCAAAACTTCTTTTAAAGACCGATATTACGCCAAATCAAATATCTTTTTTGTCCTTCCTGATTGCTGTGGCCGGGGCTGGCTTCTTATTTCTTGGGAATATTACCTGCCTTATCGTAAGCGGCATTTTAGTACAGATAGCCTCGATAGTCGATGGATGTGACGGTGAGATTGCACGATTAAAATATCAGGAAAGTAATTACGGCGCATGGTTTGACGCCTGCTTGGATCGTTACGCAGATGCCTTTATCTTTTTCGGATTAAGTTATTATGCTTTTTTTTCAGGTGCTGGGATATGGGCATGGAACATAGGGTTTCTGGCCATGATCGGATCTTTTATGAATAGTTATACGGCAGATAAATATGATGGCCTTATGAAAGCCAAATTTTCTACACGTAAAACTTTTAGAATGGGAAGAGACGTAAGAATGTTTATCATATTTATCGGGACGATAACAAATCAAGTGATGTTCGTTCTTGGTTTTATTGCCCTGTTAATGAATGTTGAAACCGCCAGAAGGATTGTCATTTGTTCCAAAAATGAATAGTATCCACTGTGTAAAGAAAAAAATTGAGTCTATTATTGCATTATCTGATATTCCTGAAGATCCTATTCACTCCTCAAATACCTGCAAATGGGTTGTAAAGCTGGATCCATCGGCTGATGAATCATTGCAAATAGCAGCATTAGGGCACGACATTGAACGAGCTGTCAAAGACCGAAAAATCTTACAAAATGATTATAAAGATTATGCTCAATTCAAGGAAGCTCACGCCATGAACAGTGCGGTGATATTGAAAGAGATTATGAATGAATGTGGGCTGGATGAGAAGATGGTAAAAGATATTTGTAAGATGGTACATTACCATGAAGTTGGATACAATAAAAAGACAAACCTTCTACAAGATGCGGATACACTCTCCTTCTTTGAGGTAAACTTACCTCTTTATTACACGCGAAATAATAAAGAAGAAATAAAAAGAAGGTGTCTCTGGGGTCTTAAAAGACTATCCCTTGATTTGCGCCACATTGTATCCGAATTCACATACAAAGATAAAGAAATTGAAACATTAGTTAAATTATGCGTTAATCAATTTAGTTAATTTAAAGTAAAAAACGAGCTCTTTCCCGTTTAATGTGCCATACTTCCACTAATCAAAAAGTTATATATGATCATTTATCAATGGCCTGCCCCCAATAGTTGTACCACTTCTTAAGAGAGAGCAGGGCAAAACAGAAAGAAGACTGGAAGCAACTGATCAGTAATCCTACCTGAGAACGCTAACCCCTCTCTGTTTTTAATTAATTCCTATTTAATGGCTCCGGAAGCGCTCTAAATCATACGGAATATTGGCAATATCGGCATTAAATAAGAGATACATTGGGGCAATTCAGAGATTATTTTGGCAGATTTGCGGACACTCAAAGCCAGAGAAAGATATACGAGAAAATACGAATTATATCCAAAGGAAATAATGCCCTAAGTCTTTAACCCCCTAGGACATAAAAATAGCGCTGATCCTCATAAAGAATCAGCGCTATTTTCTTTAAACCTCTCCCGTCGAGAGGCAGATTACTGGGGTGGCTAACGGGATTCGAACCCGTGCTAAAAGAGCCACAGTCTTCCGTGCTACCACTACACCATAACCACCACATTTCGAAGCAAAAAAATTGGTATCCCCGGCGTGATTCGAACACGCGACCCTCTGTTTAGAAAACAGATGCTCTATCCAACTGAGCTACGGGGACATAAATTTCAATTTAACAAAGAACTAAAGCGTTGGTCGGGAAGGTGGGATTCGAACCCACGACCTTCTGCTCCCAAAGCAGACGCGCTAGCCAAGCTGCGCTACTCCCCGAATAGTTTTTTCAATTATAACAACCGCTATTTTAAAAGTCAAGATAATTGGATTTTGGGCTATTTATTTGATATAATAATTCTGAAAATGAGGATGCCCCGGGTGGTTTAGTGCTTGAGAGGAGAAGGGTGTGAAGATTTTTCTGTGGCTGGTTGTATTTGTTATTGGGTTCATAATATATGCTAAATATGTCGAGAGGCATAGTTTGTATTTTCCTACAAGGGATTTATTTGCTCATCCCGGCTCAATAGGGCTTTCTTATGAGGAGGTTTATTTCGAGACAGAGGATAAAAAGCGATTGCATGGCTGGTTTATACCGGCAAGTTCGAAAGAGGCGGGATTTACGATCCTTTTTTGCCACGGCAATGCCGGAAACATCTCTGACAGAATGGAGAAAATTACGTTATTTCACAATTGGGGGTTTGCCACGTTTATTTTTGATTATCGGGGCTACGGGAAAAGCGAGGGCTTGCCTCATGAATCGGGGCTTTACAGAGACATAAATGCTGCGTATGGCTATTTAACGGAAAAGCGTAACGTAGCGGAGGGTAGTATTGTTCTTTACGGTGAATCCCTTGGCGGCGCAGTTGCGATTGATTTAGCGCAGAGAAAAAGCGTAGGTGTCCTTGTTACAGAAGGAACTTTTACGTCCTTAAGGGATATGGCAAAGATAGTATACCCTTTTCTTCCGCGCTTCATGGTGTCAAATAAGTTTGATTCGCTATCTAAGATAGGAAGCATAGAATGCCCCAAGGTCTTTATACACAGTGTAGACGATGAAATTATACCGTTCTATCTGGGTGAGAAGCTGTTTAACAAGGCAAAGCCTCAAAAGAAACTGCTTCGCATAAAAGGCGGCCACAATGAGGGGTTTTTTGAATCAGTGGAAGAGATACAGAAAGCCGTAGCAGCCTTTTTGCCTAAACAAGAATAATTTTTGCCGGTGAAAATCCGTTGAAACCGGAAGTGGCGCTTGCCGAGGAGTAAGCGCCTATATTTTTTACATAAACTACATCCCCCACGTAAAGCTCGGTTATTTCCTCGTTTGTTGAGAGGGTATCGAGGGAGTCACATGTAGGGCCGGCAAGGGTGCTCAAAAACCTCTGCCCGCGCCTCAGTGTCTTAAACTCATATCTGGCGTGGTCAAAGATCATGCCGGAGAAGTCTGCGTAGATGCCGTCGTTTAGGTAATAGTAGTTCTTGTTGTTGCGAAATGTCCTGCCGATTACCTGAGTTACCAGGATCCCGGAAGGCCCTACCAGGAAGCGGCCGGGCTCTGCGATGAATTTAATATTTCTGCCGAATCGCTCCTTCATCTCCCGCTTTATTGCCTGGGCCATTCTTTCAAAGTTTATTCCGATCTCATTGTCAAAATGTTGTATGGGGAAACCTCCGCCGATATCCACGATTTTTAAAGGCAGGCCGTTTTCTTCCGCTTCGTCAAATATGCCGGCTGTAATCTCAAGGGCCTGGAGATAATTTTCTACGTTTTTGGACTGGGACCCTACGTGGAAGCTTACGCCCGTAGGCACAAGCCCCAGGGCCCTGGCTTTCCGCAACAGGAAGAATGCCTGCTCGGGGTCCGCTCCGAATTTCAGTGAAAGCTCAACGACGCTTCCGTGGTTTGCTACTTTGATACGAACGAGTACTCTGGCGCGCGGGTAGTGCCTGGCGATTTTGTACAATTCCGGTTCGTTGTCAAATGTCAAAAGCCGCACACCGCGCTTTTTTGCGAATGCAATGTCTTCGGGAGATTTTATGGTATTTGCGAAGATGATCTTGGAGGGCGAAGCCCCCAGGCGTAAAACCTCTTTCATTTCGGATGCGCTTGCCACGTCAAAGCCTGTCCCGAGCGAGAGAAACGATTTGATCACCGATGGATGAGGGTTTGCTTTTATGGCGTAGTAGGGCGTGACATCGGGGAGGCACTTTCGAAAACGCTCGTATTGTTTTTCAAGGACAGCGCGCTTGATCAGCATAAACGGCGTCTTATGCTTTTTTAACATTCGCCGTATGAGATGTTCGATGCCGTTTAAAACAGCCTTAGATCTTGGTGGCTTCGGCCTTCTTAACGTCGCGTGTGTCATTTGCATTTATTCTTTCCCGATGGTCTACCAGAAATGTGGTAAATTGCCACACGTCTTCGTCTTTGGGTCTGGGCACATCGTATTTGGTAAAGCGCGTGTTCATATTTTTTAGCGGTGTCCAATCCACCGCTTCCGAGACAAACGGCCCCAGAAAGGGCATGGCGACTTTCAGGATTTCTTCATGGTTAACGTCGTCCGGCATGAGGAAGCCGCTCCTCGGGTTTTTTATCATCCAAATGGCAGCGGATACCACGGAAATGGCAACCTGGAGCGTCGTAGCATTTTGATGGGGGACGAGCCTGCGGGTTTCGTCAATGTCGAGAAGGCTTCCGGTCCACCATGATTTAAAATCGTGCCCCATGAGAAGCACCCCGAGCTCGTCGCGGCCGCTTACAATTTCGTCGTTCATTATCCTCAGCTTTTCCTGCAGTTTGTATTGCCTCATCTCGAGCTCATGAAGCGAATTGATGGCCGCGTCGCACGGGCAATACGCGTAATGGACGGTCGGCCTGTAAACGGCCTCGCCGTTTTCCCAGACCGTAAGCCGGTCTGAAATACTGAATGCCTCGCCGTGCCTTACGACCATGCCGGTGATTTCGCCGCAGGGCACCCAGGAACGCACCCATGTTTTCATACCTACACGGGTCAGGCAGATTTGGTTTTTTGGGCCAACCTTATGAAAGAATGCATTTTTTGGTATGTAATACTCGTGCGTTCCCCAGCCAAGTTCTGCGGGGGCGACGCCTTCCTCAAAGAATCCTTCTATGCTCCAGGTGTTTACAAACTCATTTATTTCTTTGGGCTTATTCGTTATCTGCGTATCCCGCTCGCTTATGTGGATAGTTTTAACACCTTCGATTTGGGCAAGACGCGCAAAATTTTTATTTTGCAATGCCTTTTCAAGATCTTTTTTTCGTTTATCATTCGGCTTTTCTTTCAGGATTTTCCCGGCTATATTTATAAGGGCTCGTTTTGTAAAGTGCGATACGAGGCCAGGGTTTGCGCCGTGGTCAACGATAGTGGTAGTATATTTGTTGTTGTCTTTCGTGTCTATTTTGTTCCGGATTTCCATATGCCGCGAATACAGAGTGTATTTGGTAGGGTCGTTGCGTTCGGAATCCTTATACGGGTTCCATTCTTCTACGGATGTGTTTGCGTAAAGCACATTATTGTTACGGCACCACTGGACCATCGCGATACAGTCTATATTCCATGCGAGATCGATAATCATGTCTCCCGGTCCCACGTATTTTTTAAGAAGCTCGGCGTAGTTTTCAAGCGTAACACGTTCCATCGTATATTTTACGCCTTTTTCCAGAGCGTCTTTGATGCGCGAGCGATTATCGACAAAATCCATGATGGTAATTTTGTCCGGCGGCATCTCAATGAGCTTAAGTACCAGCGGTATCGCGCATTGCGAAACCGAGCCACACCCGATTACGAGTAACCTTCCGTTGAATTTCATAATGGCCCTCCGTATCTTAAATATATTTTATTTTAAAATAAGTATAACATATTTAGCGATTTTTGAAAAGAAAAAGCAAACTAATTTTTAAGCAGCGAGATACGCTTCTTCATTTTTGTGGGGGACGGAAACTCTGATATCGAGGGATTTGACTTTTTTTCGCAGGGCCTCGGATTGTTCCGGGTCCCCATGCACGATAAAGACTTTCCTGAGAGACGGCGCCTTGCACGCTCTTATGTATTTAATAAGATAGTCGCTTCCTGCGTGGGCGCTGAAAGCGTCGAGGCGAACTACCTCTGCCCTCGAAGGATGCGGCCTTCCGAAAATATTTACCGTAGGCTGTTTTTCCAATATCTTCCTGCCCAGCGTATTTTTCGGCATATAGCCTACGATAATGATCGTATTGTGAGGATTTTCTATATTATTTTTGAGATGGTGAAGTATTCTTCCGTTTTCGCACGTACCTGACGCCGAAATTATAATCATGGGCCCGCGCTTCTTGTTCAGGCTCTTTGATTGGTCGACGTTCCTTACGTATGTTATGTTCCTGTTGCTCAGAGGATCGAGTTCTTTTCTAAAGAGTTCCTTCGACTCCGCGTCAAAATATTGCCAGTTGCTTTTGAATACGCTCGTAATATTTACGGCGAGCGGGCTATCGACAAATATCGGGATATTTTTAATCTTTCTTTTTCTAAGAAGGCTCGAGAGAAAAAAAAGTACCTCCTGCGACCTTTCAAGCGCAAAAGAAGGTATAATAATTTTCCCTCCGCGTTTTACCGTCCTATTTATGGCTTTTGAAAGTTCCTCTTCGACCGTTTGCATAGGGGCGTGCCTTCTTCCGCCGTAAGTGCTTTCGATTATAAGGTAATTTATGCCCTTTGGTATTTCCGGATCCCTCAGGTACGGCAAATTGGGACGGCCCAGGTCAACGGCGTAGGCGATGCGTGTGGTTCCTTTTTTTGTATGTATGTCAAAGGTGGGGATTGAGGAGCCAAGTATGTGGCCTGCGTCAAAAAATGTAAGCTCCGTTCCTTTCGCGATACTGAGTTTCTTATGGTATTGAAGCGTCCTCAGATATTTTAATGCTTTCTCCGCATCCTGCTTGTTGTAAAGCGGCCAACGGCGGGGCCGCCCCCTCTTTTTATTTATTTTATTTACGTATTTTATATCTTCTTCCTGGATGTGCCCCGAGTCGGGAAACATGAACCTGCACAGGTCTCTTGTTGATGGCGTAAGATAGGCTTTGGCCCTGAAGCCTTTTTTGACGAGCGTCGGGAAGTTTCCGGAGTGGTCGATATGCGCATGTGAAATAACTGCGCAGTCAAGATCGGACGGATTGAAGGGGAATCCGGAATTTATGGCGTAAAATTCATCGCGGCGCCCCTGAAAAAGCCCGGCGTCGATCAGAATCTTCGCCTTATCGACAAGAAGCAGGTGCATAGACCCCGGCACCGTTCCAACACCCCCGCAAAATTTAATTATTATCGCCATGGCAGAACCAATGATATACCAACGCCAACATTTTTTCAACAGTTTTCTGAAGCGCTATCCGCTATACGCTATTTTTGTAATACTTAGGACGCCGCGTTACATCCTGCCTGCGCGCCCCGGTAAGGGTATGCCTCCGGGGTGCAGCGAATTCCGGTCTCAGCTAACTCTGACAGGAGAAAACCAAAGTAAGGACACGCGAGTTAGTGCTCCTGTCAGAGTGGATCTTCGGCCGGAATGTTTGCAATGCACCCCGGTGGCGTCCCC
>JAMXCZ010000041.1 GCA_024542975.1 Candidatus Omnitrophota bacterium | reverse complement strand
TATCAAAAAGCCCGAACCTCTCTTTGGCTTCCGAGATCCCGAGGGGCGAATATGTCGGAACAACCAGATTATTCATCACCAATATTCCCGAACCCCATTTTACAAAATTCTTTGCCAGGCGCGCAAGTTTACTGTAATTGTGTAGCGCCGCATCCATTCGTTTTTTCTCCGAATAGCGATACGGATCCAGATATACGTCGCCGAATAACGCCGCAACATCCGTGAAGAGCAGCGTTATATCCGGATGAAATTTATAAAATTTGCTCCGTTTATCAATAAGTTCGTTAACATACTGGTTGTAGTCATTTACGTAAAAAGATGCCTGTATGCCCAACCCTTGACACTTCGCATTCAGCACCTCCCTAAAGCCGTTTAATGCGAAAGAACCTAAAAGTGCAATTTTTACGGCCTTTTTGGCTTTCTTTTTAATGCGGCGCCCGCTTTTTCTTCGGTCGATCGTGACGTATTCGCTTAAAGAAAGTTCCTGCATAATTTTATCCTGGCAATTCAGAAGCGATGGATGAGGCAAAAACCAGTTTCCCGGTATCTGATACATCCAGTAATATTTTATACCTGTCTCTTACGCTTTTCTGCTGTATACGAGCGATGCTTTTTCTTCCATTTAAACTTGATATTTCAATAAGATCAAGGGAAAGGCTCTGTCCGAGTGAGCCGAGCGCTTTAAAAACAGCCTCCTTGCATGCAAATTTTCGCGCCAGATAAAGCTCGGGATTTTTGTTTCCCAGGCAATATCGTATCTCACATTTCGTAAATATTCGGCATAGAAAGTTCTTGTTCTTCAATATCCTTTTAAACCTGTCTATTCTTTCTATATCACAACCTATTCCGACCATATTCATCTCCCACGCATGAACGCAAGAAAACCGTCTATATTCCCCCTCGCCTTTCGGGCGTATCGTATTCGATCGCGGGTGAATAGACTTCTTCTCACATTATTAATAAAAAGCCACAAACATGCCCACATACATAAGGATACCGAGAGGCCTTTGTTTTTTTTCGCAAAGTATAACCTATTTGCTATCTGCATTTTTCCTAACTTCTTACTGAGTTCTATGTCTTCGGGTGGGGCTAAATGTTCGATTTTTGCATCGGCAACAATGAACATTTTATAGTTTTTCCCTACCCTGTAACTAAAATCTACTTCCTCATATCGCGCATACCCCTCGAACCGCTCGTCAAACGTAAATTGCCCGAAAACCTCTTTTCTCCACACCATGGCGCATCCCGGAAGCCAGCCCACCGGCGATGTCTTATCCTGGGTGGAAAACCTACTCTGGAAACCTGAGGGCAGTATCGCACTCGGCTCTTCTGCATTTACCAGAAACAGTTTTTGGAAAAAATAGCGCTTATATCGCTTTTCATGTAGTCTATCCAGAATATTAAATGCCGCTCCCCCGGTATCAGCCGAGGCGGTTTCCCAGAATTTCATCATGTTGCCGAGTGAGCCCTGTTTAAGTATTATGTCGTCGTCAAAAAATCCTACGAGCGTCGCTTCGTCCATAACCCTGCGCACCCCGGCATTTCTCTGGGCCGTCAAAGACGCTATCTCCTGCCTTGCGTAATCAATTTTTAAATCCGGAAAATTCTTTAATGCGCCCTGAACCGTATTTTTGCCGCCGTCCACTATGATAATCTGTGAGGGCTTTACCTCCTGCAGAGATATGTTTTCCAAAAGCCGCAAGATCTCTTTGGGCCTGTCTTTCGTAGGGATAACTACAGTTAGTTTTTCTTTAAACATTTTGTTTTTTTCGCCCGGTCAATTCAAACCGCCCGATCCTCTGCAGAAAATCCTTGAATATAAGCGGCGCAAACCATCGAATGTTCAAAAAATAGCCGCAGGAGCAACCGTCGCATTTCTTGTAAAACATATTCTTTTTCGCAACCCTATACTTCTTCTCTTTCTTTATCCCCCCGAAAGGCCTGACGTTTATATTGCCGAAACTGCCCATTGACATGCAGCCGCCGAGTAAATTGCCGTAGGGGTCTATGATAACCCTCTCCTGCGAACTTATGCACGGTATATGAGCTTGTCTCGGGCTTTTAAAATATTCCTTTATAAATTCTATTGCCGGAAAATTAATTAAAAGTGATCCGGGGGATTTTATCTTCTCGTACTTTAGAAATTCGAGAATATTCTCGAGGCGCTCAAAATCCTCATCCTCGGTTATCCAGAATTCTCTTTTGTTTTTTTCCAGGGCGAAGATGGAAGAGCTCTTGTCCAATAGGCATATCCCAAGCGGCAAACCGTATTCGTCAGCCAGGGCTTTGACACTTTTAAGCTTGTCCAAATTACCTTTCATAAGTGTAAAATGCATATAGGCATCTATCGTCTTGTTTTTTCTCATGCCTGACACGAGAGAAAGCGCTTCTTTTATTTTTACAAATGAACCCGCCACACCGCGTATCACTTCATACGAGTCCCCCACTGCGTCTACCGAAATTGCAATCGACCGTAGCCCGGAATCTATCAGCCTCTGTAAGGCTTCGTCCCTTAGTAATATGCCATTCGTCGTAAGTCCCGCAGTAAGCCCCCTCTTCGTACTAAACGAAACGAGTTCCGCCAAATCAGCGCGCAAAAGGGGCTCTCCGCCGGTAAAATGAACATTTCTTATACCGTTTTTCTTTAAATCCCCTATTATACGTTTCCAATCGCCGGTTTCAAGTTCCTTTCTTCCCGGTTTTTGCCACTGGCCGCACATACGGCATCGCATGTTGCACCTGTCTGTAATCATGATGGTCGAGGAGCTCGGCTTGATCTCCAGAAAAGGGTAGAATAAAGGGACCTTGTGCAAAAGGTGCGCCTTTATTAGAATCGGCACATGGGTTAGAAAAAAATTTCTGATACGCTTGCGCATTACTTAATTTTCCAATTCGTAAATAAAGAATTTATCGCCTTTTTTTCTTTCGTACTTCCGCATCTTTCCGTCAAAGGTCCTGACTAGCCTCACTTTTCTTTCCGGCAGCACGCTCTTAATCGGAGGCATCGGTGAAATATCGTCCGGGCCCTCGTTGTAGTAAATAAACCGGGGTTTATGGGTATTGACAAGCTCGCGAAATTGCAATGCGCGATTTTGCCAATGCGGCAGTGTTTTAATGTTCTTGTATCCTTCGGGTATATACGAAACGATATAATGGTCGGCCACAATTTTTGTTTCTTTGGAAACATTTTTATTAAACCATCTTTTAATTTCATAAGCGGTATCTTCCTCCCGTAGGAATTCCCGCATTCTCAATTTGACCGTCAGCGCAGCGTTTAACAAAATATCAGCCACCAGGAATGCGCATAAAACCGGAAGTACCAGCCCGTAGAGCCTTTTTCCTTTCAGAGAGCTTAACAACATATATACGCCTTGAATGCCTAAAATAGATATGGCCGTAAAGAATGGAAGCAGATTATGCTGGCGCATCCTGAATATGGTAAAAATAACAATGAAGCCCGGCAGGAGAAAAGTCAGAAGAATCCGCCTTTTCATGCATTTCGCCTCATCACGTTTCCTTTTCAGGAATTCCAGAGCGATGTAGAGCGCAAATAGAGCGAATATAATGGGATCAATATTATTGACCCGGGCGATCAGATTTCGTAAAAAAGGAAGTATGGTCCCGGCGCTAAACATGGCTTGAGAAGTGTTGGTAATCGAGCTCGCGCTGATCTGGGAGTAGGTATTCAGAAAAAGTGCGGGGTCCATTATCCATTTAAATCCGAAAAGAACAATAAAAAACAAAAATGTGCCAGACGCGATCATCATGTGGGAATTAAACTCGTCTACCCGGGTTATTTTCTTTTTTACCGACGGAATATCCAGCTTTTTTAAGAACAATATCACGGCTGACACAATAATAAGAAGAATTCCGGCGAGGCACATATACTGGGCAGGTTTATTTTGCGCGAGGCTTGCGCTTAATCCAAATTCATCGTACCACGTAAGTCCCGTTGATTTGCGTACATAAAATAAGAGTGCAACTAACGGCATCGCGATTCCGGCAATCCCGGCGAATGCAGGAAAAAGCCAGGAAAACTTTATATTCGGAAAAACGCTCTTTTCTGTAGCCACGCCGGGGTGATACCGATTTGCAAAAAACATTGCGCACACTACAGCCGGTAATAGAAATACACCGGCATATTTTATTAAAAAAGCTATTGCTCCGCAGGCACATGCCGTAAAAAAGTTAAATCGCTTGAAAGGTTTTTCAAGTATGCGCAAGGTATAATCGAGGCCTATTATCATAAGAAGGAGTACCAGCGGTTCGGGTTTTAAGTTCAACAGAAAATACGAAAAAGCCGGCCTTACCGCAAGTATGGCCACAACCAAAAGCGCCATCCACTCCCCGCCGAAATGGCGCTTTACCAAACGCCAAAGGGCAAAAAACGATAAAATCCACGCCGCAAGATGCAGCCAGCGTAATATGAGGACAAATGTGCCGGGTGTAAATACCAAAAAATTGTGGCATAGCCGCGCCAGATCCGCGAGATAAGGCATTTCCAGGCCGTAGTCTAAGTCAAATTGATAACTCTCTCTTTTTTCGCCGCTGTAATACGACCATAAAAGGTCCATAAACCCACCTTCGTCAGCATTAAAATAGACGATCATGTTCGGGTCGTTGATATTGTCGTTTATGGTAGGAAGCGCCAAAAAAATAGTTGCGGCGCATATGGACAATAAAATAAAAATCGGTATTTTATTTTTCATTTGAGGTTTCCCTTACGATAAAGACCGGGCGCTTCTTTGTCTGGTCGAATATTCTGCCGACATATTCGCCCAAAATGCCTATTGTCATAAGCTGTATGCTCCCCAGGAACAAAACAACCATCACCAGGGCAGTCCACCCGGGAAACGCAGGAAAGTGCCAAAGATTGAATAGCATAAGAACGCGATTTATGAATATAAACAGCATATAAAGCGATGAGACCGCAAATACAACAAGGCTAAATAACATTACCAGGTGCAGGGGGTATTTGCCAAAGGAAAATATGCCGTTCATTGCAAGTTCATATAAGGTTTTGTATGAATACTTGGGTTTCCCGCTATGTCTTTTTCCTACATCATACGAAAGCGCTTCCTGTCTAAACCCGATCCAGCTTACCTGCCCGCGCAGGAACTTATGGTATTCGGGCATCTCCAGGATCACCTTCAAAACCTTTTTATCTATGAGCCTGAAATCGGACTGGCCAAAATTTAAAGAGAGCCCCGAGATACGGGAAATAAACCGGTAAGATGCCTTTACGATAAAATGTTTTAAAGGCGGGAGATTACTTTCGTTCTTTTTAGTATAAACAACCTCGGCGCCCTTACGCCATAGCTTCACCATCTGGGGAATTAATGACGGCGGATGCTGCAGGTCAGCGTCCATAGTTACAACTGCCTCGCCTTTCGCGTACGTCATGCCGGCAAAGATAGCGTTCTGATGCCCGAAATTGCGCGATAGCGAAATATAAAGAACCTTTTCATCCGCGCCGCAAAGCCTTTTC
Organism: Candidatus Omnitrophota bacterium; assembly: GCA_024542975.1. Classification (GTDB taxonomy): domain Bacteria; phylum Omnitrophota; class Gorgyraeia; order JABMRN01; family RBG-13-46-9; genus JAMXCZ01. The sequence continues at coordinate 7,764 of JAMXCZ010000041.1, read as the reverse complement.
ATTACGTTCAGGGAATTATCCGTACTTCCGTCGTCCACAAATATAACTTCATAATCCACACGCGATACGGCCGCAGAGTTTCTAATGCGTTCGTAGAGAATTTCGAGGTTATTTTCTTCGTTATAAACCGGGGCAACAAATGAAATCTTTGGAATACTATTTAGCATATTTCTACCTCCCGCAGCCATTTTATACAGTGGCAGTCTCAAACCATATCTTGTGATTGATGTTGCTGAAAAATTTATTTTTTATCAGATCTATATGTTCCTGATCAAAAACTGTCTTGTAATTTTCCAAAAAATCTATGTTTATGTCTTCTCCCTCATGCCATCTATAGATCCGCTCGTCTCTTATATCCGATAAAGGATCAGCTATAAGAAAATTTTCCGGGATATAGGAGATAACTTTTTTGCCGCACAAAAATGCCTCCAGCCCGCTTGCTGATGTGCAATAGATAACTATATCCGCATCCTTCAATAGTATATCGAACGGTTCGTCAACAATCTGATATTTCGAAGCCGTACTTTTAAGTTTATCCAATTCACGCTTGCTCGATCCGGGATGAAACTTTACCCAGAAATTCATTCTGCCATCCAGTGAGTGCTTTGATATGAATCGGAAAATGTTATCGAGGAGAGATTTCGATATTGTCATATTCATACCTAAGGGAATTAAAATTGTTGGTTTTGACCTGGGAGTTTTTTTTGTGAAATCCTCATGTCTTGTACGGGGCGTCATGTGCGGATACCGCCATGCCCCGCCCACGACAACCCTCTCCTCCGGGATACCGCCTTCCTTATATAACTCGGCAAAATGGCTCCCTGATGTAATCAGTTTATACGGAAGAGGTGTAAATAGACTTTCTTCTTTCCCGATAAATTGAGATAAATAAAATCTCGATATTGAACTGTGTTGATAACCGGAAAATTTGACGCCGTTTTTGGCTGCAGCCATGCACAGCATTTTTTCCCACGGCTGATTTTCAAAAACATATACGCAGGCCCCTTGCCATTTCTTCTTAAAAAATGCGTCTAAGGCATCAAATAACATAAGGTGCAGGTTAAATCCCGCGCTCGAAAATTCAAGTAACCTCTCCCGTAAAAGCAAGATCGAAACGCCATACCCGGCTATACTCTTTCCCGAGGTACTATTTGCGGAAGGCAGGCTCCAATATTCAAATATCCGTTTTAGCGCATCCGAAAGTCTTAAGTCAAGCAAAAGCGGCCACAAAATCTCTTTATTTAAACCTATGCATTTACCGGCTGCGAGCGAAGAGCGCAGCATATAAAGGTAAAAATACGGGATTTTATTTTTCTTATAAAAATCGGCCAGGCCCGGCATATAATTGTCAAGATATCTCCCGTCTTTAAACGCTCTCATTTCGGCCGGATTTAAAATCAATACCGCCCTGCCTTCCGCTTCTACCGCTCTTGGCTTTACCCCCTTATGGAAATAGCCTACTGCCAGGCGCGCTATAACAACCCACGCCGCTAAAAGTGCTCTGCGTAATACGCCCCTTAAGCCATATAAAAACCCGATAACAAAAAGGGTTGTACGCCCCGAAAAAATTACCTCTTGGTGTCGCAGGGCATCCTTAATATCCGCAAAAAGCCACGGATCCTCTATAAAAATTATAAGCCTCCCGCCACTCTCGATTTCTCGCTTCGCAAGCTCCATAGCCAGGGTTTTATAGCAAAGCAGAAGAAAAAAATCTGTCTGCATATGGCTTTTGGATGCAAACCTGCTGGCCCACCAGTTAAGCGGGTCCTTCTCGGTTTTTCCCAATTCGCCGACAAATTCTATGTAAGGCTGCCTCAGGTTTTCGGTGATTTTATGAAGTCTTTTGGAGAAATAAAACCGTTTGTTTCTGCGGCCCATGACCTTGGCAATCTTTTCCCTGAGAGAAATGTTTTTTCCTATATAACACCATTTTGTGTTGTCTCCCGAAAATTTCTTTATTCTTCTGGCTTTATAGGGTAGTGCTACGATGTTCATCTTGATATATATACGTTTTAAGTAATATCCCCCACTGTTTTGTCACTTCCGGTTGCGGGTGCACAGAATCACGAAAGTCCTTGTCCTCTATCTCTAACTCGAGATCGACATATCGCACATTACCGAGTTTCAATGCTTCGTTTATATAATAATTTTTCTTTTTTTGATAATTACGCCAGTAGGGCGAGCCTCGCCTGTGCCATTCGGGAAGCGGCATATCGACGATAAGGAGCATAGCACCGCTTTTATTGACTAATTTTGAGAGGTCCAAAAATTTTTCAAACTGTTCGTCTTTGAAAGAACCATTTTTTGTACCCATAAAATCCTGCCAACGCCGCAGGGCTACTCGCTTATAGGCCTCATCCAGTCCGGGGCGGCGGGGATTAAAGACAGCGGAAAAATCAATCCTTTTCTTTCTAAGCAGGTTGTGCGCAAACGTTCTAAGCCTATCGCCGTACACGTATACCTTCGTAATCAGCCGCTGTAAAAACAGGCATGGCCGGAGCAGCACTGTGGCATACGACAAATAATCCATTTTGACACGAAGCTTGGGCTTTCCGCTGTCAAGCCTGTAGAGGCCGTAGCGGAGTGCTTCGGTGATGACGCTCGAATTCGCCGTACCCCAATGCTTCTCATCATCAACGAAAGAGCCGTACCATATTCCGATCACAAAAACCGACTTTTTCATAAGGTCTTCGGGAAGCAGCTGCAAAATGTTAACCACATCGTGCATCTCCGTGATATTTGAACCGCTCACGGCAAGATTATGCACCTCATATTCGGGCAATACCGATTGAAGCTCCTTGGGCCTGAATCCATCTCTTACGTTTGAAGCTCCTATAAAAAAAATCTTTTTTTTGGGAGATGACAGAATCTTCGGCAAAGCAAAAATGATATACCTCTCGGAGGTTTGGAATATAGTCTTGTCGGATTCTTTCGTATCAATAATATCGGATTTATAATCCGGATATAATGCGTACGACACTACAAGGGCAAGAATATACCAGGCCGCCAGGAACCAAACAAGAAACAGTGTCTCACGCAAAATATGTCTCATCGCTAAAATGCCTTGTAAATAAATTCCGGAACGGAGTGCGACTTTGAAACTAGGAATAAAAGTAAGATAAACGCCTTGAGAGATAGATATCCTTGTCTAAAATATAAATTCCGGCCAAGAAAATACAACCGTTCATAACCCGCGTCCCGCCAGCATATGAGTACCGAAAACAATGCTATCACCGAAGCGGCCAATAGACCGCCAAGAAGAAAAACGCCCAGGAGTCCGAAAATACCTATTTTCCGGAAAAGCCACATCAGCTTATCAAAATCCATCCAAATGCAGGTTGCCCCCATGCTAAAATAGCTGTAGGTTAAACCCGAACCTAACGCCCTGTGCCACCTGCTTTCGCATACACGAGCGTAGGCTTTTTTACCTAAGCGGCGCCGCAAAAGAACCTCGTAAAGCTTATTTATGCTCATGCCAAACCCTAAAAATAGGCCGAAGATAAGGAACGCGGGCGAAGAGCCGTGCCACACGCCCACTAGAAAAAATACGACAAAAAATGCGATGACACCGTAATATGGAATGAGCCCTGCCTTGTTCCGCCTCTGTATTAAGGCCTTTACGATGGGATTGAAAACGTAAAACTTAAACCAGTTTGAGAGCGTAATGTGCCAGCGCGACCAGAATTCCAGAAAACTTTTGGATAAAAACGGTTTATTAAAATTCTCGGGGAGTTGAAGCCCCAGAAAACGCCCGAGGCTTACGACAATATCCATATAGCCCGAAACATTGCAGTAAAGATGCAGCGTATAAACAAAACATGCGCCTGTATATACAACGCATAAAATAAAGGAAGTGGCCTCATACCTTGCGCTGTCGATTCGGGTAAAAAACTCATTAAAAATGAACAGAAATACAGGCGAGAGGAGCGTCACCTTGAAATAGCCGTTTACAATCCGGGAAAGATCTTTGCGAATATCCTCCCTTTTAAGCGGCACCTTCTCTCCCAAATTGCGTTCCACGGCTTGATATTCCTGAAACCTTTGAATCGGGCCGGCAATGAAGGTAAGGAACATGCAAGTATAATTAAAGAAAGTTAACGCGGAGAACCTCTCCTTAATGGCTCCGCCATAAATATCGATGAGAATGTGCAGAATTCTGAACAGAATGTATGACAAGCCTATCGTAAGATACACTCCCCTCATAAACGGTACGATTGAGAAAAAAGCGTATTTCTTGACGTAGATGAAGAGAGTGAGTATTGCGCCGATCGTAAGCGCAGCATTCTTTTTTGTGGGAAATCTTTCCATTAATTTTATGCACCAAAACCCCGTAACCAGAAAAAGTGCAAACGGCCAGAGTTCGGTCGGGTGCTTTACGAACGTTAAAATGAAAAAGGCGTTTAAGAGAGGCATAATCAGTTTGGCGCGATATTTTTTTGAACAAAGATGAAAAGCCAAAATTGCGAATGACATAAATATAACGAATCTAACTGATACAAAGTCCATATATCACCGTGATATCCTATTTTCTCGTGTGTTTCTTGATAGTTGTAAGCATCATGCCTACATTTTCCAGCTTGCCGACTTCGGCGGCATTCAGGGTAATTCCAAACTCTTTTTCTATGGCCACTACCAGCACAACGTGCATTAATGAGTCCCACGCATCAATATCTACTGCTGTCATTGTTTCAAAGACTTCAAGTTTTTCGTCTCCGAAAGTCTCCCGAAAAACCCTATTCAGCCTCTTCTTTATATCATTTTCGGCTCTATCCATTTGGGACCTCCGTCTTTATATGCATTCCTTTCCCGCCTCCCTGATAAACGTCCGGTAGACCGGCGGGGTATTTTCGTCGAGGTCAAGCTCCCAGAATGTCGAGCCGCCCCCTTCTCTAACTTTTTTGAAACCCAGGCGTTCATATAGAAGCGCCACAAGCCTGTTCCTTTTGGTGGGTATATATTTTCCTACGATTTTTTTGCACCCGATCCGCTTTGCCTGTGAAACTATCCGGCCACATACGAATTCCTCCGCCCCCCTGGACAATACCCTGCAGCTCATTACCCACGTATCAACGGATAATGTCTCGGCACCTTGTTTTCTCAGGATGACGGCCGATATCAAACCGTTGTCGCCGAAACAATCCTTCAGCTTAAAGTACATGCAATGCGAAGAATCACCTTCCATTACAGATTTTAACTCGCTTTCCGTATATCTGGTAGTCGTAAGATGAAACTGATTGCTCTTATTGATAAGCTGGGCTATGCGCGGCAGGTTAAAAGAATCGAAATCTCCGGTCGTCATTTCCATGTCAAGGTTTTCAAGGTACCCGGATAGGTCGGTAAAATGCTCTTGGAATTCGGACCGTTTTATATTGTCGCGGTAATAGGCGGTTTTCGCCCTATCCTCGCCCGAAAACAAAACAGTTTCAAAGAAAGAGAGGCTGCTCAAGGCTGCCCGGTAATTGGACGGGTCTTCCGGAAGTTCCGGCACACTCACCGCGGGGAGAATGCTTTTCACCAATTGCCTTTCCGCGGGATTGTCGTCCAAAAATACGATCGAGTCCAGGCCTATATTGAGGCTTGAGGCGATTTCCTTTATGTTGCTTACCTTGTCATTCCAATTTGCCCTAAACGCCACCACATCGTCAAGTTTGATCTGCATATGGGGATGCTTAAGGAACGGTTCTTTTGCAATTTTCTCTTCATTTTTGCTGGATACAGCCAGAACAATGCCCCTATTTTTCAGCTTTAACAGGAATTTTTGAAAATCAACGAAAGCCTCGCCATCCGGGCCGTTACCGAGCCTTATGCCTTCCAGGCCGTCATCGCCTATTGCGCCTCCCCAGAGAGTATTATCGAGATCCACTATCAAGCATTTCTTGCAGGCGCCCCTCGTCGCGCTTATTACCTTTGCCGCGTCATAGGCCACAAGGCCGGTGGCATCCAACGCAAACGCGTGTTTCGAATGATACCAGTAGCGGGAATCGTGCCACTTTTTCTTGCCGTATGCCGAGGAGATATGGTCCAGGTCAAAAATGGTAACGCCCGGCAGAACCGATTTCGCCAGTTCCAAATTAAAATTCCGCAGCATGTTGAGACGCGTCCATACGGCCGTGCCTTCATAATTGCCAAAAACTCTGTGAAATGGAAGGTCGGCATTATTTTGCATAATGTAGCAATCGGAATTCTGCCGCAACGCATGCCATAGTGAGATAAATTCGCCTACTGCGCCTTTTACGACCCTTTCCGCCTCCTCGTGCGAACTTCCCGCAGGAATGTCGCATTTTATGTCCCGGTAATTCGTAAAAATCATTACTACATCGGGCTTCATGGCATAAAGACCGCTTTTTGGATCTAAAATCGTCTGATGTACGGTACCGTATGGCGCCTCGTATATCACAGCCGATAGGCCTTCCCCGGCCAGCCAATAACTTAGGATATCGTTAAAATGACTTACGGTGCCTGTGGCTAAAATTGCGATACGCACCTCCCCAAGAGCAAGCGCATCCTTCGGTATGGCCTTAAAGAGCGCAGCGTATTTGGACTGCATGAGAAAGTCGTCCGTATGCATGGAAATTCTGTTTAAACCCGAAAAGACCTTTTGATATTCACCTGTTTTTATATCGTTCCTTAAGGCCTTAAGGAACTTTGTCTTTGCATCCTCGTTCATTGGTTTACAACTTGTTTGCTTCATCCTTTTTTTCGCGGTTTTCTGGCCAGTATTCTCATGTGAGAGCTCATGTTGCCGGCCGAGATCCAATTCTGCAGCGCATCCTTGCACTCGCTGCTTCCCTCTGCGGCGAACAAACGCCAGAACCTGCCGGGATTGACGTTTTCGTGTTTTATCATGCCTTCGACTATGTCCCAATCAAGTCTCCCCGGAGTGGAAACCTCGACAATCTCGAAACCCAGCTTCTTTAGTAAGCGCCTGATTGAGGCGGTATTAAAAAAATTGAGGTGGTGCGGGGGCTCTGTGCTTTTGGACTTCTCCCATAGGAGCAATATATCAAAACCCAATCCGTTAAGCGTAGTTAAATAGAAGCTTCCCCCCGGTTTTAGTAATGAATACACTTTTTTGAGGAAGCTCTCCGGATCGCATAAGTGCTCAATGAGCTCAAAAGTCGTAAGGAGATCGAAAGTGCCGTCCATTCCCTCCAGCTCTTCCAGGAAACCACGCACAACTCGCAGCTTCTTTTGGGCGCATATATCGGCCATTTCGCCGGAGGGCTCAATAGCCACGTAATCATTGCCGGGCAGTACTTTTCGTAACTCTTCCAGAAAAATACCAAATCCCGCGCCTATATCGCCTATCACTGAATTTTCGTTTAATCTTATCATTTCACTTACGTAAGCGGCCCGTGGAACAAATATTTTCTTTCTTCTGGCGCGGACAGTCGGCTTGAAAAATTCATTTATCCAGAAGCTTGCCGACTGCGACTCGGAATAAAATTTCCTGACAGCGCAAAATGGCGGCCGTGGATTCACGAAAAGCGTCCTACATTTTTTGCAGCTGACATAGCTAAAAGGTGATTTTTTAAATTCATGCGTATGATCCCCGCTCCCGCATGCCGGGCATTCTGTGCTTACAAACCTCCCGGCATCGAAAAAGGCGTTTGTATCTTTTTTTACAAGCGAAAGATACTTGTTGAGGGCACCTCTATCGCGTATCTCACTTTCTTTCATAAGGCTCCGTTAGAAACATATGCATCGTAAGAATACTCTTTCGCGGCTTTCTTCATTTCCAGTTTTCCCCCGGCTCCCAGAAGG
>JAMXCZ010000040.1 GCA_024542975.1 Candidatus Omnitrophota bacterium | reverse complement strand
CTAACATTAATTCAGACAATTTGTTTCCTTTGTCGTGGTATGCGCGTATGGCGAGTACATATTCTCCTGAAGCAAGTAATTCCTCATACGGCTTACGCTTATTGGTTAGAATCGCGATGTAAGGCCGCTCTTCTCCTTCTTTGAAACGAGGCATGACAATTAAGTAGGATAGCCCCTTCTCCTTCATGAGAGAGGATAATCCTTTTGAGTGAAAACCCCCTGTTATAAGGGCTGCGACCTCTTCGTTATTCTGCCTCATGGCCTTTATGGTATTTTGAACCATGGCGTTGTTACGGCTTTGCGCTATATTGTAGAACTTGATCGCCTCTTCCATGTTCGTGAAGATGAGCTCGAGGTCGTATACATGCTCCACCGCGAGGCTGTACTTCTGGTAGCTTGTTCTTATGAAGTCGCCTAAGAGGGTTCTGTCGAAGTAGCGCTTCTTTGATGTTATAAAGTCGTAGTCAGAATTTGTTAAGGCGACGGAGAAGAGTTTTTTCAGGGTGCGGCTCATTTTTGTCAGGTTATAGAGAGTGCGTTCTTCTTCGTTTCGTGAGATCTTGTCTCTTATGTAGTCTTCGAGCTCTTCTACTTCCGTAAAGAGCCTTAGCATGTCTATGTCTTCGTATACGGTTATGTAATTCGTGAAGGATATCAGGTTTGGATATGGGGACGGATCTATTTTTGCGTCTTCTGCTAAGCGGACAAGGTACCTGTGGAACATGCCCTGTGATATCTTCTCCTGCTTGAAGGATAGGCTTTCGAGAACCAGTTTTTCGAGTTCTCTCTTGGGGAGAGTTTTGGAGAGTGCGTCTATCAGGAGTTTACGCTCTGTGTTTGCCGAGTTAAAGTTTATGGCCTTCTCAAGCTCTATCGTGTTTAAGAGCTTGGTCAGATTATCAAATATTACGAGTTCTATATTACTCTTTCTTGCTAATTTAGATATAAAGAGCCAGTGCTCTGTAAAGGAAAGTTTGCCGGCTTTGTGTAATACTGTGTTGCTATCTAGTTTTTTTAGCTCTTTTGAGTATATTTTGTCCTCCAGGCCTTCTAATGCCTTGAGGACCAAGTCTATGTGCTTTATGGACTCGAGCTTTCTCTCCATTACGCCGTTGAAAGAGGCCAGGTTTTCTTTGTAAAGGGTATCGTTTTCAATGCCGTATAGTTTTATGTCTTTCTCGGATACGATGGAGAAGAACTCTCCTGCTGACATCTTGCCCTTACGCATGAGGTATTCGGCTGTTTCTTTACGTATCTTGGGATCAGGGAAGGTTCTAAGAAGAGATATGTCTATGGGGCCTTCTGCGCCTTCTAAGGCTATGAGGTCAAGGTCATAATTCGTCGAGAGATCCTGTAGTATCTTTACTATGGAATACTGCGCTGTAAGAGAGGTGTGGGCGTCCTGGATGTTTATGATGGATCTGCCATTCCCGCGAAAGCGGGAATCCATATCCTGGATCCCTGCTTTCGCAGGGATGACAGAGGGGGCAGAGATGACAGAGGCATCATACGCTTCGCTTACTTCTCCTGCGTCGTAGGGGATGTTTATGCCATCTATTGTGGGTTTACCGGTGAGGTTAACAGCCGGCTTGGCGTTCTGCCATATTGGGGTTCCGCCTTGTGCCCATGTAATATCATATAATATAAATGCAAATACTAAAGTCCATGCTATTGTTTTAAATAAAAAAGCATGGCGCTTTCTCCAGTCTGCCATGCCATCGGTGTCATTATCCCGGCAACTTGTATTTTTGTTCTGTAAATACGTATTTTTTTGCCAAGCGTTCATTTTTTGCCAAGCCTCGTTTTGTTAAGTCTCTTTTTGCCAAGCTTACGTTTCTCTGTCTCGCCTTTACCAGTTCTTTTTTTATCCCTTTACTATCCGGGCGAAAAAAATTGGGTTTCGACTTTGCCTAAATCGCCCCAGCTAATCTCACCCTGCCTCTCTAGTATATATAATCCCTAAACCCTCTAAATATTTCACTTTTTTTAAAAATAAATGGGGACGTTTCACTTTGACGTAACTCCTTTATACACAATAAGTTACATACACGCCAATTGCAATTTTAAAGCATTTTTAACCGTTAATTGCCAATTTTTGCATTTTTCCCTAATAAAAAAGTGCCCGCGCCCGCGAGAAAGCTTGGGGCAAACTCGCGGGCGCGGGCGTCCTCGCGCTTCCCCGTCGGGAAACGCGAGGGGGGTAACTGTTATAAGCTGTTAAAGAACCTTACACCGCCATCGAAAGGTCATCATAACGTTCAATATCTTGCATATAATCATCCATGTTGACAGGCCTTATGGGCCTGAAGATAAAGACATTAAGCCCTGATCTAGGCCTTACAAGTGATTGTGTCCCTTGAGGTAAAGGCCTGGGTATATTGTTTCCGCTCGCTATGATTTCCACTATCATAGAGTAAAGCTGGCTTGCTAAGCCCTCTCCTTCGGGCATGGTTACAAAGAGAACGTCTTCCAAGAGCATCTCATCTAAGATATTTAATCTATCCAGGTTAAGCCTGTCTCCTATGGCGCCGATTGCGACATTCTGGGGACCTATTTCTTTTCCGGGGTATTGGGCCTGGAATTCACCCGCGTACTGCCTCTGGACTAAGGAAACTATTCTTGCTATCATATCGGTTCCGTCGCCCAGGTATACATCATGCGCCGGATCAAGGACTTCATCTATACTGGCACGCTCAAAGAAGACGTCTTCCACTCTGAATACATCATTTACACCTTCTTTTTTCAACATGGAGGCGAGTTGTTCATCTCCCGTAATGCCGTATTCGGTTACAAGCTTGCTTGTAAGCATAAGAACAGGCCTTACGGGATAGCTTCCCCTGGGGTGCTGTGGCATGGCTTCGTATGCATCTCTGGATTCTCTGTAGGTTCTTGCGTAAGAGGAAATATCTGCTACGTGGTCTGCCATGCCGAAGAGGTACCTTGTTCCGGCATCTTGTGTATTCTTTTCAAGGTCTTCGTAGAGATTATCGTTCTCTGTTACAAGGCGATTTTGTTCGTCTTGCCTCTTGAACTTGAGGCGGTATAGGCTTAGCTCGCTTACGTAGAGGGATATTATAAGCTCTGTGTCTATCAACCTGTGGAGGGATTTTCTTATTTTTTCTATGTTTTCTGTGCTTAACTGGAGTCTTTCGGGGTGCAGGATAAGGTTTTCTCTGTCTTGCTTCTGTAATATTTCTATTAGGGCGCTTATCCTCTCCCTCAATTCGGCTCTGTTGCCATGATATTCCATGAGGCCTGAAGCATAGGCTCCGGATTTTCTTCTTGCTTCCTCAAGCCATTTTACGTTCTCTTTCTCTGTATTGTCCAGGGGTAAGGAATCGAACGCAAGCCCCCCTATTCTTGGGTCCTTCCTTAATTCTTCTATTATATCTTGAGGGGCTCCTATTAGGCCTATGTGGAAGGCGGGGCTTGTGGCTTCAGGTTCTAAGACTTCTACTCGAGGTTTGGCTTCAAAGCTTGGTGGTAGCTCGGCTGCTGCTACTCTCTTGTCTTCCTGCGGGAGGAGGCCCTGCGCCTCTCCTGCGAACTGGGCGGAGCCACCTACGAGCTGCGGCCCTACGTCCGGAACATCATAGGGCAACCTATCGCCGGGCCCTCCTTCGTCGCCATCAAAGTCATCGGATCCTTCGCCGTCAAAACCAGGCGGCTCTAATTCAAACTCAGCCATGACAAGTGTGCCTACAGCTATACCGTCCAGCGGATTGTATATTATCTGTCTATTCGTTCTATAGTCAAGGCCTCTGGGATAGTGAGTATTCTGACCTTGCGTCCATACATGAACATTGCCGTTCTCTTCGTCACAGACTTGAGCGGCGATTCTATCTGAATAGCTTTCATCAAATTTCGCCTCACCGGCGATTCTTACAATTATTTGCACGAAGAATTGGCCATCGGTGTCTGTGTTTGCGTGGTATCCCACAAAATCGAATTCCATGCCGTTTGTATCGCGTTCGCGCTTAAAGTCACTCAGGATTTCGAGTAACGAGACGAATCTGGCGTGCAAGCGTCCGGCGTGCGTCGTATTTCTAAGCTTTGTTTTATCTAAGAATTTGCTGGCGTACTTCTGTATTTCATCGTCAGTAATATTTCTGCGCACTAGCACATAACCCTGCAGATAATCGATCCCTGACACTAAGGAGTTTTCGATTTCTAATACTTCCCAAGGCTCAAGCTCGGCATCTTCCAATGCGTCTAAAATAGTTCTATCATCCTCTGGGCTTACCGGTAAAACCGGGCCTTTGCCACCCTCCGGCGTGCCGCCCATGACCGGAAACTCAGCCAGGCCGGGCTCGGGCCGGGCAGGCGCTTCTCCCGACAATAATTCGTTAAGCCGCTCGGCTAGCTGGTCAAGCCCAACCTTTATCGCAATAAACGTTATAAGCGATCCGTTGAATATGTCATTTTCACTTACATGCTCGGGCAACAGCTCATAATTAATTTCATCTTGCAGTTGGCTAGCTTCTTCCACCATTTCAGCCAACCTATTCTTTAAAAACCATTCAAGGTCCTCAATCAGGTTTAGTGTTATTTCGTTTCCAAAATTATTTGCTAATTCGGTAAGCTCGCCGGCTAAGCCTTGAACCGCTCTCGTTAAGGCGGCAAGCTCCTCTCTTGTGTCGCTTGGAAGTAGCTCCGATTTTGCCAACACAGCAAATGGCTCGGATAAGCCGCCTAATTTTTCCGCTAATCTCTTCACTTCTTCCGACAGTTCAACGCCTCTTGCGAATTCCGGATCATCGTCTTCTTCTTCATCATCTTCTTTCTCTTCCTCTTCTTCGCGCGCTTTCCTTAAAATATCCCGGGGTGTCTTTTTCGGCTTGAGGAGATCTGTTAGATCGGTTATCGACAGCGCGAATATGGCATTGACAATAAGCGCGGGAATTGCTACGGGGATTGCTAATTGAGGAACAATCAGTATGAAGACAAGGGATACGAAGCTCCAGAATAAACTCACACGGATGCCGGACCAGCCGCTTGAACCGGGGACGTGGATGCCCCAACGCGATACTTTGACTTCCGCTTTGAGTCCCTTCCCTACCGTGTCTTTCCAGTGGCCGCGTTCATGCAGCCAGCCGAATATTGCGCTAAAGATAGCCCAGAGTATGAGCGCAGTGGGCCAGCTCATGCCATCCATCTCGAATCCAAACAGCCCGGCAACAATGGGCGTAAGGTATTTGATTCCCAGTAGCGCCAGCCCTACGTGTGGCCAATTTATGGCGGAGGCGGGCTTCCCTCCTCTCTCGTCATAACGGTGGCGCTCTATTTCATCGAGCCCAGCCATTATTTTATCAAAATAGTCGCCCTTTCTAAGCGCTACCTTCCATTCTTCAGCTTTTGAAGTCAATTTTTTCATGCCTACGCGAAACTTGCGACGCGAGTAACATTGCCTAAGCATGGCAAAAACGGGCCCATAACTATCAACCGTTAATAGCCTACTCCCCTGTTTACCATGGCTATAACTATCCCTGTAAGGAAAATATCCATATAAAAATGCTTCCATATAATATTCGTTATCGTTTAATATAAGCGCCTCAAGTATAGGCGCTATGCCAAGGAATCGCTGTCCTGCTCTATGATGGACGGAGCCGGTTATCTTATGCGCATCCGGCTCATTCGGCAAGTTATCTACCAAGCCCCTTAGGACAGGCTTGCCTTTGTTTTTTGCGAGATGAGGGTATAATATAATGCCTATAGTTTCCATAAACGGCTCTACGGATGCTGCCGGGAGAAAATATCCTTTGTCATGATATTTCCGCATTATTCCCCCTAATCCCTCAAAGAATTTTTCTGCGTCTCTACCTTCCAGCCTCTCATCACTATAACCTGCACCTTCTACCCACTTACTGTCCCCGCTATACGGGACAATTCCTAGTCCCCGCGCCGCCTGCCTATCCTCCAATCCCTGATGGTGATTGCCTAACCGATAATCACCATCATCTTCCATGCCGGCAATTACACAGCCTACGCTTTTGTTTTTAAACCGATAATGCGAATACTCAACATGGCCCACTGCATAGTCTGTACTATTATCGACGCGGCAATCCTCCATTATGCCATACTTTGTCATTACATCTTCATAGCGCATTGTTCCCGCAGGCCCTCTTTCCTCCGGCAACACAGCCACCACATACATATTTCTACCATTGTCATCTATAACTGTTCTTTCGAGGTGTCTAACGCCTGTATAAGTTGCGATTTCGTTCCCAGGCCCTACCTTGGGAAGCGCGCCTTCTATTCTAAGTACAGCTATATTTCTACCATCTATTTCCACGGGATTCTTTAATCTTAAATACACGATTGAGCCTTTCTTATCCTCTGGATCCCCGAGCGGTATAATCTCCATCCTTATTTTTTCAATCCCAGCTATATTTCGCTTGCGTATTTCCGGATATAGCTCTTCTCTTTCAGTAGCAAGAATATATGCGAGGTCACTTTTATCTTCAGCGGCCATCCGTTTCCAGAATTCATCTTTTATCTCTATATGAGCTACCTGCTTTTCCCCCTCAAAATCGCCTTCAGACATCTTCGTTGCATAGCCCGGCCGTAAGTTTTCGGGTAGCTTGACGCGTAAGAAGCGAACAATTATGTTAATAAAGAGGTGCGCAATTAAATAGTAAATTACTAATGCCAAAATACTATAAGGGTCGGCTATATTGTCAACATTCCTAATATAGTACGCAAACATTGAAAGCCCTGTGCCGGAGGCGAGAGCTGGCGCAAAAAATGTCCTGAGATACCGACCCGATTCAGTATATTCGTTATCGGGTTTTTCTATATTCTTGCGGTGACGCCAAATGAACCATCCCACTGAACCTGCTAATAACATCAGAAATACGTAGTAATGCATCCTGTCTACCGCCAACCGTAGCGCCAAAGGAATTGCGATATTGAAAATCGCGCCCACAAACGGCCCGCGCGTAAACGGCGCCCAGCCGTCTTCGGGTGCTGCGCTTACAACTTGCTCCGGTTTTGCATGTTGAAGTCGCGCTCGCCGTTTTATTTTTTCCAAATTAGCCAAAGCAACCTTTCTATTATCCCAGTCATACAAACAAGCATTATGGATGGCTTTATCTACTCGATCACTTGCGAGAGCATCGATTAGTAACGTCCCCACGATGATTGACGGCGCCTGCAGCGATAAAGCACTCTCGCTAATTGATATGAATAAATCTAACCCGACATAATGAAGATTGGGAATCGAACTACTCCGGTCTTCTAAGCATCTTACGATAATTTCAACTACATCGTCTATCGGCATATCACCCAAAAGCGATGTGGTTTCCCAAACACTATCAGGTATAGATATGCTGGCTGTTGCGTTTATATACTTAAGCAGGTCGTCATGCTGTATTATGTGACGAAGTAATGGCTGGTCAGGCGCTTCTCGCGACAATAACCCGCTAAGCCGCTTCACTAGCTGGTTAAGTATGCCCGCTATCGCAGTAAGCTCCGTAAACGATGTGTCGGACATGTAATTTTCATCTGTATGCTCGGGCAATAATTCAGAGTTAAGTCGGTATTGCAGTTGGCCGGCTTTTCCCACTACTTTAGCTAATGCGTCTGATAATTCGGTGAGCACCCGAAGGTGAGCCGGCGTTATTATGTTTTTATATCCATTTGCAAATAGAGCAAGCGTATCGGCTAACGCTTTAACTGTTCTTGTTAAGGCAACAAGTTCACCCTTTGTCTCGTTTGTAAGTAGTTTCGATTTTGCCAACGCAGCAAATGGCTCGGATAAGCTGCCTAATTTTTCCGCTAATGTCTTCACTTCTTCCAACAGTTCAACGCCTCTTGTGAATTCCGGCATATCCGGTTCAAGAACAGCTCCTCTTGCCATATCTCTAAATATTTCAAGGGATTGCGTCCACACTGGTTGCAATTTCTCTTTATAATACCGCCGGATTGTAAGCGCGACAAGGATAACCATGGCCGCTATGACGGTTCCGGCGACTGCCCAGCCGAGCCACACGCCGCTCTTCGCCAGGAGAAGCCACGCATCAGGCGACCCGTTAAACTCGGCGAATTTCGGCAGTAAAAACGTAAGGGCTCCTGCCAAAATTGCAACTACCACCGTCATTTCCACTAACGCAATACCGCGCCCCGGTGGTGGTTTACGCTTCCAAAAGCGTTTTTTAGCGCCGCCTTTTTCGAGCATGGCGGTGACCTGTGTCAACGCACTTTGCTGTCTTTTTGTAAATCTTCTGCTCAAGGAGGTTATCTCCTGTGACGCATCGTGCCACATTCGGCGGGCGGCATCGTCATTTCCTGAATTCGCTTCGGTAAATATCGGGCGCATTAATTGCTGTGCTTTCCGTGGCAGTTGGCCCAACCATCGCTGTTGTTCCCCTGTTAATCCTAACTCGCCCATCAGTTTTACTATCTTAGCCCTTAATGCTTTGACCTTCTTTTTTGGAGCCCCACTCCTGGCCAGCTCATCTAATTCTTCCAATAAATACTGGCATTGTTCGGTGTCTGTTGCGTCTGTTACCATGGCCTCCAAAGCGCCTACTGTCATAGCGATATCCCTTCGCTTCGGCTTTTTTACTTTGGGTTTCTCCTGGATTTTTCGAGAAGGAGCTGCTTCTCGCCTGGGTCGTGTCTTTCGTTCAGAACGCCTTCTCTTTCTTTGCTCTTCTCTTGTTAGCGGTACCTCGAATTTTTTTGCGCCTTTTACAACCTCTTCATATCCATCTCCAATTTGGCGAATAGCATCAGTGATTCCCTTCGCAGTTAAAAGATATAGATTAGCTTTGTGGTGAAGGACTGTAGATCCAATGAAACCCAAGACAAGTAGCGTAACTGCGATAAAGACATGAGTCGGAATTAAGAGAAGCGGTAGTTGGACAATGATATTTACTGTGGCTATGCCGAGAACGAGGGAAGTAAAGCGTATAGGCGGCGCATGCGGTAAGCTAGCCATGTCTAATGTTTCGTGTCCGGTAACCATGCGAGCCAAATTAATACTTAAATAGGTAAAGTATTTTGTATGAGCAAACGCGAATAATGGCCATACGATAGCTATAGACCCCGCTCCGATACCAGGTATAAGCCAAAGGCCAAGCGTAATCAACCACGCAATAACTTGTTCGACATCAGCCTGATACTCAAGGCTCCAGCCACGTTGCTCAAAAAGATAGCTTAAAGCCGGTATCATCGCCGCGCCGGAGGGATTGCGCTTTTCTAAATCTTCGATTGCCCACTCTAAAGCGCTCTCGACTTCTTGAGACAAGACAGAGAATAATTTTTCAGTGCGAACTATCCCTTCTAATGCTCTTAATGCTTCTATTTGACTCGTATCATGCAAATGAAATATGAGATTCACGGCTTCACTTTCTGCTTTATGGAATTTCTCACGTCTTTCGGAAGATTTCCTTATATTTTCTTCTATTAACGGTGTTAAGCGCGTAGCCTTTAGTATGCGATATATTCTTCCCCATACCCGTTCCAGTGAGCGTTGCACGTGAGGTAATCCATAATACGAGGCTGGATATCTGCCATCTTTCATAGCATTTAAGCTATCTATTTGTAATTCTTTTTCATATTTGTTTGCAAGTCCTCTCTCTTCTTCCTCTTGATCCTCCCTTCGTTGCCTATCCAATAAAATATTGAGCCTTTCGCGTGCTTTCTCTCTAATATCGGTTTGTAGTCGAAAATCTTCGGCTATTTGCGCGAGTTGTCTCGTACTTTTTATTCGACCCACGTCCTCTTCTGATATATGTTTTCCTCTCCTTGCCGCAGCCGCCGCAAGAATAGTTCCTGTAAAAATAACTCCTAACATATCAAGAAGTGATGAATCTCCAATCGTGTTTACTGTATCCACAGCCGCCTGTAAGACTGCGGGTCCGGCTAATACTCCAAGTACGGCTATAATAAATAATAGCATCATCCCCGCGTCGGGGGGATTGCGCCTTCGAGAGCGTTTTTTAACACCACCTTCTTCGGGCATGGTGGTAACCTGTGTCAACGCGCTTAGCCAACCGATAATGCCGGTCAGAAGTCGGCCTACGAAGCCAAATGGTGGTCCACTGAGAATTTCCGGTTCGAGCTCTTCTTCCTGCGGTAGAGTAAGTTTTACAAGACACCTCTTATTGCGATCAGCTATATAAAACGTGTTACCTGTGCCTGTCATAGCTGTCGCATGCGGAGCAACGCCTTTCGCACTATCCTTCACAGATCCTGTTTCAAGATCAACTATTACAACAGAATTCCTGTCCCTTCCCCTATTGGCAATATAGATAACATTGCCTGATTTAGCCATCCCCTCCGCATATGTTACTCTGCCTTCAGCCAAGTATTCCGGAGAACCCGGGTTATTAAGATTGATTTTTGTAATGCACTGTTTGTTAATACCGCTGTCGGCAACATAAATTATATTGCCCTCCTTAACCATTGCCCTTGGGCTATCTAATATGCCTTCCGCTATATATTCCGGATAAGCAGGATTATTGAGGTCAACTTTTACAATACATCCTCTCTTTCTATCTGCAATATAGATAAAATCCCCATCTTTACACATGGCCTTCGGGTCTATGCTTTCTTCTATCGCAATATATTCGGGCGACTCGGGATTGTTAAGGTTGATTTTTACGATAACGCATTTTCCATCAACTATATCTAATACATAGATAATATCACCTTCTTTGGCTATTGCTCTCGGCATTGACAGGCTGCCTTTTGCAATTTCTTCGGAGGAGTTAGTGCGGAGGTCCATTTTTACAATACACTTCATTTTGCTGTCGGCAGCGTATATAATATTATCTTCTTCGGTTATATCTGCGGCGTTTGCGATGGAATTTTCAAAAATATCATCCACGCGCAATGTCCCTTGAACAAGGTGACTATATATCTGCGATTCCTTTGTCTTATCCAGCATTTGGTTTACGAAATCAATGAGATAAGTAAGTGTGTATGCTTTACGCCGAAATGTAGCATACGCCCTATTGACAACACGAAGATCGAGGTAAAACTTTTTAACAAACTGTGTTAAATTGTTTAGATCTTCTCCGAAAATATCATGTTCGACGCCTAAAATTCTCAGATATCTTTCAAAACCATCTTTAAGTATCGAGATTGTTTCTTTTTCGCTAATCCCGCAGGCAGATGAGTGATATGCAATGGTCATCGCCCATTCGCAGAAGTTTTGCCCTATTTCGAAATCTAAATAATCGGTTGGTTCAATTTTACGGGCGTGGGCAAAGTCAGCTAATCCTTTAAGCCTGATATTTGAGTTGGCAAGAACTGTTCGAAGGCGCTCTACGTCCCCTAAGGGTATAAAATTCCAGAGCCACGGCCTTTCCGCGCCGAACTCATGAGTCAAAGGAGAAAGTGAGGTATGTATGTATCCTACTTTTAGCATTTGGGCAAGCTGGGTAATGGAGTTTATTGCGCATTGACGCATTTTCTCCGGAGTTTCAATGTTTTCGGGGTATACGAAATAGGCGTGTTCGGTCTGATAGGCTATATACCTGTGAGAATCATCAATGTTAGCGGAAAGAGGCGCATGAGGCAACGCGCTATCGTATGTAAATACATAAGATCCTTCTTCGGATTTCAAAGGAACCGGTACATCTAAGCCCCTCTCTCTCAATTCATCCATTGTTCTTGCTTCGTGTTCCAATACGGAAATGCTCTCATCTCTCTTCTTAAATTTGGTTCCGAGAGCATTTTTGCCTTCTAAATTTATTTCCGCAGTGCGGTAACGCCAGCCTGTGATTTGCGTACTTTTTAATTTTTCGTTTACTGCAGCTTGAGTAAGTACTGAGCCTCCTTTTCTGGATCCTGCCATCCCCAAAACAAGCCCAAAAACCGGCGCAATAGCTACGTTGTAAAGAACGTGCAGTATTGCAGCAACAAAAATAGGGGCAATAAAACTTACTACCGGGCCTGCTCCCAACTCGGGCATTGCCGCTGCCAGAATAAGCTGTACAGCCCTTAATACTATGCCAAGAATCCCTACGGTAAGAATGGCTGATAGAATTTTTACCTTTGGAACAGGGACAAATTCATAGAAACCTTTTTCTTGCGGTTTTCTTAATTGTGTGATTTTTTCAAATCGGTCACCCAGCAGATTTGTTATTTTCTCATCGACCTCACTTTGATCATCTAACCACTCCGGCAATCCATACCTGGTAAAATCCCTCACATATTCTGCGACGCTTTCCAGAACATGGCGGGGATAATTTCCTTCGACAACAATATCATAACTATCACCTCTCTCGATTAGTAAACCAAGTAGATCGGCCCAGTAAGAAAACATATAGCTATTGATTATTGAGTACTCCGATTCAAAACCGTTGCGAAGCCTGGCTTGTATTACATCCTGTAAATTGCTATCGAGTTCCTCAAATGTTTTGCCTTCCCGTTTGGCCTTTAAGATTTCGTCTATCCTGTCAAATCCGGCATGATTTTTTCCCCGAGAGATACGAACCTTGATACCTGTATGCCGATAAATGCTCATAAGATGGCGAGTTAGTACGGAACAGGGGCGCTGATGAAAACCGTTCTTAAGATTGCATTGCACGCCTTCGATTTTGTAACGTCCTGCCTTTCTAAGATAATACATTCCTTTTAATATATAATATGCTATGAAAAATAACGTCAAAACGAGTCCTGCAATAGAATTGATTAAAAGTGAACTTGTTATAAAAGAATAAAGCACTGCAGCAAAACTGCCAATTATTAACTCCTGTTTAAAACCTGATAAGCCCGCCGAGACCCTATCCCGTCTTGCGATGTATTTCCATATCCCGATAAAACCGCTGAAGTCGTAGAGCCCATGAAGGACGAGAGGAACCAGCGGAAGAATAACCATGATGCTTAAAATACTGAAGGGTTCAGAAAGAAAAGGAAATAAAATAAAAAGTGAAGACCGCAATATTGCGCTTAAGAAAGTAAGTTTGATGTGGTCGCTTTTTGTGGCTTGGTCAAAGGTTAACTTACCGTTGACATAGCGCGCAACCATGCCTTTGTGGGCTCTCCGGAAAATCCGATGACTTACTAAAGTCATCACTATCATGACTGTGGCTGTCCAGATATCTCCGGCGCCAAGAAGGTGCGCAGCCACTCCCGGTACGCTAACCAGCGCCACGCTGAAGAAAAGCTGCTCCGACGCGCCCAAAAACCCGGCAACTACCGCAACCGTCCAGTTCGGCCAGCCCCGGTTCTGCAACCCCTCGATAAGTCTCCTCCACATCGGAAGCAGGCCTAACGAGTGAAATACGGGCTGGACTTTCG
>JAMXCZ010000039.1 GCA_024542975.1 Candidatus Omnitrophota bacterium | reverse complement strand
GTTGTGCGCATAACGCAATACGCACGACGCACGACGCAATGCGAGTTAATCGTCTCCCTCGCCATCCATTTCTACATGTATGGCGTCGCCTTTTACGTTATGCCGGACGGGTTTGGGGTTCAGATATTTTGACACAAGGTCTTTTGTGTCTTTTATCTTGAGCTTCTCGAATAGAAACGCGAATTCCTTCTCTATCACTTCTACAATTTTTGTTTTTGCCTCTGGCGGGAGTTCTATGATGTCTTTTTTAAACGGGCCCAGGGCCTTTTTTCTTGTCTTATAGATAAACTGTTCTTCGGTTTGGCTCGCTTTCCTCTCGCCCGAAAGGTTTTCTTTTAGCCACCCGTATATTTTGTCCCTTAGGGGAGCCGGAAAATGCTTATTGTCGTATACAAGATTTTGAAATTGTGTAGCCAGATGGACTTCCGCAGTTTCAACTTCCGGGAATTTGCCAAACGCGTCATTGGAGAGCGTTGATGCGCCGTGCTGCACGGCCCCTGCCATGCCAAATTCGTCTCTGGCCAATTTCGAGAGGTTCTCTAGCGTTTCGAAATCGAGCTTAACCTTCGCGACCGTCCCGTCAGGCAAAACCACTCCGCCGTGAGAAGTTCCTGTCTGAATGCTGATCTTGCTTATACCCAGCATATCCTTACCTTTCATTTCAGAATACCCTCGCATAAATACGCGTAATTCCTCAGGCGTCGAATTCTTCCCTCCGACTTCCCCTATCTCGCCGCCCACGGATATATCGAGTCCCGACGGTTGTATTTCCCGGATAAATTTCGTAATCTCCGCGCACACGCTGTAATTGTGGAGCTGCTCTTCTTTGGTAGTAGGCTTTGAAAGATCTACGAGTGTAGAGGAATCTACGTCGATGTTATAGAAGCCCGACCTTACGGCTTCGGCAATCAGATGTTTCATGCCTTCTATTTCTTTTTTTGGATTCTCGTTATAATTTTTCGCCTTCAGCTGAAAATGATCTCCCTGTATGAACACCGGCCCGGAAAATCCTTCTTTTACGGCTGCCGCAAGGCACATACTTGTAAACTCGGCAGGTATCTGGTCGGTGTAGCCCATTTCTGACTTTGCTATTTCAAATATAAATGTTCCCGCGTTAATTTTTTTTGCCACCCTGAATATGGCCCGCGCCAGTTCATACGTCATCGTCCTTAAATTTATCGCCGGAACCGTAAAACCGCTGAATTTCTTCTTCCCTCTCGCAATGTATAAATCGTTTATACTCCAGGGATAAACACCCTTTTCATATGCAGCATTTAAGATTGTCTCGGCAAGCTTTTTCTTTTCTTCTTTTTTGGTTGCCAGCGCCAATTCTCTCGCAATATTTCCGATGCTACTCATTCGTTCCCTTCCTTTATTTCGCCAGTATTCTGGTTAAGTTATACAGGCCCTTATCCAATCGCACTTTCTTTTTATCTTTTTTAATCGCTTGTTTGTACGGTGTTATCTTTAAATCATCCGAGACGATACCTACCATTGCATCGGTATGTCCTTTAAGCAATGCCTCCACGGCATAATAACCCAGCCTCGAAGCCAATATCCTGTCGAAGGCCTCGGGCGAGCCCCCTCTCTGGATGTGCCCTAATACGATCGCGCGGACATCAAACCCCGTTTTCTTCTCTATAATCTCCGCCACGTCTCCGGCCCGCGCCACCCCTTCGGAAACGACAACAATCCAGCTAACCTTACCCTTTTTTCTGCCGGCGATAATGTCATCGCACATGTCTTTGATGCTATATCTGGTATCGGGAAAAAGCACGTCTTCCGCTCCGCCCGCCAGGCCAACCCTAATTGCGATAAAAGGGTCATCCCTTCCCATAACCTCAATGACAAAAATGCGCTCCATGCTCGTAACTGTATCTCTTATTTTATCTATTGCCTCGAGCGCAGTATTGACAGCCGTATGCGCGCCTATCGTGTAATCAGAACCGGATATATCGTTATCTATTGTTCCCGGAACCCCGATATTCCGCACTTTAAATTCCTTGCCAAGCGCGTAGGCGCCTTTGAAAGAGCCGTTCCCTCCTATTACTACAAGGCCGTCAAGCCCATGTTTTTGAATAACCTTAAAAGCTTTTTTTCTGCCGCTTTTTGTCCTAAATTCTTTTGAACGCGCTGTTTTGAGTATTGTTCCTCCACGGCCCAGAATATTGCTTACGCTCCTCTGGTTCATGTCTATCAGTTCACCGGCCATGAGGCCTTCGTACCCCCTGAGTATCCCCTTTACCCGGACGCCCCTGTGGATGGCGCACCTGACAGCGCTCCTTACGGCTGCGTTCATTCCCGGCGCGTCTCCGCCGCTTGTCAGTATGCCGATCGTCTTCATGTTAAACTTTAAGTCCCGACTTCCCAACTCGCCAGATATTTACTCTGCTCGGGCGTCAAACTGTCCACCCTGACACCCAGAGATTTAAGCTTAAGACGGGCAATATTGTCATCTATTTCTCTGGGAACCGGATAGACCTTGTTTTCCATATTATCATTTCTTTTCTCTACCAATAGAAGGCTTGCGAGGGCCTGATTCGCAAAGCTCATGTCCATAACATGCGCAGGATGCCCTTCGGCTGCTGACAAATTTACAAGCCTTCCGTCAGCCAGAAGGTTTATCCTTTTCCCGTTCTTAAGCGTATACTCTTCGACAAAATCCCGCATGATCCTTCTCTTTTTTGATATCTTTTTTAAAATGGCTGTATTTATCTCAACGTTAAAATGCCCTGTATTCGCGAGAATTGCCCCGTCCTTCATCAATTCAAAGTGTTTCCTGTCCAGGACACTTATGTCGCCCGTAGCCGTAACAAAAATGTCACCTCCTCGCGCAGCCTCGCTAATTGTGCTAACCTTGTACCCGTCCATTATCGCCTCAAGGGCCTTCATGGGACTGACCTCACACACAGTGACATTAGCTCCCATTCCGCGCGCGCGCATGGCAACGCCCCTGCCGCACCAACCGTAACCGCATACAACGAAATTACTGCCCGCAATAAGCCTGTTGGTGGCGCGCATTATTCCGTCAAGGGTTGACTGCCCCGTACCGTACCTGTTATCAAACAAGTGTTTGGTATCGGCGTCATTTACCGATATGATCGGATACATAAGATTTCCGCTTTTTTCCAAACTGCGCAGGCGGATAATCCCCGTTGTCGTCTCTTCCGTACCGCCGATTATATCACGCAATAAATCCCTTCTTTTAGTATGGGTTATAGAAACAAGGTCAGCTCCGTCATCAACCGTTATGTGAGGCTTCTGATCCAGGACCGCATTTATGTGTTTATAATACGTCGCGCGGCCTTCCCCTTTTTTCGCAAATACTCCCATTTTATGGTGCTTTACAAGCGAAGCCGCCACGTCATCCTGGGTACTTAACGGGTTTGAAGCGCAGAGTAATACGTTTGCGCCGCCGGCTTTAAACGCAATAGCCAGGACCGCAGTCTCCGTCGTAACGTGCAGGCAGCCCGAGATCCTTATGCCTTTAAACGGCTTCTCTTTTTTGAACCTCGTTTCTATCAGGCGCATTACGGGCATATATTCTTTTGCCCACTCGATTCTTAATGCGCCTTTTTTCGCCAACTTTATGTCTTTTACGTCGCATTTCATTATTTGGTATCCTTCCTCAGGGCTTGGATCTTATCGGTTTCTTCCCATGCAAAACCTTCTTCCTCCCTGCCAAAATGCCCGTAGCAAGCTGTCTTCTTATAGATCGGCCTTCGCAATTTTAGATCCCTGATAATCCCGTAGGGCGTAAGATCAAAGTTATTCCGTACGCTTTTTACGAGGCTCTCTTCACTCACCTTTCCCGTGCCGAAAGTATTTATCATTATACTGACGGGCTCGGCTACGCCGATTACGTAAGCAAGCTGAATTTCGCATTTCTTTGCAAGACCTGAGGCTACGATATTCTTCGCGACATATCTGGCCATATAGGAGGCGGACCTGTCCACTTTTGTGGGATCCTTGCCCGAGAAACATCCCCCGCCGTGACTTCCTACGCCGCCATAGGTATCAACTATTATCTTTCTTCCCGTAAGGCCCGTATCTGCCATCGGCCCGCCGACTTCAAACCTTCCGGTTGGATTAACGAAAATTTTCACGTTCTTGTCTAAAAGATTTTTCGGGATGACGCGGTCAATTACAAGCTTTTTCAGGTCGTGTTTTATGTCCTTCGTATTCACGTTCTTATCATGGTGCGCGCTCACTATGACGGCTTTTACCTTGCGGGGCGCTCCGTTTACGTATTCGACCGTAACCTGGGTCTTTCCGTCAGGCCTCAGGTATTTGACGATTTTTTTCTTTCTTATGTCCGCAAGCCTGTAGGAAAGTTTATGCGCAAGCGCTATAGGCATGGGCATGAGCTCACTCGTTTCATCACTGGCATAACCGAACATCATCCCCTGGTCACCGGCCCCGCCCTTGTTAACGCCGAGCGCGATGTCCGGCGATTGCGCCTGTATGGACGTCATTACCCCGCATGTCAGGTGGTCAAATCCATAACTGGGATCATCGTATCCTATGTCCTGGATCGTTTTCCTTATGATTTTGGGTATCTCAACGTAACACGATGTCGTAATCTCGCCCGCAACAAACGCGAGCCCTGTCGTAACCATCGTCTCGCAGGCAACCCTGCCCATCGGGTCATTTTTGAATATCGAGTCCAGGATGCTGTCTGAGATCTGATCGCAAACCTTATCAGGATGCCCTTCCGTAACACTTTCCGAAGTAAGTAGGTAACTACGCCTCTTCATCGTTATGCTTCTCCTTTTTTGCTAAACTCTTCGTCTGCCTTCCTTAGGCTCTCCGTATCCCCTATATCATACCACGCCCCTTTAAGCACATATCCAAACACTTTATCCTCCGTGGAGAGCCATTTCATAAGATTTCCCGGCGCGTCTTTCGGTAAATCCGTCTTCATATATTCGCGTATTTTTGAGATCTTTTCTTTCGGGATAAAATACAAAGCCGACGCCGCAAGCGTCGTCTTTGGTTCAAGCGGCTTTTCTTCGAAACCTACAACTTGAGAATCCGCGTTCAAATCGCAAATACCGTATTTCACGGCAAGTTCCTTATTTTTTATGTCAAAAAGCGCGAGTGTACTAAACGGTCTTTTGGCGACGCTGAATCTCACAAATCCGTCCAAATCCTTACCGAAGAGGTTATCGCTTCCCGTAATAAGCAAGTCTTCCTTTGTTCCCGTCTCTTCCAGGACAAGGTTTATATCGCCGATCGCGCCGAGCCTTGTTTCGTTGGACTTGGTTTTATCATTGATCACTTTTATGCCGATATCCGAACGATGACGGCTTTGCCACACTTGAAAACTCTTGTGAAATTTTTCGTTCGTGACGATTACGGCTTCACCTGATTCGTCTACTGCTTCTATCTTCTCAAGGAGTCTATCAAGTATGGTTTTACCACCGACCTCAAGAAGTGCCTTCGGCTTATTGAGCGTCAACGGATAAAGCCTGGTTCCGTATCCCGCAGCCAGTATTATTGTAGTCATAATTCTCTAAAGATGGGGACGTTTTATTTTGATAGCTGTTTCTTCAAATACGTTATCCTGTCGACCGGCGTAGGATTTGTTTTGTTTAAAATAGAAAGATAAAAACTCGTGAAGTCTCCGATGTAAATCAAAGAAAGTATTCTCTCAAGCAGGGTCTTTCCCTGGCTCTCTATCTCCAGGACAGTAAACCCGTTTTTCCTCAAAATATCCGCTGTTATGTCCATTCTCTTTTTAACCCTTCTATGATTGTCCTTATCTCTCAGCATGATCGCGAGAAATGCCCCGAGAATCTTCTTAGGGTGTACCCAGCCGACTATCTCATTGTGATTCATCTCGGGGAGAAGATGCGTTGACGCGAGTGTCTTTGCGTTTTCGGCAAATTGCCCTCTCCAGCGCGTTGCGACGCTTGCGATTTTGTTTGACGAATAGACAACCGGAAACCTGTTATGCGCGATTCTCGCCACATTCTTCGCAATATTTACGCCTTCACTGACATAGGGCGCGAGTTTTTTCTTCTGCAGGGTGCCGAGAAACTGCACCGCTTTCTTTATCTCATGTTTTTTTCCTTTTATGAGGCCGCACTTGGAAAGCATGACCAGCGCCGGGATCAACGAATAGCCCAGCGCGCATCTCGGCGGATATCCCTTCGGCACCAGCGCCAGAGCGTCCCTGTTTTTTAAGGCAAGCTCCTTGAGCCTGCCGCCGGAAGTAATAACTATAATCTTCGCGCGCTTTTTTCTCGCGTCCATGTAAGCCGACAGTGTCTCTTCGGTATTTCCGGAATAACTTACGGCAAAAACAAGCGAGGCCTTGTTTACAAATTCAGGCATCGTATAATCCCTGTTTACGATTATGGGGACGTTCGTTTCGCCGCCTATGTAATCTTTTACGATATCGGCGCCTATCGCCGATCCGCCGAGCCCCGTAAAAACTATATTCGAATATTTCCTCCTGTAAGCTTCCTTTACGGTTGAATGCTCCGCTATAAAAAGCGCGTCTGTACATTGCCTCGGAAAAGAAACCAGAAGGTCACACATGTTTTCCTTGTCCAGTTTCGCGATATGCCTTACGTTGTCTAAATCCATACAATTCCTTTCAGGTTACCTTAATACTCCACTTGCGATATCTGGCACTAACTCCCTCAGATTGGCCTTCGCCATTTCCATTACTTCGGCACCGGTGGAAAGCTTAAGGGCATCACTTGCTATTTTTTTGACGTCTTCATAGTTTACGGCCCTTATGATGCGTTTTATTTCCGGGACCATGATAGGGGGCACGCTAAATTCATCGAGCCCCAACCCCAATAAAATCAAAGTAAGAGCCGCGTCCCCCGCCATTTCGCCGCACATTCCCGCCCATATGTTTCCCTCGTGCGCATTGTCGATAACAATTTTTATAAGCCGCAGGACCGCCGGATGCGCCGGTTCATAGAGGTACGCTATCTTTTCGTTTACCCTATCGACGGCAAGCGCGTACTGGATAAGGTCATTGGTGCCGATACTGAAAAAATCGCTTTCTTTCGCCAGGACATCACTGGTAAGCGCAGCCGAAGGCACCTCTATCATAGCGCCTACTTCTATGTTTTTATCAAACGGAACCGCCCTTCTATTTAAGTCCTCTTTTACTTCATTCAGAATAACATGCGCCTGTCTTAATTCCTCAACGCCCGATATCATGGGATACATGATCTTAAGTTTTCCGTGGTGTGACGCTCTCAATATCGCGCTTAACTGAGCTTTAAAAATATCGGGCCTCGCAAGGCAAAAACGTATTGCCCTCCACCCAAGAAATGGATTCATGTCGTGCGGCACTTCAAACTGTGACAAAAATTTGTCGCCACCCAAATCCAATGTCCGTATGATCACTGAATTCGGATAAATCTTCTCGGCCACCTGCCTGTAGTCCTCATACTGCTCGTCTTCGCTCGGCAAGTCTTTTCGGTTCATATAGAAATATTCCGTCCTGTATAAGCCGATGCCCTTTGCTCCGTGAGCCAATACGCCGGGGATGTCAGCAGCCATCTCTATGTTGGCCGCAAGCTCCACTTCCTTCCCATCCAGCGTTTTCGCCGGTAAATTCTTCAGCTTAACAAGGTGCTTTTCAAATTTCTCAAACCGCCTCTTTTCCGCGTGGTATTTCCTTATTGTCTTAGGCGTGGGATTTACGATAACAACGCCGCGGTTCCCATCCACAATTATGTTTGACCCGTTTTTGACCTTCGCGGTAACGGTCTCAAGGCCCACCACCGCCGGAATCTCCAGGGATTTCGCCATAATAGCCGTGTGCGACGTGCGGGCGCCGATATCGGTCGCAAAAGCGATAACATTTCCGCGATGCATAACAGCGGTGTCGGAGGGCGAGAGGTCATATGCGACAACGACGGTTTTCTCTGCGAGTTGCTCCAGTGAACGTTGTTCGGTTCCAAGCAGATTTTTAAGGATACGCCTGCCCACATCGTTTATATCGCTTACCCTTTCCCTTAAATATTCGTCGTCGCTTTTTGACAGGATTCTCATGTATTTTTTGAGAACCTCCCAGAATACATATTCTATCGCGAGCCTTTCCCTCCTAAGCTTGGCTATGACCTCGCTTATCAGGACCTCGTCCTCCAAAACCATAAGGTGCGCGCCGAATATTCGCGCCTTCTCTACGCCCATCTCTTTGGCGATTCTTTTATGGATGGCCAGTATTTCCTGCCTTGTTCTTGAAAGGGCTTTCTTGAAACGCGCCATTTCTTCTTCAACAAGATTTTCTTTTATTTTTTTTCGCAGCACAACCACTTTTTCATCGTAAAGAGGATGCGCCGTGCCGATAGTAATACCGGGGGAGGCCGGGATGCCTTTCAGCACGATTTCCTTTGATTTGGGTTTTTGTTTCTTTTTATTTTTTTTCATCGATACCCTCTATCGTTTCGCTCAAGAGGAGGCCCTCCAGTTCTTTCGCGGCGTCTTCCGCATCAGCGCCATCAGCGATAATCGAGATTTTGCTTCCCTTCTCGGCGGCGAGCATCATTATACCCATTATCGACTTCCCGTTCACCTTCTGTTTGCCTTTCTTCACATTTATTTCGCAATCGTATTTATTGGCTATCTGCACAAAAAGCGCCGCGGGGCGGGCGTGGAGGCCTGATTCATTTTTTATAGTTATCTTTTTTTCTACGATCATCCGGATATCCTTAAGGTTGAGTCCAGTGAAAATCTGGCCCCGCTTTTCAAGGTAAGTTTCCTGAAAAAGAGAAGTGATACCTCCTGATAGCTCCGGCCCATTCCTCTTTCCGACTCATTCAGGGTATAAACAGGAAAAGACCAGAGGCCCATGGGGGCCCCAAAAGTATGTTTTATCTTGATAGTGGAAAACTTATCGGCGAGGGAGAGGCTCTTAACGCGTCTTTTGCGGCGCGCGCGCATAAACTTCCTGTCTTCTATCGACCAGTTAAATTCTATGCCGAAGATAAATCTTATCGTTTCGGGCGAAATATTTTCCAGGTCGAAGTTTATACAGATCTCGGGCTCCTTCTCCAGTATTATACATTTCACAAGCCTTAACTGGGCGGATCTCTCCCATGTTAAACTGCCGGATTTTTCAAGTTTTACGATGAGCCTTTCGCCCTTTTTTTCTATTCTCTGCTTGTAAGGCCCCAATAAGCTATCTTTATGCGTGTCCGCGTGCAGAGACTTCGTAAAATCCTCAAGCGATGTATTCGGGTTCATCGCGTGGCAGAGACAGGAAGATTTCTGGTACGAGTCATAGTTCAGAAATTTCTTTAAGTTTCTTTCGCGCACGCCCAATATCTCGTAAAGGTCTACAGTTTCGTCACTCGCAGCATCATTTGCCTTTTTCTTCAATGCGGCGAGGTTGTTCTTCTTGCCGTTTAACTTCTCGTGATACGGCTCATATCGACGCGACATCGTGTTTACAAGATTGTAGGAAAGCGGAATATAATCTATTTCAAATATGGACCCCGCATGATCAGGATTGATAAACACTGTAATAAATTTGTTTCGCGCGCGGATAATGTTTCTTGTGCTGTCTTCGAAACTTAAAAGCTCTATCTTTTCTTCATCCGGCTTTGTGCCGTTTAAAATATTCTCGGCTTTTATTATGTGGCTATATATCCCACGACGCAGGTGATTTGTGTATATACCCCCGAATATGCCATGCCAGTATGCGCAATTCGATTGCGATTTGTAAAGCTCTTCCCGTACCCTGTTTCCGGCACTGATCTCTGACTTCCCTATTTCTCTGCTCACGTGAAGCATACGATTTCGCATAAGTTTGGATTCGGGGTATTTTTCAAAAAAATTACGGAAATTCCCGTTACACCATTCGATCATCTCGGCATAGCTTGAGTCCGGGATTTCGAGCTCCCCCAGAGGCGCAATTTCCCCGATGGCTTCGGTAAACGTAAGCGTCCGCACCCAACTCTGCTCCTCCAGAGCCGTAAAAAATCTCTCGAGCCACCCTTTGTTGTAAACCCAATCGTGCGTATAGGGCCAGAGCCCGAATTTCTCGCCGTCATCCGCGAAGGTTACGCAACGCGCATTGGGATTCTCCCGGAGCGTTTTTAAAAAATCTATCGTAACCCCGACATCATTAAACGGCATTGTGTAGCGCAACTTTTTAATAGCCGCAAAAACGTAAAAATCGCGAATTCCTTTGATGGAATAAAATCCAAAAACGTCGTCTTTTTTTAAGCGCGCCTGCTTAAAATGAAAATCATCGAGAATGGTGTATTTGATGTTTAATTCTTTAAAAATAGCCGCAACCTCGGGGCTCCACACCCTCTCTGCAAGCCATGCCCCGCGGGGTGAGCAATTAAAATATTCTCCGATAGAACGCGTAAGCATCCGTATCTGGCCCTTAGCATCCTCCCTGGGGATCATGGGCAGTACGGGTTCAAAAAAGCCGCCCGTGAGTATTTCTACCTGCCCCTTCTCTTTAAGCTGTTTAATTCTTTCTATGAACCAAGGTTTTTTCCGCTTGATCCACTCCAAAAGCGACCCGGAATAATGAAGAGAAACCTTTATTCCGGGATGGCGCGCGAGCACATTCAAAAACGGTTCGTAAGACTTCTTATAGGCCTCTTCAAAAACTTCCTCCAGATTGTCCACCGGCTGGTGACAATGAAACGCCATAAGAAAATTAACTTTATCCATAAGCCTACAGGTTTTGCTTCTTGATCGTAGATAAAAGGTCTATGATAATTTTGGCCAGCTTATTGGAATCATGGCGCACAAAATCACTTGTATCTGCGATATTAGCCTCTACTATTTCGCAGCCGAGAGACCTGAGCTTTTGCGCGTTCACCGAAACAGGATAGGCTTTTTTCTCTTTATATTTTTCCAGAAGATCCGGCGGGATCTTACTATTGTTTACTATGCAATAATCCATAACGCCCGCTCCTGTATGCTCCAGGATGGCTTTTACGTGCTCGCTCGCACTGTAACCATCAGTTTCGCCTGCCTGAGTCATGACATTGCAGACATATATTTTCACGGCCTTCGATTGCTTAATAGCCGCGTACATGCCTTCGATGAGAAGGTTCGGCATCACGCTTGTATAGAGGCTCCCGGGGCCGAGCACGATAGCGTGGGCTTTTTTTATTGCTTCGAGCGACGCTGCCGTCGGCCTGCAATCTTCGGGCTTTATATACATCCTTTCTATGGGACTTTCTTTTTTCGGGATTTCGCTTTCCCCTGTTGTTTCAGTCCCGTCTTTGTAACGCGCCTTCAACACAACCTTTGTAAGCGTAGCCGGAACAACGCTCCCGCGTATAGCCAAAACCTTGCTTGATGCCTTCACAGCCTGTTCAAAGTCACCAGTTACCTTCGACATGGCAGTTATAAAAAGATTGCCGAAATTGTGCCCTTTCAAGCCGCTTCCATCGTCGAAGCGAAATTGGAAAAGTTTTTCCATAAGAGGCCCGGCATCCGCCAAGCCTACCAAACAATTCCTTATGTCTCCCGGAGGCAAGACGTTTAGTTCTGCCCTGAGCCGGCCCGAGGAACCTCCATCATCCGCAACCGTAACGACA
This sequence comes from Candidatus Omnitrophota bacterium, assembly GCA_024542975.1. Lineage (GTDB taxonomy): Bacteria > Omnitrophota > Gorgyraeia > JABMRN01 > RBG-13-46-9 > JAMXCZ01. Next base: position 2,083 of record JAMXCZ010000039.1, on the reverse strand, counting down.
GCCGTTATATTGGACGAGTATTCTTTCAAGCCGTGCAGCAAGGTCGAAAGGCCCGTTCCGCCTCCTATGGTCACGATGCGCGGCCCTTTCTCAAGAATTCTTCTCTGGTATACTTTGTCAACAAGTTCGTCCTGTCTCTCCGGGAGAAACACGGTAACAAACGATTTGACAATCCGGCTTACGCCCGTTATGACTATGAGGCCCCCTATAAGTATGATAGTCGAAGCAAATGTCCTATTCTCCAGCGTAGTTTCGGAAATGACCATGGCAAACCCCATCGCGATAAGCCCGATACCTATCGTAGTGAGGATTATCCATCTCTTGACAAACATCCCCGGATATAACCACTTTAATTTACGCATCGTTTTCTCGTTTATAGCTTAAAGCTTAAAGCCTATAGCTTCCTAATGCCGCCTCTGGTCTTCCTTCACAATGAGGCTTATCAATTCTTTCCCGCTTTGCGCGTTCCTTAAAACATCTCTGAAATATTTATCTTTCAGAAGCCTCGAGATGCGGGCCAGCGCTTTAAGATGCGGCCCGGCAGAATCCTGCGGAGCCAGTAGCAAAAAGAAGATATATGCCGGCTCTCCGTCCAAAGAATCAAAATTGACCCCTTCTTTGGATATTGCCACCGCTCCGATAAGTTTTTTTATGCTGGAGGATTTAGCGTGAGGTATCCCAACGCCCTGCCCTATCCCCGTTGAGCCCAATAATTCCCTTTCGCGGAGTATCTTTACCAGTAGTTCTTTGTCTTTTGGCCTGATATCCCCTGCCTTCGCGACAAGGTCCACCATCTCTCTGATAACACCTTCTTTATCCTTTGATTTCAAATCCGTAACCACGGCTCTCCTGTTCAGAAAATCATCAACCTTCATGTGTAACGCCTCCTGTTTCGCACTTCATGCTACGCTGTAAATATTGGAGCGGGTGATGGGTCTCGAACCCATGATCTTCGCCTTGGCAAGGCGACGCTCTACCAACTAAGCTACACCCGCAAATTGGTACCCCCACCAGGACTTGAACCTGGAACCGTCGCCTTAAGAGGGCGCTGCTCTACCAGTTGAGCTATGAGGGCGTGTTTTTTTGTTAAAAATTTGTTATATTCAAAAAGTTCTATTGCGCCTTCTATCCAACCTAATATTCTGTGCAGAAGATTTGAATTACAGATAATTATTCTTAGCGTTCCTTTGTACAATATGTTTTTTCTATGTCCTGTTCCTTCTTTTTTTATATAGCTTTTGCCAAATTGTTCTTTTGGAAGCTTTATAAGTTCATACCAAAATTCTTTAATTTTTTCTTCGTTCTGTCCTGAATGCAAGTTTAAATAAAGTTTAAATTTCGCATCATCTACATCACAATATTCCCTAAACCATTCCATCATAAATTTAATTATGTTCGGGTCGGAATTAGTAACGCCGATGTTTTTTGATTTATTTCCTTCAGCCCAGTATAGCATTAAACCAGCTATCCAGAGATTGTTATTCATCAAAAGCGGCACTTCAGATTTTGCACTTTCCTTAATCTGCTGGACTTCTTTAGCCCTTCTCTCCTGATTCGCTTTAGACCCTTTCAAGCCTGCGGCATAACTCCCCTGTTTCTTTCGTTCCTGTAGCCTTTGAATCTGACTGTCTGTCAACTCTATATCTTTGCACCAATTGCTAACTGTGCTTTTTGCAACAGGGAAAAATCTCATTATTTCTTTGTAACTAAATCCCTGTCCTCTAAACGTCGCCACTTGTTCTTTAATTTCCCATCTTTTCATAAGATTATTATTATACCAAAGTACTATACAATGTAAAACAGATTATTTAAGGTCTTTTGGCAATGGAAAATGCCTGCCTGCCGGCAGGCAGGCTTCCTTGGGTCGCATTTCCTTCATTGCCTCAGGATTAAATTTGCTTCGCGAATTTGGTGCGGATGGAGGGAGTCGAACCCCCACGGGTTGCCCCACTAGCTCCTAAGGCTAGCACGTCTGCCAGTTCCGCCACATCCGCATTCAATTTCAATATTATACCTTAATATTTTCGCTTCTGCAACCGAAGTCTTGGAACAAAAGGGGTCTGGTCCCTCTGCATAAGAGGGG
>JAMXCZ010000003.1 GCA_024542975.1 Candidatus Omnitrophota bacterium | reverse complement strand
CTCCTTGTTCTACTCAGAACAGGGAGCGGCGCATGCCTATGTTTAGTAGGAGGCCCATTGTGATCAGGGTGGCGACCAGGCTTGAGCCGCCATAGCTTATTAGAGGTAAGGTTAAGCCTACGATGGGCAGGAATCCTATTGTCATGCCTATGTTGATTACGGCCTGGATGGCAAAAAGCGCTATGAAGCCTGTGGCCATCAGTTTTCCGCTTAGATCCGGGGTTCTATCGATGATTTTTAGCCCCCTCATCACGATCAGGGCATACAATGAAATAAGAACTAGCGCGCCTATGAACCCCCATTCTTCGCCAATTACCGAAAATATAAAATCTGTGTGCCGCTCGGGCAGGAAATTCAGCTGGTTCTGGGTTCCACCAAGCCACCCTTTTCCGAAGATACCCCCTGAGCCGACGGCTATTTTTGACTGAATAATCGTATAACCGGATCCGAGAGGGTCGATATTCGGGTTGATGAAAACGAAAAGCCTTTGCTTCTGGTACTCTTTCAGGAATTGCCAGAAAACCGGAAGCGCACCTATGCCAAGTAAAATAACACCGAAAAGGTGGCCTGCCCTGGCGCCGGCCACATAAAGCATGATGAGGGTAATGGGTATAATGAGAAGTGCCGTCCCCAGATCCGGCTCGATGAGAATCAGCAAAAATACGGGCAAGGCAAAACATAAAACTCGTAAAAAAAAGCTTATTTTGGTAACTTCATTTTTTCTTGAACCGATATACGAGGAGAGCGCCAGAATAAATGTTATTTTTGCCATTTCTGAAGGTTGTATGCTGATCGGGCCGATGCCTATCCAACGCTGTGCGCCGCCCCTGGACCTGCCGAAAAACAATACAAAAATAAGAAGAAGGATATTTACGGCATATAAAACATAGGAGGCATTCAATATTTTCTGATAGTCTAGCCGCAACGATACCGCCATAAAAGCAACACCGACAAGCATCCACGTTACCTGACGCAAAATAATCGTCTGCGAATAATACCGTATTGATGCGCTATAGAGCGCGAACAGCCCTATGATAAGTATCGCGAGAACCGCAAAAAGTAAAATCTTGTCAAACTTAATCATCTAACCTCCTGAAACAACTCACGAGATACGAATCAAGCGCTCGAGTTATAAGAGCTCGAGTTTTTTTGCTTCTTCTATGACTTGTTTGGCAAAACGCGCCGGATCAAGGCCGCCCTTGCCCCCGTGCTCTATGAACACCACAACCGAGATCCCGGGATCCTCAAACGGAGCAAAACCGGTAAACCAGGCGTGCGACTCTCCGTGCGGGTTCTCGGCCGTGCCGGTTTTTCCGGATATGATGATCTCTTTCGAGCGCGCGTAAAGTCCCGTACTATGCGGGGCATTTATAGCACTTTTTAGGGCGCTTCTTATGGCCTCAAGCACGCCCGATTCCAGTCCGGTGTCCCGGCTTTTCTCATGCCGCACCGCTATGTCTTCTATCCTTCCTACGACAAAAGGAGTCACAAGCCTTCCGCCGTTCGCAACAGCTCCGATAAGGCGCAGAATCTGGATCGGTGTTACCAGAAGATATCCCTGGCCTATGGAGTAATTTGCGGTTTCGCCCCGGAACCAGGATTCCTTTAATTTCCTCTTTTTCCACGACGTGGTTGGTACAAAACCGCTTAATTCACCGGGCAGATCTATGCCTGTGGGCCTGCCAAATCCGAACCTAAACGCGTAACGCGCAATCTCGTCAGGCCCCACCAGAAGCCCCAGCTGATAGAAAAATACGTTACACGAATTTTTTATCGCCTGCGCAATAGCTTGAGAACCATGGCCGTCCTCGTTCCAGCAATGAAAGACCCTGTTGCCTAACGTGAGGCTGCCACCGCAAAAAAATGTTTCCTTCTCGCTAAAATCTCCGGAATCCAGGGCAGCGGCGGCGATTACTATCTTGAAAACAGAACCGGACGGATAAGTGCCGCTTATCGCCCGATCAAAGAGGGGCAGGCCTTTGGTATCGCTTAAAATAGCCGATACGGATTTTGTATTATATGACGCAACAAATGCGTTGGGGTCAAAATCAGCGTGACTTACAAACGCGAGCATTTCTCCTGTATCCGGCTTCATGGCAAGGATAGCGCCTTTTTTCTCTCCCAACAACGAATCACAAAACTTCTGGAGCTCCAGGTCAATGCTAAGGTAAATATTTTTTCCCGAACGCGGTTCTTTTATCGCGATCGTACGCTGAGTCCTGCCTTTCGAGTCAACTTCAAGCTGCAAACCGCCGTCCGTGCCTCTAAGATAATCATTATAGCTTTTTTCAACACCGTCCTTCCCGACAAAATCCCGCACCCGGTATCCGTAGCTTTTGTATTTGGTAAACTCTGACTCGCTTATTCTTCCGAGGTACCCTGTTACATGCGAAATTGTATTTCCGTACAGGTAGTTTCTAAGCGGCCTCGTCGTTACGATAACGCCCGCGAGGCCCAGCCTCGCCTCTTCAACCCGGATTGCCTTACCCTTGTCGACATCCGCTACAATTTTGATGGGGATGAAGGGGCTTTTCCGCGCCTCTTTCATTTTTCTGGACAATGAGACCCTATCTACTTCCAGGATATTGCTCAGTGTATCAATTACCTTCTTCTTGTCTTTTATCTCCTGATAAATAACCTGGATATCAAAGGCAATTCTGCTGCTCACCAGAAGCCTTCCCGACCGGTCATATATTTTCCCGCGCGGCGCCACAAGCGGTATTGCGCGGATCCGGTTTCTTTCGGAGAGCTGACGGTAAGAAGCGTGTTTCAATACCTGCGTATAGAAAAGGCCAAGGACAAGCGTGAGAAACAAAAATAAAATTGTTCCTGCAAATATTCTTGCCCGCATAAATTATGTTGTTTTAGGTTTAAAGATCTTACCGAGAACAAAAAATAGGCCAAGCCCCGCGAGCCCCGTATACAAGCCCTTGTAGGCACTTGCCTTCCATAACCCGATACCTATTTCGCAGGAAAGCGCCTCTTTCAAATATAAAAAATAAATACCGGAGGCGAGGTATACTCCGGCATTTACGGTTAAAAACTGCAGAATGAAATTTTCCTTAAACAATCTATTTTTAAGAAATCCGGACAAAAGGCCTACAAGCAAAAATGAGAACGCGTTCACCCCGAATGCCGTTGTGCTGAATGTATCTTTCAATACGCCGGATGCAAATCCTACCTCAAGGCCGCCCACCGGCCCAAAATTAAATGCAAAAAAAATAGTCGCGATCAGCAAGAGCTCCGGCCGTACGCCCAAAACCTCAAACCTGTTAAAAACCGTCGCCTCCAGGAAAAATAAAATAATGATAACCGCGTAGCACGCGATTCTGTCATTTATCCGCATCGATACAAATAACCTCTTCTATCTTATTCATGTCTTCTGTGAGGCGGACAAAGGCGTATCTATAGAGGTTGGCTTTCTCGTTCGCGACTTCCGTAACCCTGCCAACTACGAGCCCTTGAGGGAAAAAAGCGCTGAAAGATGCCGTCAAAACGGCTTCGCCTTCCCTGATATCCCCGTCAAGCGAAAGATATATGACTTTGCATTTACCCTGCGGAAAACCGACAAGTACGCCTGCTTCGCGCGATGGCGCAAGGCGCACTCCTACCCTGGAATTCGGATCTGTAAGGAGCATTACCTTGCTTGAGTCAGAGCCGACTTCCACAACACTTCCGACCAGGCCATTAGCCGTTGCGCACGGCATGCGCTCCTTTATGCCCTGATTTTTGCCTTTGTCGATGATTACAGTCTTCCTCCAGTCGGTTGAATCGCGCCCTATAACCTTTGCGGCGATAGCCCTGTAATCCAAACCCTTTCTAAAATTTAAGAGCGCCTTTAGCCTCTTGTTTTCCGATGTGACGGTTTTCGTCCGCGCAAGTTCCAGGGACAGCATCGCAATGCGTTGTTTCAAAAACAGATTTTCTTCGGAAATATTTTTGACGCCGGTAAAATAGGTTTTCACACCGGAGGCAACACGGAAGGGTTTTACAAGGATTTCAAAGGCAAAGTTTTTAATTGTGAGCCTGATCTTCTGGCTCGACGCGATAACGATAAAGACAATAATAAGGATAAATAGCTTGGAGGGAAATTTTCGTATTCTATAGGTTTGCAACGTGAAACATGAGTTTATCTGTCTACTCTAGTATTTACGGCCAGCCTCTTGAGATATTTGAGTTCACTCAATACTTTGCCCGTACCTAGCGCAACGGCCGTAAGCGGGTCTTCCGCAATATGGACCGGCAGGCCTGTCTCCTCGGAAATAAGTTTGTCCAATCCCCGGAGTAGCGACCCGCCGCCCGCGAGAATCAAACCTTTTTCCATAAGGTCCGCCGAAAGCTCCGGCGGTGTCCTTTCAAGGGTTATTCTTATCGCCTCTACGATCTGAGCAACCGGCTCTGCAAGCGATTCTCTGACTTCTTCGCTCGAGACAGTTATCATTTTGGGCAAGCCCGCTACCAGGTCCCGCCCTCTCACGTCCATGCTAAGCTCCTCATCGAGGGGATAAGCAGAACCGATCTTCACCTTTATCTCCTCGGCGGTGCGTTCCCCTATCATAAGATTATAAGTCTTTTTCAGGTAGTTGATGATGGCCTCATCCATTTCATCGCCGGCGGTACGTATAGATTTGGAAAAGACTATACCCGCCAAAGATATGACCGCCATCTCCGTAGTCCCGCCTCCGATGTCTATGATCATGCTCCCCGAAGGCTCCTGGATCGGCAATCCCACTCCGATCGCAGCCGCTACGGGCTCTTCGACCATGTACACCTCCCGCGCGCCGGCGTGAAGAGCGGAATCCTTTACGGCTCGTTTTTCAACTTCGGTTATCCCGGATGGAATTGCGATTACCATTCTCGGCCGGACAAGCCGGCGGGAATTGTGCACCTTCTTTATAAAGTAGCGCAACATCGCCTCTGTAATTTCGAAATCGGCTATTACACCGTTCCGCATCGGGCGGATAGCGATTATGTTGCCCGGGGTTCTGCCAAGCATTCTTTTGGCTTCGTCCCCCACAGCCAGGACATTTGACGTGCCGGCCTGAATAGCGACAACGGAAGGTTCGCAGAGCACGATTCCCTGGTTCTTGATATAAACGAGGGTGCTTGCGGTGCCGAGATCTATACCCATGTCATTGGAAAAAAATCCCAACACATTGTTGAGGCCCTTTGAAAACAGTTCGCGCAGATTAGAAATAGTCATATTCCTCCGTAGATTACTATCTAATAATATCAGAGCATATATCGTTTGTCAAATTATATTTTTTTTTCTTAACTTTTACGTCTGCAAAGTTTCCAGCATCGTGAAAAATTCCGGAAAAGATGTGCTTATGCATTCTGTATCGCGCACAATGCACTCACCTTTTGAAAAAAGCGCTGCGATCGCCATCGCCATCGCTGTCCTGTGATCTTTGAAGCTGTCCAAAACCGCTTTCTCAAATCTTTTTTTGCTTCCCGAAATAACAAGGTTTTCATTTTCCGCTCTGATTTCTACGCCCATCCGCTTCAGGTTTTCGGTTATTGAAAAAATCCGGTCCGTCTCTTTGACCCTAAGTTCCGATATGCCCTTTATGATAGTTTGGCCGCGAGCCTGCGCGGCAAGGACAGAAAGGATCGGAACCTCATCGATGAGAAGCGGCACTTCGGACTTTTCGATAACAACGGATTTTAAGGATGCAAACTTTACTTTTATATCGCCGTACGGTTCAAGTGCGTCAATTTTTGTCGTTACCTTAATATTCGCGCCCATCCTTAAAAGTACGTCAATAAATCCCATCCGCGTCGGATTTAGCCCTACTTCGCGTACAGTGAGGTCCGAGCCCTCGAGAAGCGCAGCCCCTGCAATAAAAAATGCAGCGCTTGAAATATCCCCCGGCACAAAAAATTCGCTTCCCCGAAGTTCGGCCTTGCCCACGACGGAGACTGTGCCGTTACTTTTCGAAATTTTTGCGCCGAAAAATTCCAGCATTCGCTCGGTATGGTCCCGCGAAGTAAAGGGTTCTGTGACACAAGTTACGCCATCGGCATAAAGGCCCGCAAGAAGAATGCAGGACTTGACCTGGGCACTGGCTACCTTTGTAGAATATTTTATTGCGTTTACGCGGCCTCCCCGAATGACGAGTGGCGGTGTGTCGCCACCTCCGGCGGAAATGTCTACGCCCATTTCACGAAGCGGCTCTGTAATTCTTTTCATCGGACGCTTAGAAAGTGACGGGTCTCCCGTAAGGGTCGCTTCGAAATTTTGTCCGGCGAGCAGTCCGGGAAGAATCCGCATGGTGGTCCCGGAATTGCCGAGATATAATTTACGAGCGGGTTTCGCGAGGCCCCGGAGGCCGCTGCCGAATACAATAACCTCTTTTTTGCTAACTTTTACGTCAACTCCCATTTCGCGAAAAGCGGAGACGGTATGCATGGAGTCTATGGCCTCTAAAAAATTCCGGGCTCTGGTTTTACCGCTTGAAATTCCTCCGATAAGGACGGCCCTGTGCGAAATAGATTTGTCGCCCGGGAGGCTTATTTCACCACGCAAGTAATTTATGGGTTTTATTGTTTTATTCATAGTTTTTAGTGTATCACACCTTTCCCCTGTCTATCAAGTCCTGCATATCGCGTGGGATCGCGCTATCAAATTCCATGAATTTTTTTGTTGCGGGGTGAAAAAAACCGAGCGTCTTTGCGTGAAGAGCCTGGCGGGCGATCCCCCTTTGCGAACCATACATCCTGTCCCCCAGAATCGCATGCCCCATATGCGAAAGATGGACTCTGATTTGATGGGTCCTCCCCGTTTCGAGCGCAACTTCAAGCATCGTAAAATCCTTGAAACGCTTAAGGACCAGGTAATTTGTAATAGCATTTTTCTTTTTGGTATCCGCAAAAGATATCCCCATTTTATTTATATCTTTTTTGCGCCTCGCAATAGGCAGTTCTATTCGCCCCCTGTCAAGCTGCACGATTCCTTTTACGAGTGCTATGTATTTTCTCTTTGCCGTGCGGTTTTTGAATTGTCCCGACAGGTTTAAGTGTGTTTTGTCATTTTTTGCCACAACCAAAAAGCCTGAAGTATCTTTGTCCAGGCGGTGGACAATACCCGGCCGCAGAACACCGCCTATGCCTGAAAGATCCTTGCAATGGTAAAGAAGGGCGTTTACAAGCGTGCCTGTAAGTTGCGGCCCTGCGGGATGAACTGTAAGGCCTGGCTGTTTATTTATGACTAAAAGGTCTCCGTCCTCATACGCGACGTCAAGCGGAATGTTTTCAGGCGTAAGCTCAAGGGGCTTTGGATCCGGAATTTTCAAATTAACGCTATCCCCCGGGCAAACCTTGTAATGCGCACACACAACCTTCCCTTCGATCTCTACATTCGCGTCGTCTACTAATTTTTTGATAAACGAGCGCGAAAACCGCCCGCGAAGCGCGCCGACAAGAAACTTATCAAGCCTCCCCCCGGCTCTCTCCTTCTCAACTTTAAAATTCAGTTCTTCCATTTTCTTTGTCCGATCAGAAAAGCGCCCGCAAAGGCAAAAACACCAATGCTTAAGAATTGCGAAACCGTAAAGCCGAATAGGTACCGAGGCGTATCGTCGCGTAGAAAATCGATTGCAAACCGCTGAACAGCATATAGTAAGAGGTATGAGGCGAACAAAAAACCGCCTCGTAGTTTTTTTTGCCCGGCGATCTTCAGAAATACAAATATTGCGAGAAGCAAAAGAGAAGCATAAAGTTGCGTCGGGTATCTTGCGACGGAGTCGCCCGGGAATACCACGCCCAATGCCGGGATTACCGCCACTTTTCCGAAACAGCACGCATTAAAAAAGCATCCGATCCTTCCGATCGACTGTCCAAGGGCAATGTAGGGAATAACCAGGCCTCCCGTAGCAAAAAGCGGCATACCATTCCTCACTATGAACACCCAACCGGCGATTATCCCGAATAAAAGCCCGCCGTAAATCGCCAACCCACCGTGCCAGAGCTTTGTGATCTCAGAAGCATGGAGAGCGTAATAATCGAGATTTACCAGGACATGCAACGCCCGCGCGCCTACTATGCCGGATATGAGAATATAAAGCTCCATATCCCGGATCTTATCGGGATAGAAATTTTTCCTTTTTGCCTCCAGATAGAGAAGCCAAAATCCCGTAAGAAACGCCGTTGCAACAAAAACACCGTAGCTTCGTATCACGAGAGGCCCTATTTGAAATAATACAGGATGCATATTATGCTTCTCTCCTCTTACGGAACACGCTTATGATTATGAGGAACGCGCCTACCGTTATCGCCGAGTCTGCAACGTTGAAAACCGGCCATATTCGGAAGTCGAAAAAATCTACGACATACCCGAGCCTTACCCTGTCGATCAGGTTTCCGACGGCACCCCCCAGTATCAGGGCAAACCCGAGATCCCTCGGTAGAATGATATCGTATTTTTTTCTCAGGAATATGACGATCATGATTACCGTAAGGCCCGAAACAATAAGAAAAAAGAGGGCCTGGTTCGGAAAAACACCGAAAGCAGCCCCGGTATTATGCACAAGGGTGAGATAAAAAAAACCTTCTACGACCGCGCGTGGTGCGCCCGGAGTGAGGCTCTGCGAGGCAAGAAATTTCGCGGCCTGGTCGGATAAAACGGTAAAAGTAACTAGCGCCCAAACAAAGGCCTTCACTATTTTTTATTTCTTTTTTCTTCTTTTTCCTGGCAATTGCGGCAATGCGTAGTATAAGGAATAGCTTTAAGGCGCGTCTTAGAGATCTTTTTTTCGCATTCCTGGCAAAATCCGTATTCACCCTCTTCCATCCTCTTTAGCGCCTCGTCGACCTGAAACAGAAATTCTATTTCCCCGGATGCAAGCTTCAGAAGCAGGTCCTTTTCATAAACGTCGCTTGCCATATCGGCCATGTGATACGCATAGCCGGAGAGGTCTCCCGAAGCCTCCCGTTGGGATTTTTTCAGGGTCTCGTTTTTTAAATGGTTTATGCCGTGTAATAAAGTTATCTTTGATTTTACCAAAAGGTTTTTAAACACCTTGATATCTTTCTTGCTATACTTACTTTTTTTGGGCATTTTTTGCTCCTCTCTCTACGGCCTCGGCGCAGCGCGCGCATAGGTCGTTAAACTGCTTACCGGCGCCGACTGTGTCGCTATAATTCCAACATCTTTTGCATTTTTCGCCCCTTGCTTTTTCTACGGATACGTAGAGAGGCATCCCCCCTTCGCACTTTGCGCCCGCGCGCCTCTTATCCGAAATTTCAACCTGCGAAGTAATAAATAATGACGGTAGATTTTGGGCGTTTTCTTCCAGAAATCTCCTAAACTCAACCTCCTCGCTATACAAAGTGACGCGCACCTCAAGTGAGCTTTTGATTTCGCCCAAAATTCTTTTTTCTTCAATCGCCTTCAAAACCACTTCGCGTATACCGAGAAGGCGCTGCCACTTCTCATCCAGAGCCTTATTTTCCCATTTGGCTAAAACGCCGCTATCCCAACACCAGAGGCTCCGGTGCACGGACTTACCGCCCGGGCAGAGTGACTCTTGCGCCTCTTCCGCCGTAAAACTGAGAATGGGAGCGAGTATCCTAATAAGCGCCGTCAGGATCTCATACATAACCGTTTGGCAGGAGCGGCGCTCTATTGAGTTTCCGTCAAAAGTATACAGCCTATCCTTCAAAATATCAAGGTAGAGGCTTGAAATTTCATATACGCAGAAATTATAAACAGAACGGAATACACGGTAAAAAGAATAGGATGAATAATTTTTATCCGCCTCGTAAATGACACCGGCAAGCCTTGATAGCATCCAGCGGTCGATTTCGAGCAAATGTTCGGCCTCTATGGCGTTCTTTTTCGGATCAAAGTCATGCGTGTTTCCCAAAAGATACCTGAAGGTGTTGCGGATCTTTCGGTAGGCATCCGACAGCCGGTCGAGAATCTCAGGTGAAAGCCTCACATCATCCGCATAATTACTGGATGCAACCCAGAGCCTCAAAATGTCCGCTCCGTATTTCTTCATGACGCCTTCCGGAGAAATAACGTTGCCGAGGCTTTTTGACATTTTTTTTCCCGCGCCGTCAACGACAAAACCATGCGTAAGGACATTTTTATACGGGGGCCGGCCTTCCATAGCGGATGACGCGATAAGGGACGACTGAAACCACCCCCTGTGCTGATCCGATCCTTCCAGGTAAAGCTCGCAAGGGAACTCGGACCCAAGTTTTTCCTTAAGAACCGATCGGTAACTTACGCCCGACTCAAACCATACATCGATAATGTCCGTCTCCTTGATAAATGCATCCGAGCGGCACTTCCCACAAACGACCCCTTTGGGAACGAGCGCCTTCTCATCCTTTACAAACCAGGCCTGAGATCCTTCCCTCTCGATAATAGCCGCAACGTGCTCGATTACATTTTCGTCCAGCAACGCCTCTTCGCATTTCTTGCACTTAAAAGCGACTATCGGCACGCCCCAGTATCGTTGCCGCGATATACACCAATCAGGCCGGTTTTCTATCATTGAAGACATCCGCGCTTCCCCTCTTTCGGGGTACCATTTGACTTTGTTTTTGACGGCATCCAGCATTTTCTTTCTCAAATTCTTGTGATCAATGCTGACAAAATATTGTTCCGTGGCCCGGAAAATTATAGGCTCCCTGCACCTCCAGCAATGGGGATAGGAATGCGTAATTTTTTCTGAAAATAAAAGCGCTTTATCCTTTTGCAGGCGCTCACTTATTCTATCGTTGGCTTTGCGGACATGTAATCCGCTAAACTCGCCGCATGTTTTGTCAAAAATACCTTTTGAGTCTACGGGCATTATTATCGGTAAATTGTATTTTTTGCCCGTGAGGTAATCCTCCTGGCCATGCCCCGGCGCCGTATGCACGCAGCCCGTCCCTTCTTGGGATGAAACATAATCGGCAAGCACAACTTTTGAGGCGCGATCAATAAACGGGTGCTTGCACTCTATTCCCAGAAGCTCCTTACCCTTCACCCTATCCAGGATTTTAACCGGTTTTTTTAGTTTTTGCATTGTGGGCCGAGCGAGCGATTCGAGCATCACCCACGCTTCCCCGTCCGCTTCAAGTATTGCATAATCTTTTTCGGGGTGAATGGCTACGGCAACGTTCCCGAGCAAAGTCCACGGCGTAGTGGTCCAGATTATGAAATGCATATCTCGCGCCCCGTGAGTCGTATTTCGTTTAAAATTTTTAAAATCCTTCACCTTGAATTTTACATAAATAGACGGCGATGAATGTTCCTCGTATTCTACCTCTGCTTCCGCAAGCGCAGTTTCGCACCTTGTGCACCAGTTTACGGGTTTTAAGCCTTTATAAACGTATCCCTCTTTTACGAGGCACCCGAAGGAACGGACAACCGCCGCTTCGTATTTGGGGTCCAGAGTCAAGTAAGGCCTTTCCCAGTCGGCAAAAATACCGAGCCGCTCAAATTCCTTTTTCTGTATTTCGACAAATTTCATTGCGTAGGACGCCGCCTTCTTTCTGAATTCAACCCGGTCAATATCGTATTTTGAAATTTTAAGTTCCTTGAACAGTTGATGTTCCACCGGAAGCCCGTGGCAATCCCAGCCGGGCACGAATGGCGCGTCACACCCTTTCATTGTGTGAAATTTTACAACGATATCTTTCAGGATCTTATTCAGGACATGGCCCATATGAATGTGGCCGTTTGCATAGGGCGGGCCGTCATGTAGAATGAATTTGGGTTTCCCTTTTCTTTCCTTTCGCAGGGCATGGTAGACACCTTTTTCGCTCCAGGCCTTGAACATGGCAGGCTCTTTTGCTACCAAGTTCGCCTTCATCTTAAACGTTGTTTTCGGTAAATTCAGGGTGTCTTTGTAATTCATATTAAAATTGCGTAAGCTGTTTGAACTCGCTAAATTTCTTCATTATGTCCGGCTTTTTTACAGCACCCAGGCGCCTCAGGCTAAAATCGCGAACCGCAAACGTTGCCATAACACTCCCGTAAACAATCGCCTTCCTCAAAGCCTTCTCGCTTAAACTGCCCGAGGATGCGAGATACCCCATGACCCCACCCGCGAATGTATCGCCGGCGCCGGTAGGATCGAAAATTGTTTCCAGAAGAAACGCCGGGGTACTAAAGATCGAGTCACTCGAAAACAAAAGGCTCCCGTGTTCACCTTTTTTTATGATAACTTTTTTTGGGCCAAAACTGAGCATGGCGCGCGCAGCGGCCACGAGGCCCACCTCGCCGGTTAGTTCTTTTGCCTCCGATTCATTTACGAAAAATATATCGACCTCTTTTAAAAGCCTTATCAGGTCATTGCGTTTATTTTCTATCCAGTAATTCATTGTGTCACAGGCCACTATCCTGGGATTTACCATCTGATTTAAAACCTTCTTTTGCAACCGCGGGTCGATATTGGCTAAAAATACATATTTACTCGCGCGATACTCGCGCGGCACCTCCGGGTCAAAATCAGAAAATACGTTGAGGTGTGTAGCTATCGTCTTCGGGTTCCCGAAATCCCAGCTGTATTCGCCTTCCCACCGGAAGGTTTTGCCCTTTATGGTTTTCAGGCCATTTAAATTAATTTTTTTGGATTTCAGAAATTTTATGTGCCTGGAAGGGAAGTCGCTCCCTACCACGGCAACGACCTCGACAGGGCTAAAGTGGCTTGCGCTTACGGAAAAATACGTCGCCGAACCGCCTAAAACGTCAGAGCACTTGCCGAACGGAGTCGTTACCGTATCGAGCGCTACCGACCCCACCACTAAAATACGGTTCACTTTATGTGCCTCCCTATCAGGATCCCCAGCCTATCCCTCGTCTCCTGCGATATGGCTTTTGGGTCGGTTACGATGGCGTATTTTAGCGCATCCTTGCACGGGCAGGTTCGTTTGTCGCTGATTTTTGTGATCGAGCCCTTTAGTATTTTTTTTGCGTTTTTTACGTTTTTTCTGAGATTGCCTATTATGGCATCAATGGTTACATCTTCTTCGCTTTCGCACCAGCAGTCATAATCGGTAACGGCTGCCAGCGTAGCATAACAGATCTCCGCCTCCCGCGCCAGCCGCGCCTCTGCCATATTAGTCATGCCGATCACGTCCATTCCCCAGGCCCTGTAAAGATTAGATTCCGCAAGCGTCGAAAACTGCGGCCCTTCCATGTTTAAATATGTCCCGCCAATGTGCACGCCCTGTTTTACTTTTTTGGTCTCCTCTGCCACTAAATTCACAAGGCCCTCGCATACGGGGTGCGCAAAACTTATGTGGGCGGTAATGCCGTCGTCAAAAAATGTATACTTCCTCGCCTGATTTGTCCTGTCGACAAATTGCAGTGGAAGAACAAAATCCAGCGGTTTAATATTTTCTTTAAGCGAACCGCACGCGGAAACTGAAATAATGTGCTCTACCCCGAGTTTTTTCATGCCGAATATGTTGGCTCGATAGTTTATCCGGGAAGGGCTTATGCGGTGGCCCCTGCCATGCCTGGGCAAAAACACTATTTCTTTGCCGCTTAGCGTTCCGATTACATATTCGTCCGAGGGATCCCCAAACGGCGTATTGATTTTACGCGTTTCATTTATCTTGATACCTTCGATATCGTATAATCCGCTACCGCCTATAATGCCTATCCTTGCCATCTTACCTCCCCATCATTCATCTCATTAGCGTCATTGCGTAGTGGCTTAGAACGCCTACGACGAAACTACGCACAAACCAGAGCGCCATAAAGGCCACTATCGGTGTAAAATCTATCATGCCCATCCGGAGCGGCAGCCTGCGAAAGGGCGCCAGGATTGGGTCGGTTATCCGGTATAGGATCTGGACGATCTCATTGTAGGGGTTTATGGCAAACCACGAAAGTATTATTCTGATCACAAGGAGAAAATACAGGATGTTGAAGATCATGTTGAAGAGATACGCCAGGCTTGCGAGCAACTGTCCCAGTATAAACATTTCAGGCTCCTTTCGAAAGCTCTTTCGACCTTGCCGAGGCGGCCTTCACCGCTTCGATTACCGCACCTTTAAAATTCTTTGATTTTAGGACGGAGAGCGCCGCTTCCGTCGTCCCTTTTTTGGATGTTATACGCTTGCGTAAAACCTCGGGGGAAACATCCAGGGCTTCCAACAATGCGCCGCTCCCGAAAAGCGTAGCGGCTGCAAGCTCTACCGCTTTTTCTCTTTTGATGCCCAATTTTACCGCAGCCTCCGCTAAGCACTCCGCAAGGTAAAGGAAATATGCCGGGCCGCTTCCGCTTACCGCGGTTACCGCATCCATATGTTTTTCTTCGATCTCGATAACACTGCCTACTGAAGAAAAGATCTTTTGCGTGAACGCCTTATTTTTTACCATCCTGTTGTGACTCAAGCAGGTTATGCTTTTTCCCGCGAGTGCCGTTAGATTCGGCATTGCGCGCGTAATAGCGACTTTTTTATTGATAAATGACTCGATTTTTTTAATGCTGACTCCCGCCATAATGGAGACGAGGTGCTTCGACTGGTCCAAATCCTCCGAAATCGAAGCGAGAAGCCTTTTTGCGTCCTGGGGTTTTACGGCAATGATGATGAAATTACTTTTCTTTACGGTTTCCTTATTTGTGCTGACACGCATACCCAATTTTTTGGAAAGCGCGCGCGTCCTGCCGGAGTCCTTATCACTTATGTAGATGGAATTAAATTGTAAAAGCCGCGTCGATAAAATACCCCGCGCCAGGGCGCTCCCCATATTTCCGCAACCGATAATGCCGAGTTTCATAATTCACCTCTGAATATCGCGCTACCTATACGAACCATCGTAGCGCCTTCTTCCACGGCAACTTCAAAGTCCTGTGTCATCCCCATTGAAACTTCTTTTAAATTATGCGCATCGGCCAACTTTTTTAATTCCCGGAAATAAGGCCGCGCCTTCTCAGCATCGTCCGCAAAAGGCGCCATTGTCATGACGCCCGGGATATTGATGTTCTTTAAACGCCCGGCCTCCTTTAGAAAACCTTCGAGGGCGCCGGGCGCAATGCCGAACTTGCTTTTCTCACCCGAAACGTTAACTTCTATGAAAATATCCTGGACTTTACCGCTCGATCCTGCCGCTTTATCGATAGCGCGGGCCAATTTTATCGTATCAACCGAATGAATAACCGAAAATATCCTGACGGCGTCCTTCGCCTTCTTCGATTGAAGGTGCCCTATCATGTGCCAGTTGAGAATGTGAGAATCCAGAAGCTCGCGCTTCAAAAGCGCGTCCTTTACCCGATTTTCACCGATATCGGTTACACCGGCCTCGATAGCCCCGCGTACCTCGTCGATTTCGGCCTTCTTGGTAACGGCTACAAGCTTTACTGAGTGCGGATCCCGCCCCACCCTCAAGGCCGCCTTCTGTATACGCTCCCGAACTTTTGTAAGATTCTCGCCTACCATATATATATAATACTATTTTTCCGCTATAGCGTAGCATATAAGATTTTCACTGTCAAACAAAATCCCATCGTAAAAAAGGGGTCTAACCCCTTTTTGGTTAGAAGTAGGTTTCGTAGATGTGTTGGAGGTTGTGCAGGGTGCGGAGGAAAGGCGAAGTGTGGATTTGGGAGGCTTTGTAGTCATTGGCGATGTGGGTTATCAGGCCGATCGTTGGGGCATGGATTATGGCGTCCTGCGAGTTCAGGCTTTGGTTTTGGTTTTTTGCGAGACCGATTTTTACGGGGAGTTTGAAGACTTTTTCTGCTTCTTCGATCACGCCGTCAAGAAGAGCTCCGCCTCCCGTTAGAACTACGGATGAGAACGCGGATGCCCCATTTGGAAGCGCGGCAAGTGTGTCCAGCAGCAAAGCGGTAAGCCCGGGTTTGTCCACATGCCGGTTTCCGTCATAGACAGCCCTCGCGCCTTTTCGGATCGCGCAGAAATTTTTAAGCATATCATTTTTAAAAATAAGGCCTTCGGTAAGGGCCTCTCCTATGTCCAGAAGTAGTACCCCTTTCTCTTTTTCCTTTGAGTCCAAAACGCTCTCGGCCGAAGCTATGCTTGAGAGATATACGCCTCCCAAGAGAAATCCTGCGTGGTCAATACATTTTGTAATGTTTTGAATTTTGGACCGGTTGGCCGTAACAATAAATGATTCAACCTCGAGGCGCATCCCGTAAAGCCCTACGGGATTTTTGACCTCCGCGGCGTTTTCGTCTATACGAAAGTTCCGCACGATTTTTTGCACAATGGCCCGGTCTAAAGAGAGCCTCACCATGGAAGCGAGCTCCGAAGAACGCCTTACATCATTTCTTGTAATTTCACGGGACGTTTTAGAGAGCGGGATCATCCCCCGGGAAGGCCTGACCTCTATGTCGGCGCTTCTTGTCGTCACAAAAACGTTCTTCGGTTTTCTTCCGCACTTTTCCTTAAGCTTACCGGTAATCAGCGAAATATCCTCTACGGCTTTACTGATGTCGGTTATTTCGCCTTCGTTTATCCCGCGCGAATGAAGGTTTTCCATCGCAAGAAGCGTTACCCCGCCCTTTTTCCCTATACCGGCAGTCGCAGCAACGATCCTATTTGAGCCCAGGTCTATTACGGTAATTGGTTTTTGCATCGTAGTCCGATAGGCTTATTTCGGCCCGATCACAACATCCCGGAACCTTAAATCGATATACCGTATGTCGTTTTTATCCAGTTTTCGGTTGTTAAGCGTGGTTTTCAGCATCTTAAGCCGTTTTGGGAAATCGTTCTCGCCTATTTTTACCTCGATCCCGTTTTTCAGGTAGAACGAAAGGTTTTTGTAATTTGCCGCATCAACAGCCGTTACGCTGAAAGGGCCCGCGAGCGTGTTTTCTTTCAAAGCATCTATCAAAAGGAATGCACTTTTGAGCTGCCTGTTATCCAACCTCTCCCCTACGCGGGGTTTAAGCCACATGGAAAACCCCGATATAACCGGCAGGGCACCGGTATCTCCTCCGGGCGGCAACACCATGCCCGTCCGGTCAATCGGAAAATATCCGTTTGCTTTAATTTTGCCTATGGGAACGCGCGAGGTAATGTCTACAACGAGGCTCGAGGGAAGCACCTTTCGTACAATCACCTCTTTTGTAAGCGGATAATCTTTTTTTGTCCGGAATGCGATGGCATCAATATCAATATCAAAAATATTTCTCCCCTTGTAGAGATGCAGGAGGTCTTCCGCCCTGAGGCCCGAGATAGCATCCCTATCAATTACCTTTATGTCCGTCAACGTGAAATATTTGGAATTTCGTAAAGATAAATACGAAACTGTGATCAGGGTAAAAATAAGCGCAAAGTGCAGGAATTTTTTTACCGGCAATTTTATCGGCGCAGTTTTATTTTTTTCTTTTTTAATTTTTTTGCCCGGATTTTTCTTACGCATACTCACCCTTCCTCCCGTTTGCGAACAAGATCGATTATTTTTATACATAGATCTTCGAAGCCAAGGCCCGCCGCGCCGGCCGCTTTCGGCAAGAGGCTGCGTTCAGTCAGGCCCGGAATCGTATTTACCTCCAGAATGTAGACATTCCCTTCCCGGTCCATCCTCATGTCAACCCGCGAAAAATCCCTGCAACCGAGGATCTCTTTTGCCTTGAGCGCGGCATCTACCACGCCCCTCCGGGCATCTTCGTCAAGCAAGGCCGGAAGAATATATTCTGTCCCGTGATCGGCGTATTTGGCATCGAAATCATATACATCGTTTTTGGGTACTATTTCTATAACGGGAAGGGCGCTCTCCTCAAGGATGCCTACGGTAAGTTCCCTGCCGTGGATATATCTCTCTACAATGATCTTCTCGCCGTAACGGGACGCCTTCTCCAGGGCTTCCTCCGCAAAACTTAAGTCCTTCACTACGGAAAGGCCTATGCTTGAGCCACCGCTTTGCGGCTTTACGACAAACGGCAAGCCGAATTCTTCTGCCAGGACCCCGGCATTCGCGCCGCGTTTTACGACTTTATAAGACGGAGCCTTGAGGCCGTTTTCCAAAAACACTTCTCTTGAAGCAACCTTATCCATCGCCAGCCTCGAAGACAGGACTCCGGAGCCGGTGTAAGGAATGTCAAGCCCCTCCAGCATCTCCTGCGCTGTCCCGTCTTCCCCGAACTTTCCATGCAAAGCAAGAAACGCCATATCGCACTTAATTTGTTTTATTTTTTCGTAAAAATCGTCTTTGACTTCGACAAGGCGCGCGTCCAGGTTTTTCCTTTTAAGAGCTTCATAAACCGCCTTCCCGGAGAGGAGGCTTATCTCGCGCTCGCTGGAAGGGCCGCCTGCAAATACCGCGATTTTTCCGTAATCAGTCATGTTAAACTATTTTTATCTCCGGTTCCAGCTTTACGCCAAAGCGCATTTTAACGCGCCTCGTAACGAGCTTCATAAGGCGCAATATGTCGCTTCCTTTTGCGTCCTTCAGATTTACAATAAAATTTGCGTGCTTTTCGGAGATTTGGGCTCCGCCTATTTTTTTTCCTTTGAGGCGAAGCTCATCTATGTACCGGGCTGCCGGGAACGCCCTCTTCGGGTTTTTAAAAATACAGCCCGCGCTGAAAAATCCGATAGGCTGCTCTTTTTTCTTTGTTTCCAAAAATATTTTCTTTCGCGCGAGCAGGACTGTTTTTTTCTGTTTTTGCAATTTTAAAGTAGCCTCAAGTATTACGTAATCATGCAGAAAGCCCGTGTCCCTATAACCGAAGATAAATTCTTTTCTCTTGATAATCCGCATATCGCCCGTTTTCCTATCCATGACCTTTACTTCTTCCAGGCTGTCGGAGATACTCCCCCTGTAGCTTGAATTCATAAAAATTGCGCCGCCCACCGTGCCCGGAATACCCACGAGCCCCTCTATGCCCGAAAGGCCCTTCTCGCACGCCATGTTGACCACCCGCGCCAGGGCCGCCCCCGCGCCGGTTCGGACTTTTTCGCCGGAAAATTTTATTTTTTTAAAATGCGCCCCCGCAAGATGGATGAGCACGCCGCCAAAGCCTTTATCGCGGAAAAGGATATTGCTCCCCTTCCCGATTATAAACGCTTTCTTTTTCTCAGTCCTCGCGTACCTAAGAATTTCGAGAAGCTCCCCCTCGGAAGAAGGCTCGGTCCACACCCGGCACGAGCCACCTACTCGAAAGGTTGTATGCCCGGAAAGCGGTTCGTCGAAAAGGATCCTGCCTTTGATTTTCGGAAACGCTCCGGCAATCACTTTTTTACCCCCGACACAAGTTCGTGCGCTGTCTTGCCTATGTCACCGGCCCCCAGAACAAGGATGAGATCCCCTTTTTTTGTCTTCTTCGAAAGATAGCCCGGTATTTCATTCTTCCCCAGGAGTTTAACAGGAATATGGCTAGTGCGCCGCATCGCGTCATATATACGCTTTGCGCCCGCGCCCCGAAGCCGTTCTTCACTCGCGGCATATACCTCTGTCAGGATGACTTCGTCCGAACCTGCGAAAGAATTGGAAAACTCCTTGAAAAACACCTTTGTCCTTGTATATCGGTGCGGTTGAAAAACCGTTATAATCCTTTTAGGTTTCGTAGAATAGGCAGCGGTAATTGTGGCGCGTATCTCCGTAGGATGGTGCGCGTAATCTTCTACAACCTTAGCCCCGTTTAGATCGCCTATGACCTCAAATCTTCTGCGTACATTTTTATAGGCCGCCATTGCGCGCTTCATCGTCCCGGAGTCGATGCCAAGCTCAACGCCGAGTGAGAGCGCTGCCAATCCGTCTATAACATTATGAATCCCGGGAATACGCAAAATAAACCGGCCTATTTTTCTTCCGCGCGAGAAACAGTCAAACCCGGTTTTATACGCCTCTATCTTTATGCCGGCGGCATAGAGATCCGCTTCTTTTGAAAATCCAAAACTGAAAACTTTCCCCTTGCTTACCTTGGCGAGTTTCCGCAAATTTGCGTCTTCGATGCGGTAGAAAAACGCGCTTCTTTCGGGCTGGGCGCTTATGAAGCGTTTAAAAACATTCACAAGATGCGCTTCATCCCTGTAAAATTCGGCATGCTCCCTTTCAAGGTTCGGCATAAGGATGTGCGTGGGCCTAAGACAGACAAATCTGCCATCGCTTTCGTCAATTTCCGTAACAAGCATTTTGCTCTTCCCGATTTTCGCATTCCCCCGGAAATGTGGAGAGTCCCCGCCTATCAGGACCGTCGGGTCCATGCCCGCATACTCCGTAAGCAAGGACACCATCGCCGTCGTGGTGGTCTTGCCGTGCGTTCCCAGGACTCCGATCGTCTTCCTGTACTTTTCCATGACCATCCTGAGAAGTTCGATGCGGGAAATCACTGGAATTTTTTTAAAGCGTGCTTCCACGAGCTCCGAATTATCCGCCCTGATGCTGGATGAGTAGACGATCACCTCGGGCGCG
This sequence comes from Candidatus Omnitrophota bacterium, assembly GCA_024542975.1. Classification (GTDB taxonomy): domain Bacteria; phylum Omnitrophota; class Gorgyraeia; order JABMRN01; family RBG-13-46-9; genus JAMXCZ01. Next base: position 37,485 of record JAMXCZ010000003.1, on the reverse strand, counting down.
TGCAATCGACTGGCGGAGTGTCCTATATGCACGATAACACCTTTCCGGCGAAGCCGCTTTGTAATTACGTTTTCTTCGATATCCGACCCGCTCACCGCGCATCCCATGCGCGCTAAAACGTAGGCGAGCCCGCTCATACCTACGCCGCCTATGCCGATCATATGGATCTTTTTGTTATGTAAGTTCATAATACGATTTCCGCCAGTCTCCTCGCCCCATCGACAATGGCGAGCTTCCTCGCATTGCCGGACAGGTCTTTCCTTTTTTCGGAGTCAGTCATTAATTCGCTTATCAGGCTTCCTATTTCCCCTTCGCTCAGTTTTTCCTGGTCTCTATAGAGAGCTGCCCCTTTGTCCCGGAGAAAAATCGCGTTAAAACGCTGGTTATTTCTGCTTGCCGGATATGGTATGAGCACCATGGGCTTTCCGTGTGAAGCCAGTTCGCATATGGCCGCTGCGCCCGAACGGCTGACAGCCAGGTCGCAGGCGCTATATACCTCATTTATATTTTCGACAAAGTCAAATACCCTCCCCTTTATACCGTTTGCAGAATAGAAGCTGCGAAACTTCTCAAAATCCCCGGAACCTGTGATGTGAAGAACCTGAAGTTTATCCTTTTCTTCCTGCGGCAGGCGCCTTAAGCCTCCCGAAACCAACCTATTGAGCGAACTTGCCCCCTGGCTGCCGCCCATGACAAGTATCGTAAACTTGCCCTTTTCCAAATTGAACTTATCGTATGAGTAGGCGCGGCATTCCTTCAGGCTCTCCTCACGCACAGGATTGCCGGTAAGAGTGACATTTTTATTTTTAAAATATTTTCGTGTTTCGGAGAAGCTTACGGCGACCTGCCCGACCAGCCGATCAAGGAACCTGTTTGTCCTGCCCGGGACTACGTTCTGCTCGTGTATTATGGTCTTGGCGCGCATGATAGATCCCAAAAGGACTATCGCGCCCGCGGTATATCCCCCGAAACCCACAACGGCATCCGGCCTGTACCTTACAAGAATATACATCGCCTGAAAACTGTCAAGGGCTAATTTAATCAAAAAAACTATTACACGCCATCCGAATTTATACGGCATAGGGTTAACCGAAAGAAATATCGTCTTATACGGCGCGTTTTGTAGAATTTTTTTGTCCAGACGCCTTCTGCTCGCAACAAAAATTGTCTCCGCTCCCCGCCGGGCGAGTTCTTTTGCAAGTGAAACTGCCGGAAAAATATGTCCGCCGCTTCCGCCGGACGCAACAAGAACCCTCATGCTTCCCTCATTGCATTTAACAGAAGGCCCACCGCCGCCATATGGAACACGAGCGAACTTCCGCCATAGCTTACAAACGGCAGGGGCAACCCCTTGGTCGGAAAAACGCCCAGGCTTATCCCTATGTTAACAAACGCTTCGAACGCTATCATACTTGTTATGCCGAATATAAGCAACTTATTAAACGGGCGATTTTCATTAAAAAATGCGCGAAAACCCAGGAAAACAAATGCGCCGAAGAGCGCCAAAACCGAAGCAGCCCCCAAAAACCCCAGTTCTTCCCCTATTATTGAAAATATGAAATCCGTATGCGCTTCCGGTAAATAGAAAAGCTTCTGCTTCGACTGGCCCAGGCCCACCCCGAGAAGGCCGCCGGAGCCGAGCGCAAGGAACGACTGTATGATCTGGAATCCGGCCCCCTTCTGATCCTGCCAGGGATTCAGAAAAATAAACATTCGCTTACGCCTGTAAGGAACGCTGAATATCAGATAATACAAAAATGGCACCCCGAGAAGCGCCGTCGTGAGGAGATGTTTCAACCTGCCCCCTGCGATAAAAATTAGCACAAAACCCACAAAGAAAACTGCCACAGCCGTACCGAGGTCCGGTTGAAGCAAGATCAAAACCGAAACCAGGGCGATCGCCGAAACCGTCGGAAGGTACCCGTAAGCAAGATCCTTTATCCTATAACCCTTTTTTGCGAGTAAAGCGGCCAGGTACGTAATAAGCGTAAATTTAGCAAATTCGGACGGCTGGAAACTAAAAAAACCGGCCCTGAGCCAGCGCCGCGCCCCGCCGGCAGAAATTCCCAGGCCCGGCAGGAGAACAAGCCCCAAAAACAGTAACGAAATAAGGAATAGCGCCCGGGACGCGCCGGCAATCTTGGCAATGTCGAGAGACATAATATAAACCATGAGCAAAAACCCCAACAGGAGGAATGATATGTGTTTCTTAAAAAAAAATGTGCTGTTCCCGAATTTTTCATACGCGTAAATGGCGCTTGAGCTGTAAACAAGCACAACCCCGAGCATGACTAAGATCATAGTTATAATAAAGATAGACCTTCGTGTATTTTGCATTCTCATATAAGGGGACGTCCCCCTTTCCCCTAACCCCTTACCCGTCAATACGTTAGAATGGGTCATTTTCCAGTTTTCAAGCACTATAATGTGGAAAATGCCATGTTGCAACGTATTGCGGTATAATATGTTACGGCAAAGTAGGACGTCCCCTTTTTTTTAATCTTTCAACTGCTTTTTTAAAAACTTCGCCTCTGTGTTTGTAGTCCCTGAACATGTCGAAACTTGAGCACATGGGAGAAAGAAGGACGGATTCTCCGGAGGAGGCGGACTTAAAGGCGGCACGGACCGCGCCCTCAAGCGAATCTTTTTCTTCAAGCGCCACATTGCCCTTAAAAATGCCGCGCATCTTTTGCCTCGTCTCGCCGATAAGAACGATTTTCTTTACGGATTTTTCTACGAGCGGCAGGATTTTTTCATATGAAATATTTTTGTCCTTGCCGCCCGCTATGAGCACAGTGGGCCTATCGAGCGAACTAAGGGCGCGGTAAGTTGAATCTATATTTGTGGCCTTGGAGTCATCGATAAAATCTATCCCGCCGACCGTTGCGATGCGTTCAAATCTGTGACGGAGCGGCACAAAGCTCTCTATGGCGCGCTTCACCGAACTTTCTCCGATACCAAGGAGCCCCGCAATCATGCCGGCTGCCAGAACATTTTCAAGGTTATGCCCGCCTTTCAGCCCGGTATTTCCAAGTTCGAATAAACTTTTTAGGTTACTTTTCCCCCGGGCGCTAAAGTAAAGAACCTTCGCGGAAGGAGCCTTGAACTTCACCAGGTTCTTTATATTTTCATCGTCGGCGTTTAAGACAAGTGTGTCGCTGCCCTTTTGATTTTCGTATATCCGCGCCTTGAAATCGCGGTATTCCCGAAAAGTGGTGTATCTATCAAGGTGGTCAGGAGTAATATTCAATATGACGGATATCTCAGGCCTGAAAGACGCGACCCGTTCGAGTTGGGCTGAGCTCACCTCGAGAATAACCACTGTGTCTTTCGTTATGTTCCGCACCTCGCCCGATAAAGAATTTCCGATATTGCCTGCGACACATACCGGGATGCCCGCTTTCCGCAAAATTTCCCCAAGCAACGAAACTACGGTGGATTTCCCGTTTGTTCCCGTAACAGCCACTATACGGCCTTTACAAAAGCGATACCCCAACTCGAGCTCACTTATTATCGGAATGTTCTCCTTTTCCGCATAACGCACCGGTAAGGCTCTCGGTTCCACGCCCGGGCTTACAACCAGAAGCTCCGTACCCACAAGAAATTCCTTCGTATGGCATCCAGCCTCCACTTGCACTCCCTTTGCCCTAAGACGCCCGGCATTCTCGCGTATGGCTTCAGTGTCACCGCTATCCGTAACCGATACGCCAACGCCTTCTTTCACAAGAAGAAGGCCGGCCTCAAGGCCGCTGTTTCCCAGCCCAACTACTGTAATTTTTTTATTTCGAATTTCCATTTTTACATCAACTTAAGCGTTGCCAGCCCAAAGAGGCCAAGGCTAATCGCTATTATCCAGAAACGCACGGTAATTTTGGATTCCGGCCAGCCCTTTAGCTGAAAATGGTGATGAATGGGAGCCATCAAAAATACCCTCCTGCCGAATACCCTGAAAGACACAACCTGTATTATAACGCTCAATACTTCAAAAACAAATATCCCACCCACGATAAGCAGAAGAAACTCCTTCTTGACCAAAACGCTGATAAGGCCTATTGCCCCGCCCAGAGGAAGAGAACCGGTATCGCCCATAAAAACCGTCGCCGGGTAGGAATTAAACCACAAAAATCCCAGGCCACTGCCCGCAATTATCGCGCATAGCACCGCAAGTTCACTGGACCCGGCAAGATAATAGATATTCAGGTAGCTGCTTAATTCTACGTGGCCTGTAAGATAGGTTACTACGCCGTAGGTAAGCGCTATAAAACTTACGCAACCTATCGCCAGCCCATCCAGGCCGTCGGTTATATTTACCGCATTACTGGCCCCGACAATCACAAGGACCATGAACAGGATATAGAATATGCCGAGATTAACCACCGCGTTCTTCACAAACGGTAGATAAAGCTCGGTTGACATGTTCAGGGTAAAAAATAGGTAGAGCGCAACCCCGAAGGCAAGAAGCAACTGCCCCACAAACTTCGTTGTAGCGCTTAAGCCCAGCGACCCCGGTTTGATCAGTTTTATGTAATCATCGACGAAGCCGACCAGGGCAAGCCATAGCATACTTATGAGGCAGAGGATTACGAAGGAATTGTCAAGCCGCGACCAAAGTAGCGCAGAGATGAGCACAGAAACGATTATAATTAAGCCTCCCATCGTAGGCGTTCCGGTTTTGTGTTTGTGCAACTGGTAAAGTGGTTCGACGTAAGATCTTCGCGGTAATTCTCCGACCTTAAGGCGCGACAACATTTTAATAATTATGGGCCCCAGAATAACGCTCAGAAGAAAAGCTGTGATACTTGCCATGGCGGCCCGGAAGGTAATATATTTGAATACGTTAAAGCCGAACCACAGGTCTCGCAGGGGGTAAAGCAAATGATATAGCATGTTATGTTCCTTTTTTTGGTTGTTTCTTTCTCAACCTTTCGATGACTTTTTCCATTTTCATCGCGCGCGAGCCCTTTACCAGGACTACGTCCCCGGGCTTTGTGATCTTTTTCAGAAATTTTTCCGCCTCGCGCCCTGACTCCGCATGACAAAGTATTTCTATGCCCATCTTTTTTGCCGCGTCACTTGTAAATTTTGAGAACTTACCCAGCGTTACAAGGGCATCGATCGGATGCTTCGCTATCAGTCTGCCGACAGCCTCATGCCAGGCCTGCGCATGCTCGCCCAGCTCCATCATATCCCCACAGAGCACTATCCGCTTTCCGCGGGTTTCGTACCTGGCAAGCGCTGCAATTGCGCACTCCATGGATATGGGATTGGAGTTATAAGTGTCGTTTAAAATTTTTACGCCGAGAACACTTTCGGCTTCCAGCCTCATAGAGGACGGCTGCCTGTACTGCCTGATTCTTTTGGCAATTGTAGAAAAGCTCAACCCAAATTGCCTCCCAACCGCAATCGCGATCAGGGCGTTATATACGTTATGCCTCCCCAGAATGGGTATTTCAAAATTTTTTCCCTTTCCCAGGGAAAAATACCATTTATTGTTCTTATACTGCAAATCCTTTGCCTGAAATTCACATTTTTTCTCTATCCCGAAATAAACCGTCCTACACTTAAGCCCCCTGATTTTACCTAAATATGCGTCGTCCGCATTTAGAATTGCCGTGGCACTTCCGGACAGCCTCTTTAAAAGCTCTGACTTGGCTTTCAACACATTTGTAAGCGTACCTAAAAATTCAAGATGCGATGGCCCGATATTTGTTATTACCCCTATCCGGGGTAGTGCTATGCCACTCAATCTGTCGATCTCTCCCAAGCGATTCATACCCATTTCCAGCACCGCAACCCGGTGTTTTTTCCTGAGCCCAAGCAACGTAAGCGGAAGCCCTATGAGGTTATTTCGAGACGCCTCATTTTTTAAAACGTTATACCCGGCCGACAGAACAAAGGCAACCATGTTCTTTACCGTTGTCTTGCCATTACTTCCGGTAACGGCCACAACAGGGATATTAAACCGCTGCCTGTGGAATTTCGCAATCTCCCCCAGCGCCCAAACCGTATCTTTCACTTTGATAATTCTTTTCCTATCCGAAGCGGCGAGCGCCATCTCTTTTGAAACTACGGCATATGAAGCGCCTTTTTTAAATACCTCTTTCACAAAGTCGTGCCCGTCGAACCTCGCGCCTTTTATTGCGATAAAAATCCCGCCGCGCTTTATAACCCGGGAATCTATCGATATTAATTCCGGGTTTTTTGCCAAATCCTCTAATTTCATATTATTTCCTAAAATACGGCCCTGCCAGTATATCCTCCGCCGTTTTTTTATCATTGAAAAATATTTTCCGCCTGCGCAAAACCTGTTCTGTCTCATGCCCCTTGCCCGCAAGCAACACTATATCATCTTTTCCCGCTTTTTTTAAGGCAATTTCTATGGCTTTTTTTCTATTCAGGGCCACGGTGTAGTTCCGCTTTTTTCTATCCATACCTTTTTCAATTTCGCGGACGATTTTTTCCGGGCTTTCTCCGCGCGGGTTATCATTTGTTATTACGCTAAAGTCCGAAAGATCCTGCGCAATGCGCCCCATAAGCGGCCTTTTACCCCTATCCCTCTCTCCGCCGCAGCCAAACACAGTAATAATCTTCCCTGTTCCGGCATGGTTTAAAAATTTGAGGACATTCTCCAGGGCATCGTGCGTATGCGCATAGTCCACAAATACACTAAAATCCCGACCCCCTGTGCCAACCGGCTCGAGCCTGCCCCTTACGGCCTTTACGCGTTCGATCCCTTCTTTTATGGAAAGCGGATCCAGCCCGAAAGACAGGCCGAGCGCCGAGGCCGCAAGAATATTCGATATGTTATGCAATCCAACCAGTTTCGTATCGATTGAAAAAACATACTTTTTGCGCAATCTTACATCAAAGGATGAGCCGTTCACATCCAATTTTTTGACAATGCCCGTAAGGGCGGCTCTTTTTTTCAGGCCATAGGTAATTTTTTTGCATTTCAGGATTTTTTCCATGCGTACTGCTTTTTTATCATCCGCATTAATTATCGCTATGCCATTTTTCTTGAGGCGCCTGAAAATCCTCATTTTGCTTTTGAAATAGTTTTCAATATTGCCGTGGTAGTCCAGGTGTTCGCGCGTAAGGTTTGTAAAGATGGCGGCATCAAAAAAAATGTTATCCACCCGCCCCTGGCAAAGAGCGTGGCTGGAAACCTCCATAACGACAGCTTCAGCTTTCTGCTTCAGCATTCTATCAAGCAAACTGTTGAGAAGCAGGGCATCCGGCGTAGTCCTCTCAGCCGATATGCGATCCCTTCCAAACCGGTACTCGATCGTGCCTATAATGCCGCACGGGACACCGCACCCCCTTAACATGCTTTCTACGAGCAGGGCTATCGTAGTCTTGCCGTTTGTTCCGGTTATCCCGACGGTCTTGAGCCTTTCGGACGGTGACTTATAAAAGTTTTTTGCAATAACAGAAACCGCCTTCCTGGCGTCACGAACGGTAATAATGTTCCGGCTATTCCCCGGCTTCTTTATTTTGCCCTGGACAACCGCCGCCTCGGCCCCATGCAGGAACGCCTCTTTTAAAAAATTGCGCCCGTCCATTTTGAAACCTTTGATCGCAACAAAGAGGCTCCCCTTCTTTATGGCCTTTGAATTCGTTGAGACCGCTTTTATGTCGATTTCCGGGAGGTGAGCGATACGCCCGGCGCCTGAACCCTCAATGAGTTTTCTAAGCTTCATTTTTATCACTTTCGGCTTCCAGGTAAGACAAAATCTCTTCCATCATGTTCTTAAATGCCGGCGCGCAAACCTGGCTTGCGAGATGTTTACCGCGCGGTTCATCCACGCACACGGCCAACGCAACGCGCGGCCTGTCGTAAGGCGCAAACCCTACAAAAGAACTGATATATCTGTCATCGTAATAGCCACCTTTCGGGTTGACTTTCTGGGCAGTTCCGGTTTTGCCGCATACCCTGAAGTCATCGATCCTGGACGGTTTCCCCGTGCCGCGCTCGACAACACCCTCTAGCAGTTCTTTGACCTTGGCGGCTGTTTCTTTCGAAATAACTCTTCTTATTGGCGTTGGCTTATTTTCCCGTATTAGGGCTCCTTCTTCGTTAAGCAGCTTTTTGGCAATGTATGGCTTCATTAGAACCCCGCCGTTCGCAATTGCCGAAACACACGAAACAAGCTGAAGCACCGTGACCGTAATGCCATGGCCCATTGGCACCGAAGCCATATCCGCAGTAGTCCATTCCGAAACATCGCGCAGGATACCGGGCGCTTCTCCCGGTAAATCAATACCGGTTTTGCTCCCGAAGTTAAACTTCTTTATGTAAGCGGACAACTTTTCTTTTCCGAGCCTCCCCGCGACCTTGTATACGCCTATATTACTTGATTTCTCTATTATCTCCCTGAATTTCAGGATACCATGGGGCCTGTAATCATGCAATACCCGATTGCCGATTTTTATAGCTCCCTCTTCGCAAAAGAATTCGCTTTCAAAGTCAACCACGCCTTCCTCCAGAGCGGCGCTCGCTGTTACCATCTTGAATACGCTCCCCGGCTCAAATGAATCAGTCACGGCCCTGTTCCTTAAAAAGCCGGGATTTATGCCGGAAAATGCGTTGGGATTAAATGAGGGGTAATTCGCCATGCCCAATATTTCACCGGTCCCGGGATCCATGGCAATGCAGGAAATTGCCTTCGGGCGGTAGAGTTCCGCGATATTGCCGATTTCCTTCTCTATTATGTGCTGAATAACAGCATCCGCGGTGAGAACGATGTTTATTCCGTTACGCGCGGGCAAAACATCGTTCCGGGAAGAAACGATCTCTCTTCTTTTGGCATCCCTGTAAGAGCGTCTGAAGCCATATTCCCCGGTAAGCTGCCTGTCGTAATAGAACTCCAGGCCCTCCAGCCCAGTCTGGTCCATTCCCGTAATCCCCAGCACATGAGAGAATAGCTCTCCTCCCGGATAGAATCTTTTCCCTTCAGAGGCCACATACACTCCCCTTAAGTTGAGCTTTTTAATTTTTTCTCCGAGAGCGCGATCGGCTTTTCTTTTTATCCACGTGAAATTACTGTTTTTTGCGAGTTTTTTCCGGAGCGAAAACGCGTCAAGCCCCAGTTCTTCGGCCAGGATACCGGAAACCATTTCCGGATCACTTATCTCCCTCGGCGCCGCATATACGGAAGGTGTATCCAAATGAATTGCCACTATCCTGTCCGCGCTATCGTATATCGTACCCCTTTTTGGCGGCAATTTGACAAAAGACTTATGCTGTTTATTTGCCAAGCCCGTGAAGAATTCATGGCGTATTATCTGGATATAAAACAGGCGCGTTAAGACTGTTGCAAACAGAGCAAAAACGACGCTCGTGATGAGTAATTGGCGGGTTTTGTTAAAATTAATATGCATAGGGGCTATAAGCTATGCGCCGTGCGCTATGAACGCAAGGCGAAGCCCATAGCTCACTCTGCAACCTTAGCTTCTGCGTTTGTGGAAAATCGATCTAATACGTACGCCAGAAGGGATTCGCTCTTTTTCATTCGGGGCTTTTCTTCATCATAAGTGCGCGCTATCTGGCTGAAACGCCGTTTATTCTTCACTTTCGGCATGCAAAGCGCAATGTCATTCATGCAAAGAATAGCCTCTACCCTCTTTGGCGATTCCAGTCTGGAAAGATTATATACCAAAGAGCGGTATTGGTCAAGCTGGAAGGAGACCTCACTGCGGTGTTTGTTAATTAAAAAGCCAGTTTTTACGATTTCTACCTCCTGATGCACATAACCCAACGCCAGGATGGCACATAACGATATACCTGCTATGGACTTTAAAAATTTTCTTTTATTCATATTTTCTCAAGGGTGCGCATTTTTGCGCTGCGTGAACGTGGATTTTCGCGTTTTTCTTCAATCGTAGGCGTAAGCGGTTTCTTTGTAATCACACGGCCTTTGCCGCTTTTGGCAAGCTCCCTGAACTTAAATTTGACTATCCTGTCTTCAAGAGAATGAAAAGAGATGACGCAAATTCTACGGCGGGGCCTGACAAAATCCACCACTCTGGACAGGCCTTCTTCCAGATTTGCCAGTTCCTCGTTTACAGCGATGCGTATTGCCTGAAAGGTCCGCGTTGCCGGATGTATCCTCTGGGATCGATAGCGCCTCCCGACTGCCTTCCCAATAAGGGCCGCAAGTTCTCCGGTGGATTCAATCGGGCCATCCTTCCTTCTCGTTATGATAAATCCCGCAATCCTCCTGAAATAGCGCTCCTGGCCGAAGTCACGAATAATATTCTCGAGCTCATCCCTCTTCAAACGATTGACAATATCGTATGCCGAGCGGCCGCGCGAAGGGTCCATCCGCATATCAAGCGCCCCGTCCCCTCCAAATCCAAACCCGCGGCCTGCATCATTCAGTTGATAGCTTGAGATACCTAAATCAAAGAGCGCTCCGTCAATCGCCTCGATTGCGAGACCCGACAAAATCTCATCTATGTTTCTGAAATTGCCGTGCAACAACGTATGCGTTTTACTGCCGAATCCGGCCAATTGATCTTTTGCAAATTTGAGCGCATTCTCATCGCAATCTACGCCTATCAGAAAACCATCCGGAAGTATTCTTTCCAGAATATGCCGCGCATGCCCTCCCAGGCCAATTGTTGCATCCAAAATTTTGTATCCATTTTTCAGAGAAAGAGACTCGATTACTTCTCTGGCCATTACCGGCTTATGAAAAACCGAGTTATTCATTGATAGTAGGAATTATATTTTTTAGCTTTCTTTCGATTCTGGTTTACGTGGCACGAAGCAAGCGTTCTTTCTTTTCTGATCCGCTCGATCATGAACCGGTCTTCTCTCGGACGATTATTTTCGCACATTTTTTTAATTGCATAAAAGTTAAATAGATCTTTTAACATTTTCTTCACCCCCTTTTCGAGTCAATCATTCAAGGTCTATCAATTTTTCGGCTATGTCCTCAAACGTCTCTTTTGTTTCCGCGTAGAATGCCTTCCAGCTTTCTTTGTTCCAGATTTCGATCCTGCTTGAAACACCTATGAGCATTATCTCTTTTCGTATACCTGCGTATTCCTTGAGATATGACGGCACCAGGATCCTCCCCTGCTTGTCAGGCACTATCGGCTGAGCGCCCGAGAAAAAAAGCCGGTTGAACTGTCTTGCCTCTTTTTTCGTAAAAGAAAGATTCCTGAATTTTACTTCCTGCTGCTTCCATTCTTCTTCCGAAAACATAAAAAGGCACTTATCCAATCCCCTCGTAACGAAAAACTTTTCGATATAGTTTTCCTTACTCGCTTCGCGGAATGCCGACGGGATTATGATCCGTCCCTTTTTGTCCAGCTTATGTTCAAATTCGCCGTAGAACATTTATTTACTCCACTTTACTCCACTCTGTTCCACATCAACAGCAACTATACACCATGTAACTTTGCTTGTCAAGACATTACATTCTAACTTTTTTTGGCGTATCAGGTGGGTATCCCGACGGCACTACATATAGGGAATGCAAAGAAATTAACCACAAAATATGCGGGTTTTGGGGTGTTAGGCGTATGCAGAAAAAGATAAAAAAAGGGCGTTGTTGCTCCACACAAAGCTGTGCGGAACAACAACGCCTCTAAATAGCGGAATAGACCTGTAAGCCGAGTTCTGTAAGCGCGCTTGCGCGCGCCGATGACCATCTATCTTGGGCTGCCATTACTGACAACCTCGTGCAGCCTACCCTTCCCGATACCGATAAGTCACGGTAGAAACGAGCAGTTCCTTGATCGGGAACTATTTGACCTTGCTCCACGTAGAGATTGCCGCGTTTCACTTCCATACACCAGTAGTGTACTTACTCGTCTCTGTGGCTCTAATCCTTCCGACACTAACTTCATAAGCTTAGCGCCGAAGGCGGCCGTTAGCCGCTACGCTGCTCTCCGGAGCTCGGACTTTCCTCCCCGCCCTTTCGGGCAAGGCGGCCATCCGATCTATTCCGCTTTATAAAAGACCGCCTAAATTTATTGCTTTATTAACAAGTTTATCTGCTAATTTATTTTTTTCTCTGCCAATACGGGTTATAGTGCATTTTTTGAATCCGGATATGAGATGCAATGCCTGTTCAAATAATGGGCGTATATTCGCATTTTTTACTTTATATTCCCCTTTTAACTGCTGAGCGACCAATTCGCTGTCCAGATGAAGTTCAATCGCATCCGCCTTCTCTATCAGGGCCTCCTGCAGGCCATAGATAACCGCATTATATTCTGCGACATTGTTTGTCGTAATACCTATATACTTGTTGTACTCCCGGATCACCGTTCCCTTTTCGTTCAATATCACGGCCCCTATGCCTGCCGGACCGGGGTTTCCCCGCGATCCGCCATCCACATAAACAGATAGTTTTTTCATTATTCCGCGTGGAGTATTCTTGCGCAGTTCTCACAGAAAATAAGTGAAGCCCGAAGCTTAACCTCATTTATCACCTGGGGCGGTAAACTCATATTGCAGCCGCCGCAGGCGTTTCCCGCTATGGAAACTACGGCATGCCCCGCTTTGTTGTGCAAAATTCTTTCATACTTTGGCAAAATACCCTGATCTATATTTTTTGCGAATTCCAGGCGCTTGGCGTTTAAATTGTTCAATTCCGCTTCGCTTTTATTCTTTTCAGCCTCGATCTTTTTCTTTTCTTCCACTGACTTTTTATTTTCGTCTTCCAGGACTTTCTTCTCGCCGGACACGGCCTTCTGCATCTCGTCGCTTTGGTCAAGCAAATTGATGATTTCTTCCTCCAGCAGGGAATTATCGGCCTTAAGGCTCGCGATCTCCTTTTCCAAAGCCGCATACTCCTTGTTTGTCTTGATCTGATGAAGCTGCCCCTGATGTTTTTTTATCCCCTGCTCCTTTGTTTCCAGGTCCATTTCCCTTTGTTTCTGGCTGACCTTGAGCTTCTTCAGGTCCTCTTCCAGGCTCTTCAGGTGCGTTGATTTTGCCTCCAACCCATTCTCCAGCTCTTTTATCCTGACCGGCACTTCCTCCAATATCTTCTTTCTGTCAAAGATCTCCGCATCAAGCTTCTGCAGCTCAACCAACATTTTCATCTGCTCTTTCATGTTTATCTCTTTCATAATTAAGTGGTGGGCACAAAAGGATTCGAACCTTTGATCTCTGCGATGTGAACGCAGCGCTTTAACCAGCTAAGCCATGTGCCCTTTTAGCCATCCCTCGCTCTCTCGCTATATTTCTTACCCAATAACAAAAAGTGGTGGGGCCACCTGGACTTGAACCAGGAACCACCTGATTATGAGTCAGATGCTCTAACCAAATTGAGCTATGGCCCCAGTGCTATAACTCTTTATTTTCAAAGATGTTATGAGAATCGCGTAAACTATCTAAAAAGTTTGTTTCCGGCGCTTGTGACCGATTTGTGACCATCTGCCGGTCAAAATTCTCCATTGCCCTGCGTTTATGGTCTCTTGACAAGTGAGAATACCTTAATGTCATCTTAATATCCTTATGGCCCAAAAGCTCTCTCAAAGTATTAAGCTCGCCGCCTGCCATCATAAATTGCGACGCGAAAGTATGTCTAAGATCGTGAAAACGAAAATGTAGTATACCAGATTTATCCAATGCTTGCAAGAAGCTTTTCCTAAGCTTCCCATAAGGCTTACCATTCTTTTTGCAAAACACATAAGGACTATCTTTGTGTTTTGGAATTGCTATGAGAGTCCTCTTTACAATATCACACATTGGGATTTCTCTCGGTTCGTCATTCTTTGTCCTTAATATGTACAGTATGCCCTTACCTATATCTATGTCTCGCCATTTAAGGTTAAGCATCTCCCCTTGCCGCATACCTGTATATAGTCCAAGAATTACAACCGGCCTAACGGTATCATTACAGTTATCTATCAGCGTTCTAATTTCTTCTTTTTCTAAGTAACGCATTCTGGCATTGTTCTCCCTGAGCTTCTTAACCCTCGCTGCAGGATTATATTCGATCTTCTTCCACTCGATTGCCTTATTAAACATGTGCTTAAGGCAAGTTAATTCTCGATTAACGGTTGCAGGCGACACTTCTTCAAGCCTCTTTGCCTTATATAGCTCTACTTGCTCCTGAGCTATCGCCGCTATTCTTGGATTGCCAAAAAACTCTTTTAAGCGCCTCTGGTGAAGCGCATCTGACCTTTGCCAATGCCTCTTATTGGGTTTTGCGTGAAGTTCTATGTAAAGATCGCACAGTTCATTGAAGGTTGTTCTGCTTTTCTTTTTTATATCAAGAAAACGGTTTTCTGTTATGGCAAGCTTTCGTTTGGCAAGAACGGTTTCAGCAAGCTTTCTGTCGGCCCCTATGACTTCCCTAATGCGCTTTCCATAAGCGTGATAATCTATATACCAGTTTTTTTCTCTTTTGTATAAGCTCATTTAGATTTCATCCGGTTCTTCATCGGCATAAAACATTCGTAGATGTCTTGCTAGTCCAGGGAATGGAGTTGGTGCCCTTCTTCGCTTTTTAAACTTAATAATTTCTACTTGTTTGGTGCCGTCATAAAATCTAACTTTATGCTTTTTCAATGTTTTGAAATATGGCTCGATACTAACTGGATCTGAAGTTGGGTTCAACCATTTTTTAATTATTGATTCGTAAGTTAATAGCCATTTATCATCGTACAGAGAATTTTCGGTTAATTCATTTAGCAGACTACTAGTGTCTACTTTCGAATCGATTAAACGCATACTTTTTAGATCAAGTGCAATTAAAATAGAGATAACATCGCTAGAATTAAAAATATGCTTTGCGATATCGTCGTTGATTTTTAAGTGAAAAGTCTTAGCCAGCCATAGAGACCATGATACCTCGAACGAATGCCCCATGAGAACATGCTTTTCAATTATCTGCTCGACTACGTTTTTTACTTTACTTTTATCAACTCTTTTTGAATAACTATATAAAATTCGTGTTACTTCCGGCAAAGTTAAAGGCGCAACAAGCGCAGTTTTTAAAAGTAATGACTCAAAAAAAGGCCAGTTCTTGTTCCTTATTTTAATATATTCAATTTTTTTAATTGCGTATTTTAATACTGAATCTTTTGGATTCTCTTTTGCAAATTTAAAGGATATGCTGAAAAATTTTTCTAGATCATTTTCTTGTGTTTTATCTGAATTGCGAAACCTGAATGAACCTATTTCAATTGCCCAAACCTTATCGGATGGTATAGGGTGTTCTCTTATTTCTGTCTTTTCTTCGTTTATATCCAAATTTAAGCTTGTTAAAGTGCATTGGTATTCTTTTAATACTTTTTCCGCATCTTCTAGCTTTGAAAAAAAGAAATAATAATCATCGTAATATCTGTATCCCCTTAGATCTTTAAATTTATTCTGCAAAATATTATCGATTTCGCAACTGATTATTTCTGCAATAATTAATGACGTATCAGGGCCCACAGGGATACCTATCGATTGACGTGCCTGGCAGGCACGTATGCTTTTATCCAACACATTGCCCAATAATCTAGGATCCCTTGGCGGCCTCTTTGCTACAGCTTTCGTATGCAACGCCCAGGGAATGGCATGAGTATAGAGCGTTGCGTAAAACCTGGAGATATCTGTTTTTAGTTCATAAATTTTATCGTAGGAATTAAGTAAACGAAGTTTTTTAAATTCCGCAAATGAATTAGTTCTGACTGCCCGTTTGTGTGATAAATCGACTATTGGTTTGCTTGCAGAAATTCGTGATTTTTTATAAAACCGATTAATTTGCGCCCAATTGTCACAAATGCATTTCGATAAGTTCGACTGATGTATTGGATTCGGGATCCCTAAATCCCTTCTGGAATAAAATTGCCTCAAAATCGAAAAATTGACACACTTTGATTCACTTTTTTCTCTTATACCTAATTTTCTATAATCTTTTGCTATTGCGGAATATTTATTAGCAAAATATTCTGTTGTAAATGCCGGCGGTAACTCTTTCGGAAAATAACCCTTTTTTAATAAACTTATTATCTTCATTGTTACAATTTAAAGTACCCTTTAAAGGTTATTATAGCCACATATACTTTCTATTTCAATCCATTTCTTTAACTCGATTTTCTTCCATCATTCTATCTATTTCCAGCTTATCAAACTTCAAGCTCCCATTAAGCTTATGAACCGGTACCTTCCTCTTCCGCACCCAATCATATATCGTAAGCGGCGTAGTTCCTAAATACGCTGCCACGCCCTTTACGTTTAGATACCTCTGCTCTACCTTCTCCATAGGAGTCGCTATCTATCTCACTTTCTACTTTTTTGCATTTTTCGTCCGCTGGCTATGTAGATCTCCTAAACGGATTGTTTAATCTCTGTCTCCGTTCCTGTATTAATGCTTTAATCCTCGTGCGATCTACCGGCTTTCTGTGCGGATGCTCTTTAAACACCCTATAAGCTCCAGCTAAGGACAAAATATAAGCTTCATATTTCTCGGGGATTGTATATTTCTCCTTATCAACTATGATGTTTTTTAGAACATCTACATTACTATCCGGTAAGGGGTATATTCTGTTATTGGAAAAGGCTTCTTGTAAATCGTCTATTAAAGCGATTCTGTTTTTATCATCATCAATTATGCCCGCCTTCGGCTCCATAACACCTGTCGAAGCATCTCTTGTTTTTTCTCTATACAAGTCATACTGTTTTCTTGGGTTACCTGCTAAGGCATTTATCAAATTCCCCCCCCGGGTATTCCTTCCTACGCCGACCATTATTCTTTGCATAGTCTCGTAAGAGTAATAGCTTACAAGCTTATCAAACACGGATTCTATCTGAGAAGGTGAAGTTATATCAGCCCATTCCGCAATCTGCCGGATTACCCCGGGCGTCTTCTCAAAAACCATAATGTAGCTTTTAAACTTATAGATACCGGGCGAAAGCCACACAGAACATAAGTATTGAGTAGAATGTTTCGGCTTTTCTAAAATCGTATACTCCCCTTTTTCCACCTCGTAAAATTCCTTGCCGCCGAGACCGTCTTTAATATTTCCTCTGAGTAGCTCTGTCATGTCGACATGCCTTTGTAATGTTTCAGATACGCTAACATATCGTCATTAAAAATCTGATAACCCGAATCGTCCATGAGCCCGTACCTGACGACATCGGGAAAGTCTTTATTTGCATCTTTTGGTTTCTGTTTGGGCGAACGTGACTTATCCGCGAACTCATCCCATAAATAATGGCTCATTCCATGGATATGATTTCGACATGTCTTAAAGAAATAGATCTTCGGCTTATTGGTATTACTCAGAGGTTTTAATTTATCGTATTTAAGATATTCCTTCACCTTCAAATGGCCAGATTGTATATCATTAATAGCGTCCTCGAAATCAAGTCCGTAATTCTCGAGATCTTGCTTTATCGTAGTCTTAGTATGGACGTTTATGGCATTGCCGAAGTTTGGATCGATAAGACGTCTTGCAATAAACTGCTTTTCTTCTTTTATCTTGATAACATTAGCATAATCCTCGATTGTCAAATCGCAACTCTTCTTCTTGTGGAACTCATACTCCGGCCATTCATCATACACATATATGTCGCCTGTAGGACTTGTTGCTTGCCACCCAATAGCAAAAGGTTTCCGATCATGTGGGTCTACAATGCATTTCCTTGTCCAGTCTTTAGGAATATCAAAAGGCTCGACAACATGAACATCTCTATCGAAAGACTTATATATTAGGCCCTGCAGGAAGATAAAACGGCCATGTGCCCGGGCTTCTTTCTCATCATCATCATAGCCCTTGAGCATTAAGTCGATAGCTTCCCGGCTTAGGTATCCGCCTTTTTCGACACAGTTATCCATGATATCTGCTGTTATCACGTCTATATACTCTCCATCAGCGTTATTAACAAGCTCATCAAGTATCCAGGGCTCAGTTAAAGGCGTTAGTGTCATCCATATACGGCCTACTCTTCTAAACCGCGCTAATGTCGCTTGGTATCTATCTTTAGGCATAGGCTCGTCACTCCAAAACCAGTCAAGATCAACGCCCTCATACTCCTCAACATCCTGCTGATATGATAGAATATCGAAAAAAGTGCCATTTTTAAGCCACCATTTTGCATATATGCCAAGATTGTTCTTCTTCCGGTCTCTGACCTGTCTTTTGGGAATCCAAGCCTCTAATTGAGGGATTATCACTTGTTCGATTTTATCAAATGATGTAGTCGCGATTCGACCCCTTGATGGAACGGGATATTTCCAATAAGGGTGTTTTCCTATGGAGGCCCAAGTCGTCTCAGTAGCGCCAGCAATACTTTTACCGGCACCATTTCCTCCGAGAAACAGGCGAATAATTGCCTGACTCTTGTGGAACTTTTCCTGCAGCCTATGGGGATTATAATACGCTATCCTGTTATCCCGGTAGCGTCTTTGGAGCTCCCCCGCTGCCTCCGCTTTGAAAAGCAGCTCCTTTCGCGATAATGTCTCTAAGCTCTTCATCGCTCAATTCCTCTAACCTCCCTGCCCTAATGTCCATCTCGGTTTTCTGCGTATATTTACCGATAATCTCCAAATACAGCTTTACACATACCGGATCCCCCGTATCCTTTGCTTTATGATATAGGGCCCTTAATACCTTTGGCGCGCCATCGCCTATCCATTTCTTCGCTATTTCAAAAACAGTATCTTGCCAGCCAGGCATATTTTTCCATTTGTAAAGGACGCGCTCGCTAATACCTACCTCTTTGGCTTTTTCAGCTAAAACGCGCTTATCAAACGGATCGGCTAGCATCTGCTGCAATCTTAGCTGCTTAACGCTCCATTGGCCGGGTATCTGTAATTTTCTTCCTCTCATCCTGCGCCTCTTAATATCTCATTTTTGACTAAAAACTACCTTTTGAGTTTCTGGTTTTTCATGTTTTTTTGACAAATTATCAAGCACCCTTTCCTATTCAAACCTGTTAGGAATATCGAAATGTAGTTTACATAAACTCCACTATCGGAAGTTAATTTCTGTTCAAAAAAAAGTCACTACCCCTGCTCACTTTTTAGAGAGATAGGGTCTGATCCGATTAAGTTTTCTTCTGCAGCAATCCTGAGACGCAGACCTCCGTGGTCTATGCATAAAATTAAGGTTTTTAAATACAATGCCGCAAAAAATCCTGTCCTTATATGCCATAGATTCTTACCTACACTCTTCTTATAAATTCTTCTGGATTCTTACCAAATGTTTTTTCAAACTCTTTCTCTTTTGTAATAGATGCTTTTGTAATAATGCTTTTGTGGGCAGCATTATTGCTTACATCTGAGAAGCTTTTTGGCTTACTACCAGAAGCTTTATTGCTTACATTTTTAGTAAGCTTTTTTGCTGACGGTTTCCATCTCCGAAGATCTTCGTTTAATCCGTAAAACTGCCTACTTTCGTAAGCTTTTTTGCTTACTATATTTTTCGCTATCAATTTTTTTAACGCCCTATTTACACTCTGCTTCTTAATCCCGGTAGCATTAACAAACTGTGAATTGGATATCCAATCCTTGCTCTTATGCCAGCCGTAAGTTTTTCTTAAAATCAAACATAAACATTGCCATTCTTCACCACTAATTCTAACCTTTGTTAAGGCTTCCCATATTTCGGTAGGGATTCGAACGGTTCGCTTCTTTCTATCGTCTAGTTGCACCTCCGGCCTTCCTTTCTCTCAATCCGTTTCCATTATGTCCACTTCTTCCGAATAGCGCATTGCGTATCAGAAATAACGCGCGATTAAACTCGTATAAATTTACCATTAAAACTTTTCTCTCGTAGTCTCCTATTAGTTTTTTCAACGTCTCCGCGTATTCCTCAGAATAGGTTATTTTGATAGGTCTCTTTGTGCCGACACAGTTCTCTTTGCTAATACCCACGAAGAAGGTCTCAAGGATTTCAGCGAGGATTGCAGCTCCAAGTTTTATATCAGTAGTCTCATAAATCATTAGCTACCTCCCGCTCCACAAAGGAGACTGTTTTAAAATCGAATCTTAAGTCGAATTTTCCGCCTTTGGCTTGCCGGGCTTTGGCTATATTGAGGGTTGCATTTGCGTCGTTTCTTGAAATTAAAATCACGGAATCGGCATGTTGCACGATCGCAAAGCTTTCCCCGATATGGCTTAACTTGGGCTCTGCTTTCTCGAGCGTGGATCTGTTAAGTTGCGCGCCGGCGATTACCGGTACTTCAAGCTCCCGGGCAAGCTGCTTTAGGTCCTTAGTTATATCCGAAAGAACCTCGTGTCTTGCCTGATTTTTAACCCTGGTTGATATGAGCTGTATGTAGTCTATAAAAATTAAGTCGATATTCTCCTTTGCATTTATCTTTCGCGCTTTAGCCAAGAGCTTTTCAAGATTGATGATAGGCATGATATCGAGGAAAAAATTGGAATCGTGCAGAGCATTTGCAGCCTGTATGACTTTTTTTATTTGTTCTTCTTTTAAAAGCTTAGGCGCTTTTATAGCGGTGGATTCCAAAAAAGTCATCTTACTTAGAAGGCGATAGACTATCTCAAAAACACCCATCTCCAGGCTAAAATAAGCGCATTTAAGGCCTCCTCGGATCGATTGCCGATAAGCAATATCTAAAAGGAACGCGCTCTTGCCGATGCTTGTCTGGCCAGCCACGATAACCAGATCGCCTCGACCAAAGCCTCCGCATAGCCTATCAAGCTGATAATAGCCACTGGAAAAGCCTGTAAAATCAATTTTATTATCAAGCCTATCGGTGAAATCCTTCAATCCTATCTTAGCCAACTCCTTTGGTGACAGGATATCGCTTTTAATCTGCTCCTGGGCAAGCTTAGAAAATTCTTGCGTTACTAAAGCGAGAAGTCCGGAATAATCATCGGTAGTTTGAGCCTCCTCGATATGGCGGTATGATTTCTCTATTGTCAGGCGCCGGACATAGTGGCCTTTAAGTATTTCTGCGTAATGGCGAAAGTTTGCGGATGTAGGAATTGAGGCAGTAAGTTCGACCAAAAAGGACGCGGGAACGTCCTTATTCTTTAAAACGTCGTTTAAGACTACAAGGTCTGCCGGCTTTCCTTCTTTTGCAAGGGTAAGTATGGCTTTATACACGGTCCTATTTCGAGCGCCGTAGAAATGCTCGGGAGCAATAGTCTCGATAGCTTCGTTTATGAGGTTTTTGTCTAGTATGAGTGAGGCCAAACAAGCGCGTTCGGCTTCTTCGTTATGCGGTATTGTAGGTAGATTTTCTTCTTTTGCTTGTCTCATTTTTTTCAGTCCTTTCACTTTTTTTCATTCTTTTAGCTATATCGTTCATCACCTTATGGATCACTGTAGAAATATAAATTGCTTCAGCTATTGCGGAATCCTTTTTCGCAAATAAAAAAAGCCCCACAATAACTTTTTAGTTATTATGGGGCTGCGGTTTTGAATCCTACCTATAATAGGATTGCGGGTTTGAGCCCAGTGTTACTACTTTTTATAAAGAACTTTACTGCTTCAAGTATATCACATTTTATTTAAAAATAACACTTTTATAATAAAAATCCCGCTGTTCTTCTATACAGCTCCAAACTTGTCTGTAATCGTTGTGTCTAGTCTTGGCGGTTACGCTAACAAAAAGTATTCTTTCACCGTCTACATCTTTACGCCATATTTGACACCCGGACGAATGAGTGTAAATTGCTGGAATTTTATTATATGGTATATACCAATGGGCTAGCGTTTTTTGAAATTCCATTGGCAAAAAAAGTTTACGTCGAAGCTCTCTTATGTCCTCTTCATATTCTTTTTTTCGACTTTTTCCCTCAATGCCCCGTTCTTTAAGTTCTTCATCATCATAGAGTAGAGATAATAGAATTAAATTGAAAGGTTTATTTTTTTCTTTATGCTGCTTTTTTTCTGATTCTGATAACTTTTTGCCCCTTGGAAATTTTTTTATTCCATTAATTGGAAGATCAAATTTTTTCCTAATTTTTCTTCCTTCGCTTTGAAGTTCATGCGATAATTCTCTTTTTTTAGCGCGATTCCCAAGTCTTTTGAGTTCTTCAGTTTTTGTAATATTTATGGGGCTAATGCCAGCATCTAAATCGAGCTCTAATATTCTCATTTTTGTTTGACTCCTTTCCATCTTTGATTGCTGTTTTATTGTAACGCTACTTCGCAGGCTACTCAAGCCATTTTATTTGTTAGCTTCCCAGCTTCGTATAATACCTTCGGAATCTTCTACGGAAGTTCGGTAGGATTTTTGAGGACTTACAGGTTCGTCTAACGGGACAGGTCGCTCTCGTTCGTCAACACGGCGTTCGTCAGGAAGCCTTCCTCGTATTGGTCTTTGCTCACCGCCGCGCCGTCTACGATCCGCCTTATCGCTGATTCCCGGTTTAACGCCAGGAGCTTCGGGTAGTTCTCCGGCTCGAGCTCGTTCAATATCTCGCTTGCGATCTTCTCGGCCTGCTCTCGGTTTAGTAGTATCGGCTTGTCCATATTATTCACCTTCTTTTCTATTTGTTCCTTCTGAAGAGGTTTTTAAACCACAAAAGCTTTGGCTCTTCAGCCTTATCACGCGCGTCATCCGCTTCATCCGCTTCATCCAAAACATTTTCGATAACGCCGGTTACTCTATTGCAACGGTAATATGGCACACCATAATTTGTGGTAAAGTA
The DNA here is from genome assembly GCA_024542975.1 of Candidatus Omnitrophota bacterium. Lineage (GTDB taxonomy): Bacteria > Omnitrophota > Gorgyraeia > JABMRN01 > RBG-13-46-9 > JAMXCZ01. The sequence continues at coordinate 14,896 of JAMXCZ010000003.1, read as the reverse complement.
ATACTTCGGAATCAAAAACGAGTACGCGGTAATAACAATTATTAGCCAAAGAACGATATACAAAACCAGTTTGTTCATTTTGTCAGACTGCCCTTCTATAAACTGTTTCATCAATGTCACCATATGTCTCCACCTCACCAACTCTTGTAACCTTTTCAAGCTTGGTTTCCCCTGCGTCTTTTCTTTTAAACTCTTCCCGTTCTCTTCATTCTTGGGCTTCGTTCTATCCTGATTAGCTGCTCTCCCATCTCGTCGTTGAGCAATGACTTGCTTTATAATAGACGCCCCCTCTTCAATGCAATTCTGGCAGCCCCATTCGCCATCGTCTAATTTAATTAAATCCTTTTTTTTAAATTCTTCTCCACAAAAGGTACAAACGACCTCATTTCCTTCATCTGTTGGTGAGAATCCGGCAACCATTAACCATGATCCTTTCTTAACTTGTACTTAATTGTTTGTTGGTATTCACAATTAAAAAGGGTGAGCATTTCTATGTCTAGTATCTAGGAGCGCTAATACGACAAGTCGGCTTCCATCACTAACACCGTGTTCGTCAGGAACCCTTCCCGGTACTGGTCGTTCCCCACGGCCGCGCCATCCACGATCCCCCTGATTGCTGATTCCCTTGTTAGGGCCAGTATCTTCGGGTAATTCTCTGGCTCGAGCTTGTCTAGTATTTCACCAGCGATCCTCTCTGCCTCTCCCCGGTCTAGCAATATCGGCTTGTCCATATTCTTCACCTTGTCTTTAACTGCATCACAAACAAAGCCATAGCCAAAACAAGAGCTTGTATGAAATAGCGGGGTATTATGAAACTTGAGATAAAAACTACAACAGCCCCACAGAGAAATGGCTTTTGCTTTAGCCAAACGAGTAGCCTTCTCCGGCTTTTCTCGATAGTTACAATTAAAAAAAATAGGATTTTATCTGTAGGACTCATTTAATTTGCACCCTACTATATGGAATTTGGTGTTTCATTTTTTCACCTTCCCATTTAAGTATATCACCGTATTCTTACGGTGTCAACGACTAGCAAAGTATGTGATAATTGTGTCGTTATGAACATGGGAACTAAGCTCAAGCTTGCGGTAAGATTAAGAGAATTGCGTAAGAAGCGGGGTTATACCCAAGAAAAGTTATCGGAATTATCCGGGGTAGACTATAAACACATTCAACTATTGGAAGGTAAAAATCCCTCCGGAGCCACGATAGATACGCTAGAAAAGCTCGCTAATGCCTTTCGTATAAGCCTTTCAAAACTGCTTAATTTCAAAGGAAAAGCTTAACTCTCCTAAACTTCTTTTACACCGATAAGCCGAGCCTGCTATCCTTCCATGCTTTAGCCATTCCCTCAATAACTACACCCATAAACCGCTCGTGCTGCTCCGCCACGCTATCAAACATCATAAGCGCGTAACCCTTGGGAACCGTTACAGTACAATTATAATCAATCGATTGGGGCTTCTCTTTCTTAATGGGTTGTTTTTTTCTTCTGCGATCTCCTGGCAAAATCTTAATAGATGAAGAATATACGAAAGTCACATCTACCTGATCGCTGTCTCTCATTTCTAGGTATTCCTGAAAACTCTCTCTGTGATCCTTGGCACAAAATATCTTCTTCCCGGAAACTATCAAATACCACAGGGGAAGTTTTGCAGTATTAGTGCCTGCGACCGTAAGAAAACCCTTGAGACCGCTTCCGAATGTAATATCCTTTCGCTCACCAGGTGCTGGCAATGGCGGCAACTTTGAAGCCTCTTCCTTTTCTTTCTGGAAGCAATCAGGACATTTGGCTGGAACTTCGGAATTATCATTAAAAGGTTTTTGAATGCCTAAAACTTTCTTGCAGCTGGAACATATTATTTTCATGATCTATTCTTTAGAGCCTCTTTCGTACATTCTCTAGGGGTATTATCTTTTTTTCTTTAGGGGTAAGGGAGATCTTCATATCATTTCGCCCTTAATATTCTAATTGCCCAAAGGATAAAATGGATAGGATAATGGAGTAACCAGCGGACAGGATAGCCAAACAGAAGAATTAAACTTGATAAAAGGAAGATGCTTTTTTGTCGCCTTAAAATAAATATCGCTCCATCAAGACCACGATATCCTGCTCCTTGTCCTAAAAATTTTGCGTAGACATAAAGTATAAGAGATATTAGAAGTATTCCGATAATTACAAGCCCTTCTCTGGCTATGATTTTTTTGATGGGTTTATTCATATTTACTAAGTTCATATTTAGCCTGATTTAGTTTCTCCTGTATTTCTTTTATATCCTTACGTAATTCTTTTAGAAGCTCAATGTTTTCTTTCAATTCTAACCTTCTCATTTCTGTTGCCATCTCTCTATCAATGCCCAAATTTATAGCTTGCCTTATTTCGATTGGCATTGTAATCCGTTTTTTCTTTATTTCAAGAAGAGTATCTATTTCAAATTGTTTTAAAGCGGTGAGATAAGCTTCGCTTCTATTGATTTCTTTCTTCCAGTAAGAGCGAGGGTTTAATTGTCTCTCTACTGCAGCACAACCACATAAAAAAATACATAAAAAGACTGAAACAGAGAGTAGTAGTTTTTTGCTCACTTCTTCCTTAGCGTTATAAACAACATCAACCCGATCAGAAGGGTTGCTACTATGAGCTGGTATTTGTAGTATGCTAGGAGCCATAGCCACCAGAAACCTTTGCTTGAATCGCTAAAAATCGATTTATTCTTCTTGACCTTGGACGGCTCTACAGTAATTGTCGAAGAGCCTATGTTTAATCCAAAAAATTTAACTGTATCGACAGAAACCAACCCATACATTTTAATCTTATCTGTGTTGATTATATCCTTGGTATAACGTTGGTCACGCTCCGCATTAAGCCCGACTAGCAGAACAATAAGCCCAATCGTTATCCATAGTATTATCTTTTGTTTTGCGGAGAGGGTCATTCTTGCTCCCCCTCAATAGATTTCCTCAAATCTTTACCCTGACTATCCCGGAGATATTCTGTGTAGTTCTGTATCTTTGTCTCATCAGTACCTTTTTGTCGATTTCGTATTATCGTTAGGACATAGCTTATTGGGATGTCCATATTCTTTTCTTCTGCGTAAAATTCATCTATCTGCGGTATAAGTTGATTAAACACTCCTTTTGGAAAACTGCTCATTGCTTTTGTTTTTTCTGCTTCGCCCGATACAAAATGTGCCGTTGTTGCCATAAGCCCATCTTGATATCCAAGAAGGTATGAAAATTTATCTTGATTGCTCATGTTGTTCCAAAACTCACCGTTTACCATGCCCTGCTCAAGATACAAGTCTTCAATGCCGCCCTCTTCAACCTTTTGAGTATATTCATCCTGGAGGGCATAGATCTGTGATGAGGCAAAAATCAGCACAAGTACTATCATTATTCGTTTTGCGAAGAGGGTCATTTATTTAGTCCTTCTTTATCTTTTTTATCGACATGCTTAGCCCATTTTATCGAAATGCCAAACCAGACTAATGGATAAATCCACAGTAAATTTAGTTTATTGAAATCTACAAAAATAAATAGAACTAATATAAGAATTTGCCAAAAAACGATTCTTGGTAAAGCAAGCAACGTAACTACAACATTTGTATCATAACGTTGCCCCGTTGGATGCTTTTTATCTTGAATAAACCACATGATACCTGCAAAAACAGTGATAAATGCAAAAATCATCCATACTATCCATTCTATTGTATTCACTTAAACCGTTCCTTTACTTTGAGGCAGGTTGTTTCTTCTTCATATCCAATAAGTTTTCCCACCCACACTACATCACCATTGATCATCTACGCCAAACATAAAGCCTGATGATTCACAAACTCAAACCTATCCAATAACTCTCCCTCGTAACTTTTTAAGCAGTCTGCCCACTTTTCTTTCTCGCAGTCTTTAACTTTTTGATCACAGTGAACGCAACGAGAACGGCAATATTCTACAAAGGCCGCTTTATCTTCGACAAACTTCTCAAGATCCTCGTTTGCAAGCTCTACGAGATTAGAAGAAACATAAAGATCCCGTAGGCAACCAGAACAGTCTTTTCTGGTTTCCTTGCATCGTGCACAAAGTAAATCGCTGATATAATTCTTGAAGTCAGGGTGGATATACATTTTTACTCCTTTTCTGTGCAGGTGGGAAAAGCGTTAATGTCTCCTTTTTTATTTACTATAGGCTATTTGACATTTTAAAGGCTATCAAAAGAAGAATAATCCCCACGATAAGCGCCACAATCCCCCTCTTAAAGTAATGCCGAGCTTCTTCATCATCTTGCCCTGACCAATCCTTCTTGACTAGTCTATGCCACGTATAATCCATGAGTAAATAGGCCTTCATCTTGAAATTGTAAAGCTGCCAAGCGCCATATATTAATAAGCCAAATCCTGCGGTCAGGACAATGATGTCTAGAATTATCACCTAAACATCTCCTTTACTTTTGGCCGGGTGAAAAATAAAATTAAACTTAATCCAAAACTAAATTCACCTATCATTTTAAGTATAACCGCACCATTTATATCAACCCCATAACTTATCAAATTCTTTACGGCCAGGGGACCTTCTATTAAATAATAAAACACCGATAAGTAAATGCCTATAATAATTGCAAATACTCTAGATATGTTTCTTCTAAAAAACAGACCAATAGCTGTAATGAGTCCTAAAAATATGAAAATTTTAGCTACAGCATAACGAATAATCACATATAATTCTGGTAATGGGTGCGCAAGTAATCGGTATGATTCAATTCTCACGCCATCTCTTAATTGGTCAATTGACCCTAGTATAAGTAATACTGCTAGTAATATGATTCCCGAGTACCACTTCTTATTCATAGCTTCTCCTATTTAAAAAGCTCCTTTACCTTTGGACGGGTGAGGTACCAAGTGATTGCTAGAAGGATAATCGTTATGCTAAATATGGCTTTACCATTAATAGCCTTAAAACATGAGGCAAAGATTGCAAAGATACCTACTCCCCAAAAATACGCCATGCATATCCTTCGAGCCATTTGTCGTCTCAGCATGATTCCCATAGCCAATAAACCAGGTATTACCGTAATAAATGTTGTTCCCATCAAGCTAAGGTTTCTCATTTTTATATCATCGATAAGAAAAAATATTCCAAAAGATAGAACTAATATGGCGAACGCATTGACACCCCATGACCATTTTTTCTCCATCATTCCCCCTTAACCTTACCCTCTTCCTCCAGTATCATCTTAATAATCTGCCCCAATGGCACGGTTGTATAATCCGGGTTCTTCTTAAGCACATTATCGATAGCGTATATGTATTCTGCGGCTGTATACTTGGTCTGAACGCCGGTCTTGCGGTATCGCTCAAGGATGTCTTGTATCAGCCGGATCCTGTCTTCGAGGGATAGTTTTGAGTATGCTTTTGTTGTAGTATTGGCGTCATATTGTTCGAGAACGGTATTTTTCTGTTCGTAGGGGAATTTAAACTTTGCGTCGATGTGCGTTTCGGCGAGGGCGAGGGAATTAAAAAGACATAAACTTAACATTAAGAATATGTATTTCATTGTTTATGTTATATTCTTTTTATATTCTTCATATATTTTTTCGAAGTTAAGTTTTCGTTTTTTTAGTTCTTCTTCAATTTTATTTACTTTCTTTAATTGATAGAAATATTGTACATAGATATTTTTACGTCCACTTTCTATTGCGGATATTTCTTCCCATGTTTTTGGTAACTCTTTACTGTCACTTATTCCCATATTTATTATACCGTTTTTCATAGATAGTTCTTTACCCCTATCGGATAAAAGGGTTAGTTTAACTTCCTTAGAAATATACCCTTTTTCTTTTAGATTTTGTAAATCTTCTTTTTGAATTTTATTAATAATCTCAGACCTCACATCAATGGCTTTTAGATATGCTTCTCTTTTAAAAGCTTGCGAATCTTCCAATTTTTTTCTTTCTTCACAATACCATGTTTTTAAAAGCACGCTCTCAATCTGCATAATATATCTCCTTTATAATCATTTTTGTTTTCATACGCTTATTGTAGCACCGGGGCGGGGGATTGGCAAGCGTCGTAAAATTGGATTTACGTACTATCTACCAATCCCAATCGGAATCGTAGCTATCAGAGGAATCGTAGTATGGGTCGTAATATTCGCTTGTTTTGTTATCACGGTAGTAATTCGTTCCAGTTTCGCCTGTGTAGGGGTTTGTGTTGTCTTTATAATTGTAGTTGTCTCTTACGGTGTCATTGGGTTCAGATCGGTTATATCCTTGGACATACGTACCGTCTTTGCGCGTATAACCTCGGACATACCCGGCATAGACGGTTGTAGCGAATAAGCAGAGTGCTAATGCTAATACGATGATCTTATTCATTATCTGCGCTTTCCATAAGCTATCTAATAATCCTCCCCTGTAAAATCGGGAACTTCTCTTGTATAAAAAGTGGTATTAAACAATCAATCGATTGTTTGTATTTACACCATTTATTTTTATTGAGGTGGCCTTTCTTGTTTATAGCAAGACACCATTGAATTGAAACTGGTCAAATAGTTTTTTTAATTAAGCGTTGCTTACATCGCACCGTCAAAGTATTATTTTATGTATTCCCAAAATTTTGCAGCTCTTCAACTTGCTGTTGAAAGATTTCAAATGCTTGAACTAGACACGTGGTAGAATCAGCAGGATCAACCACTTCTGCCCAAAGTTGGTCCGACGACCGTTGCTGAATTTGGTTAAAGGACAAAGCCGGTTCAGTCATAAGGGTTGAAAGCAATGTTGCTGCAATAGCTGCAGAAATAACAGAAAAATCCGGATACAATAGCCCTTTAATGGAAGATATCTCTAGCTTACGCATACCTTCTTGAGATGTTCCAAGAATATTAAGCTGCATCTGTCCAAAAACCGAAAGAACCCAGGAGGCCAGTAGCTTTCTTTCTCTATCTGTAGGAAGTTTAACCATAGGAACATTTGTCGACAACAAAATACCATTATGCTCTAGTAAGCCAATTTCTCCCTGTGTTCTTGAAGCCCGTTGGATTAGCACCCACCCGGAGCCAGGAACTCTCTGGTCTGCCTGTAGATCACTTATAATTTCATCCTCTGTCTTAACCCTGCGCGTTTGACTTCCTCGCGGTGGAACATATACCAACAGATATTTCTGAACGATTGACCGCAATGTTTGATTTTCTGCTGTTCCTGCTTGGTAAGCAGAAGGTGGCGGTACAAATGACATCTGTGGCGCATTAGTAGGGGTTAGGTCTCTAGGCATATTTACTGTTTTGTTAAGAACTGGCTTTAACCAAAGAGGTGGAATTAAGTTGAAAACGCTAAGATACCTCGGGTTGGGTGAATTAAAAACTGTTAATTTTGTGTTACCATGATTTCCTACAGACCCCCTGGTGACATTGGCAGATCCAAGGTCTTCAATTGAAGAAAAACTGCTCATATATTTTTGCAGAAATGCTTGGCTCAATGCTCCTGAACCAAATATTCCCTTCCAGCCGTCAGAAATACTAGACATAAGATCACATCGTGGCACAGATTTTATTAAAACACCATGCGTTGGGTTTAAACTACCACTGAGCATTTGGTTAAGCATTTCAGAAAAATCAACATCTGCAACTCGCTTTTGTATTTCGACAACCTTTACATCTTCTTCAGTCGCTCCTTTTTTCCCAACGAGCAAAACGGTCTGTTTAATAACTTCTTGAAAAAGACCTGCGCTTGGATAAACTACGATATGTGTTAAAGCAAAAGTTTCAGCAAGAAAACGCCGTAAAGCAACTACCTCATCCGATCTTCTCGATAAATGTTGGAAAGGAAAAACTGTAGCAATGATTGTTTCTGGCTTAACCAAATGCCAAATAAGCTCAAGAAATAAAGCCTCAAGAGCTATCTGACCACTGCTTAATACAGACGGTCTGCCAGAAACGGCTCTAATGCGACTAACAAATGACCCTTTCAAGCTAGCAGCCTGAACGCCAGACATAAAAGGAGGATTCATGGAAACAATACGGACGTTTTCAAATTCGGATGGATTTATTGACTCAATGGGTGAAATAGTTACCGTTGGAGAGTTAGCTGCAGAGATCACTGGAGCAAATGCCAAACCCAAGCGAAGACTTAAAGATTCTGCAAAAAGCTGTTCCTTCTCAATGGCTCTAACTTGGCGTGGAGTTAGCCCTGGAAATGCGGTTAGTAACAGCGCCGTTAAGATACGACCGCTTCCAGCCGCAGGATCAACCACTTCTTCATTTGGTTTCAAGTCTCTGCCTAATGCAACTCTTGCTACAACAGATAATAATTGAGCCAGTTCAACATCAGTTTCGATTATTCCCAACCCAGCTGGCGCTAAGGCTTCATTAACAAGCTCTGCTATATCATCTCCCTGGCCAAGCGCCTTACCGCTCTCATACAATTCTTTCAATACTATTTGAGCAAAAGCAATCGGGTCATTGGGATCTGGGTCTGGAATTTTGAATATATGTTCAAAGTCAACAGCACTACCAAGTTGATTAAGCCGCTGGGGATTGTTTTTAAAGAAATCTGCTGCTCTCCAAGACGCAATTAGAGTAGAAAGTGGGCCGCCTAGTGACGCGGCACCTCTAATGTATTCATAGCATGCCGGTATGAATATTTTGTGCCAAGCCGACGCATTGCCTATTACATTCTCTATATGCGCCTGAAATTCGACAAGCCCAGTTACGTAAACTGGACTGGATATGCCAAGCAATAGATCAAGTATCTCTTCCATGCATAAAATAAGATTGTCATATAGGTCGTTTGGCTGTGTAACACCTAATTGACCAGCATGTGCATTGGATAATTTTAAGAGCTGAGCAGATGTCCTTGGACGAAGAGTATCATTTCTGAATAGCTCCGTTAACTCTAAATTCGATACGCAATAAAATGGCGTTGCGCGCCCTAAATTCACCCAATAATCACGAGCTTGTCGTCTTCCAGGTCCTCTGGCACTTCCTTGAGTTCTCTTTATCTCTATCGGCATTAATACTCTTTGAGTTGAATTGTTGAACAACGCGAAATCTGCAGGTCCAGTCGGAGTAGGATATTGCCCCTTAATATCAATGGTTCCAGTAAGCCCTTTGCGAGCAATTGCTTCTTCAACAGCATATTTAAAAGCTGGATGAAACACTGTATTTTCGGGTGATGAATATGATGGCAAAATTGGCCTAGGCATTAAACAACCCCTTTGTTGCTTTATCAGCAATTTTCCTGATAGTTTCGTAACTAGCATTATCTTTGATCAACTCTTTCGCGACTTTTGACAAAGCTGCTATTTCCCTTTTTGGAATCCGATTCCAATCAGGCATTCGCACATTTTTGTATTCGAATAATTGCAGCTTTAACAACCCATTACCCTGATTCCGAGCAGCCCTTAGAAGTTTAGATATATAGAGGTCACTATTCAAAAGAAACCAAGCTATTTCACTTGGAAAATCATTTCTTGGGGTTGAAACATAGAAATTGTCTGTTACAGCAATGTTTTTTGGATTCCATAAATGGCGAGGTGCTTTACGCATATAGTAATTGAAAACAATGGGGCCTTTAATGCCGCGCACGGCCATCTTTGATAATGGAAACTGATTGTCAGATCGTTTATGCAGCCATTTAAAAATCTCAGCGCGAAGAGGTTTATTAGCTAGATACGCCCTCTGATCTGGCTTAACTACAAGTCCTGTAATGTTGCGCTGTTTAATAAAAAGAGGGCTCGTAGAACTAAAATATGGATCATTTCGGGTAGCAATAAATAGCTTTCGTAATGGGAAACAAGTTCCTCTACGGGTATCAAGCAACTTTTCAAGAGTTGTTAGCTTGTCGTCGCATCTTTCTTTGTAGGATTCGCTCGCTTCCAATATATGTTGTCTTTTACGAAATAGTAGGATTTGAGCGTCAACTAAAACATCATCAAAAGGCATTTTAACGTGTTTGCTAGATAACATTTTAGCATGGCGATCCATAAGTTTAAGCGTCTTCTTCCCATACTCGGTTTGACTAATGGCATCATAGACAATTGCACACATTACACCATTAGGCTTTAGGTCAAGTGTTCCTTTTAACAGAAACAGAGCAAACAGGTTAGTCCTCTTGTCAATTTTTTCTCTAAAATTTTGAGATAAATACTGATGGTATTTATCCTTGTTAACTTTTGCTATGTCTTCTTGACGAATATACGGAGGATTCATTATAATTGTGTCAAAAGTTCCCTCTAAGCTAGTATCTGCTAAGTAGTCAGCTAATCTAGTTTTACTCTTGAACCCAAGTTTCCGATTCGTTTTGGCGGTAAACTTCTTCATGGTTTCATCAACGTCATAGCAAACAAGATCTATATTTTTAGCTCCGGCGCTATCAAATGCAGTTGAAAAAGTTGCTGGACCACAAGCAGGATCAAGCACATGCTTTGCACGCGGGTTTACAGCTAATACTTCTTTAGCCATTTCGCAAGCTACATCGCTAGGAGTCCAAACCTGTCCTAATTCACCTTTTTTAATAACTTCTTGTTGTATCATGCGAGCAATCTTTTAAGAGATTCTGCAACAGCTCTGGCCATGAGAGGCGGAACAGCATTACCTATCTGCATATGAAGACTTCTTTGGTTCGAATAATATGGAGTAAAGTAATCAGGAAAAGACTGAAGACGCAATGCTTCACGAACAGTAATTAGTCTCTCTTCTTCATGATGATAGTTTGCTCCCACATTTGGTCGATTAAAATATGTGTTGATCGTATAAGCTGGTGCGTCTTGATGTAAACGACCATATGTTGTGGTTCTTCCACCCGATTTCTTGAAGGACAATATTCTCTTGGTAGATATCGAATCGGGAATATTATTATAGTTCCCGCCAGGTGGGATATGCTTAACAAACTCTCGATCAAGTTCTGACATAGTTGGCATTGTCTGTAATTCAATTTCCTGTGGGCCATTCTGACGCATCAATTGAGAATAAGCCGAATGTGGTGATGATTTATAGGCTACCGAAGCCTTGTTGCCTTTGCGCAGTGGATTCGGTAAATCATCAAGTGCATCTGAAACAGTAACTGGGGATTTTAAATTAGGTTCTCCAAGAATTTTTGCAAAGGCATCGGCATCAATAAGATCAAATGATTTTCCATCTATGCGGTGACCAATCATGAATACTCGCCGTCTTTTTTGTGGAACAAAAAAATCAGTAGCTATCAACTTTAAGATAGAAACTTTGTATCCCAACTTCATAAATTGATCCGCTAAATAAAGATGCAATCGCGTGCCATCAATATGGGAGGACATCAAGCCAGGCACATTTTCCATTACAAAAGCTAGTGGTTTAGCGTTTTTAATGACTTGCTCATAAGCAAAAACAAGTTTTCCTCGCGGATCTGTTTCTAGGCGTTTGCCAACTAGAGAAAAAGACTGACAAGGGGGACCGCCAATAACCACATCGCTATGCGGCACCTGTTCAATTACTCTCCAAATATCATCAGTAACAACATTATGCCCTAAAAGGCTAGAATAGGACTGCGCAGCATCTTCGCTAATTTCATTAGCCCAGACTAGATTAAATCCAGCCTGGTAGAAACCAAAATCAAGCCCACCACATCCTGAAAATAAACTAACAACCGAGTGTTTTTCCATAAATATCTTTTCTTTTCACTTTTTTCTTAAATACTTTTCAATATGATACTGCTGAATCTTTCTCGGCTTATATCTACCATTAATCCAGCGATTAACAGTAGCGAATGCAACGCCCAAGTCCTTTGCAAGCTGTTCCTGCGTAATTTTATGCTCGAGCCGGTATTTTTCGAGTTCTTGTATGAGGGTCATAATATAACACTTTATAACACTTTGTAGAGCAAGTCAAGTGGAATGAGACGATCCTTAATTCACACAATCGGTCGGTTGTTTACTCATTTCTATTCGCAACATTGAACGACTTCGCGAAAGAGCTCAGCTAAACCAAATTTGTTAGCTGCAAACCCAATCGAACATAACACCGAATAGTATGCCTGCTCTACAAGCTGCATATGCATCTCCCGTTGCTGGACAGAGGACACGCCCGAGAGATTAAAATTAGATGGAGTACCACCGTAAGCCTGCATTATATGAGAATAATTTGCGTGCGTATAACCAGAAAAAGTCTTGTGAATATTATTTATACTGGTACGAATCTTCTCATCTTGTTTAGAACCAGTTAATGTTCTAACCATTGCGCTATGAATTTTCCCAGTTGGTACATGCTCCGTTTTCGCATTCAAATGACCATCAATTGTTGTTTCAAAGAATGCCTTAACGAATTTTTTGACATTATCCGAAGCTATTGGATATTGCTCAAGTAGAAAATATATCTCTTCCGAGCAATCGCTGACACAGCGATAAATGGCGCCCATATCAATAAACAACCCATTCCTACATAAGAGATACAATGATTTAATGCCTTGAGCTGCTCTAATAGCTTTAAGAACAACAACAACGTTTATACTTTGATTACTGTATTCAAAAACTTTTTTCTCTGGAATCCAGACAGGATCACCAATTGCTTGTATTCGGAGCTTTTCCGTAATTGAAAATAGTTTGTCTAAATCCATATTTTCCCAACTTGCTCAATGCTAAATATTGCTAATACTCATAATATCGGCGTTGGCAGGAACCTAATGCTTAACAACTAACGCTTATTTTGTTAATTTGCCAAGAAAGAACGTATACTTATCTCCCTTTGGATTTGCAGGAGTTACGTTTATGTCCGCTATATAAAAATCCAAAATGGTGTATCCTCCTTTTGACAACTCTGTTTTGAATGCCGTCTTGTTTGCTTCGTCATCTTTTTCACAATATGACATTTCTTTAACGTCATATATCGGTTGATGAACTTTTGTGGCACTAATATGAGCAGACCACGCACTAACGGAAGCAAATATCGCCATAACAATAGCAATATATGTTTTAAGATCTAATTTCGGCCGTCCTGACATACAACACCTCCTTTTCTGCATTATGATTGTATTTTAGCACTATATTATGCCACTGTAAATTCTAAAAAGGAATATGCGATGAGACGGACTGTACCGATAGTCTGGGTATGGCATTTAATATTCAAACAATCGTTCGTTTGTTTGTTAAGCAACCATAAATGGGAGAAATAGCGTATTTCCGAGGGGAGGTTTATTTGGTATGCATACAGCTTTTGGATGAACATCATTGAGACATAAGTTCCATATCGTTCTTGGTATCATCCTGTTTGTAAACATCTCATGGTTCTAGGGCACCCATTTATGCTATGAGTTTAGTTAGTGCATTACATATTTGTCCATTTCATTAGCAAAAAATAAATTGCAGAACCTGTTGCCTTCTCCTCTACTCAGTGTTCGAACATTTATAACTTTTTCAGTTATTCCAACGGTATATTTATTTTTTAGTGCTAATAAAATTTGCCTTCCGATAGAATATGAAAATTTAGCGATTCCGCTAGATCTTAGAGGGTTTAGAAAAAGCTCTGTGCCACTCATTGGATATTTTGAACTTATTGAGCTTGAAACGGGGTACCGAGATTCATTATACGCAGCTTCCAAAACATCTACTAGCTGCTCACCTTTATATCCATCAAAATCCTGCTTAAAAGTACTCGCTATTTCAATATCTTTATTAAGCTCATCCATTTTCATAAGCATCTCTCGAAGTTTGTGAGACAAACTTCTCGCAATATTGTCTATTTTACCTTTGGCTTCATTAAAGTTTAGGTGTTCATAATCAGTTGATCGACATGCTAATATATACGCTTTACAAAAACATTCCAGTCCCATACAACAAAAAAAAGTACTATGAATATTCCAATTTTGTTCTTCGAGCAGAAACCCTACAAAAAAATGCTCAAATCCTGCCCACAGCCATGTTCCAACTACTATTTCTTTATTCATTTTATTTACGTATGGTTTCATCTATGCTTTTTTTCTGTTTGGCGCCCATCGGCCGTCAAAATAAACGCCCTTATATTATACCTTAACACACTAAAAAAACTGAAGAATTTCGAAATAAAATTCTAAACTTGAAAAAAGACGTACGATGAGGAAGGCTGCACCAGTAGTTTAGGAATGGCATCTTGTGACCAATTTGTGACTACTCTATACCCTAAAATACCCCAAGATACACAAAACTACACGAAAGTCATTTTTCCATAAGTCTTTATATAGTAACGCAATAGGTTGGTTTTATTGAGGTTACAAAAATGGCCCTTTTCGCTTTATGAGTCAGATGCTCTAACCAAATTGAGCTATGGCCCCTCTACTATGAAAATCTACCTGCCAGGGCCTTATCCCACTCCGTGTCTTCCGGATGGGATGGCCCCATGATTATTAGTGCTATATTATACAAGGACTTATGAGAAATGTCAAATCATGAAGTATTTAAGCTTTAGGGCTTGTGTCCAAATAGGGTCTAGTTTGTTTATGGAAAAAAATTACAAAAGTATGTAGGCAAAAAAGAAGGGACGTCTCTTAACTTTGATATGGAAGTTATGTGCACTTCCTGTTGTAAGAAGCGTCCCTACTTTACCATTCGGTAGGCAAAGAGCTACCAAGTCTGTATATAAACAACTGATCGTCGTAAACTATCGTATAACTCAATCCGCTCTCTGGGTCTGTGATGATAATAGATAACTCAGCAAACAAACTAACACTGCCTATTACCATACCGCCAATTAAATCCACAGATGGTGCGTAACTATAGTCTAAGGTGTTGTCGGTCCCAAGAGCTATTTCTTGAGTTTCCTCTACTAGCACCTGACCCGCATCATAGTGCAGCCCACTCACTCCATCATAGTCATTTATACTTGTAACTATAGTGGTTACCTCCAACGTTGTTCCTTCAAATCCCTCTGGCGGCGTAAACGTCAAGGTATAATCTATTGAGCTTGG
>JAMXCZ010000038.1 GCA_024542975.1 Candidatus Omnitrophota bacterium | reverse complement strand
GACGATGCTTTAAGAGAACTCGAAAGGGCCGTGAGCCTGGAGAAGGAAGACGCGATCATAAGAGACCATCTGGGAGACGCGCATTTCGAAAAAGGCAATTTTAACAACGCAAGGAGGGAATGGGAGATATCGCTGAAATTGGATTCGAGCCAGGAAAAGGTAAAGAAAAAAATCAACAATTTAGAATCCAAAATTAAAAACTAAAAATGAAAAACAAAAAAACAACAGATATCAGAACGCTGAAGAAAAAAGCGATAAAAATACGCAAAGATATCCTTATGATGCTTGAAAAATCCGGAAGCGGGCACACCGGTGGCAGCCTTTCCCTGGTGGAAATCCTCGTGGCCCTGTATTATTACAAAATGAAGCATGACCCCAGGAACCCGGGCTGGCAAGGCCGGGACAGGCTTTTGCTTTCAAAGGGGCACGGTTGCCCCGCTCTTTACGCTGTTTTGGCGGATTGCGGTTATTTTCCCCGCGAAGAGTTGTGGGGATTACGCAAACTCGGTTCGCCTCTTCAGGGACATCCGCAACTGGGGCTTCAAGGTATCGAAATATCGAGCGGATCTCTGGGACAAGGGCTTTCAATAGCTAATGGGATGGCGCTCGCGAACAGGATAGACAGGATCAATCCGAAAATATATTGCATAATGGGCGACGGAGAGACCAACGAAGGCCAGATATGGGAGGCTGCGATGACTGCAAGCCACTATGGTTTAAGCGATGTCTGCGGCATAGTTGATTTTAACAAACTGCAGATAGACGGGTTTTGCTGCGACGTGAAGGGGCTTGAACCGTATGCCAAAAAATGGCAAAGTTTCGGCTGGCATACCCTTGAAATAGACGGCCACGACTTTAAGGCCCTCATAAACGCTTTAGACGAAGCCGACAAAGTTATCGATAAGCCGAAGGTCCTGATAGCCCATACCGTGAAAGGCAAAGGTGTTTCTTTCATCGAAAACCGGGTGGAGTGGCACGGGATCGCTCCGAAAAAAGACGAACTCGAAAAAGCCTTGACAGAATTAAATGAGGAGCTAAAAAAATGCTGAATCGTCGGATAATAATGTATTTCAGAATGTATAAGGTCATTATAATTGTTGTATCTATAGTGTTGCTTATCGTTGTACTCGCCATAATAGGGCTAAATAGCCTGGAGTCTTTCTACAGGAAAATGACAATAGCTACTTTGCCTATTCAGTTTTTACTAGTGGGCACCTCTGCTACGATTTTTGTTCTTATGTACTCTTTATTCTTACGAGGCGGTTTTGCCAAGCTCGATAAAGCGCCCATCAAGGGAAGAGACATTGACGTAAAATGGAAAGACGTAATAGGCATGGAAGTGGCAAAACAGGAGGCGTGGGAGGTTGTCCAACTGATACGGGACAGAGCCCGCCTTAAGGCGATAGGCGGCAAAGTGATAAAAGGCATCCTGCTGATCGGGCCTCCCGGCTGTGGAAAAACATATCTCGCGAAAGCGATAGCAACAGAGGCGCGGCTTCCTTTTATATCCATGTCAGGGAGTGAGTTCGTGGAGATTTTCGTAGGCGTAGGTGCGGCGAGAGTGAGAAAACTGTTCAAAAAGGCGAGGAACCTCGCTTTCGGTTACGGTGGATGCATCATATTTCTTGATGAGATCGATACGGTAGGCCGCGCGCGGTCTTTCAGTTTTATGGGTGGACAGGAAACGAATTCCACGCAGAACCAGTTACTTGCGGAGTTGGACGGCCTCAAGGAAAAAGACATTAACATCGTGGTGATTGCAGCCACAAACGCGCCGGAAGAAGCCCTCGACCCGGCCCTGAAAAGGCCCGGAAGGCTTGACAGGATGATATACATTACCCGTCCAAACCTCGAAGACAGAGAAAAGACATTCCGGTATTATTTATCAAAAGTAACCGTTGAGGAAAGCCTTGACATCCCCAGGCTTGCCAGGCGCGCGGTATATAAGACGCCCGCGGACATAGCGAACCTCATAAAGGAATCAGCTCTCATAGCTACCCGGAGAAAGAAAGCAAAAATAGGCCAGCAGGAAATAAGCGAAGCATTTGAGAGGGTAGAGCTTGGTATCAAGCACCCGCTTACGATGACGTCGAAAGAAAAAGAAATGACTGCCTACCACGAATCGGGCCATCTCATAGTTACGTACCTCCTGCATCCTACGGACGATGTTTTCAAGGCCTCCATAATACCGCGTAGGGCCACACTCGGAGTGGTATACCATACTCCGACAGAAGAACTTCATACTAAATCAAAACATGGCTTCCTGGCGGATATAAAAACTGCGCTCGGGGGGTACGCAGCCGAAAAGATTAAACTCGGAGTTACTTCAAGCGGGGTATCAAGCGATTTCAGCCAGGCGATGAAGAAAGCGCACGTTATGGTCTGGAAACTGGGCATGGGTGATTCGGGATTATTGGGCGATTTTACCGTTATACCCAAGGAGCAACTTTCCGAAGAAATGAAGCGCAAGCTGAACGACGACACGAACAAGGTGTTTAAGAAGTGTTTTAAGGAAGTCGAGGAGCTCTTGAATGACGAGCGCGTGATTCTCGACAGGTTTGCGAAGGAACTTCTGGAAAAAGAAGAACTGGAATACGACGAAATAGAAGCGATATTCAAAGAATACGGAAAATCCCCCAACAAGAAGGGGGCGAACGATAAATGAAAAGGCTATGCCTTATCGGCCTTTCATTTTCTATTTTATTTTCCTCTGTAGGATGCAACGAGGTGACATACCCTAAGGCAACTTTGCGCGAATCCATAATAAAATTATGCCGCGACGAATATGACCTAAACGTAGATGTAACTCTGTCGGGCAAGACACTGGCCCTCTATATGCCCCTCATGAATCTCTTTGGCGCGACCTTAAGCCTTAGCGAAGAAGCGCAGGATAAAATACAGGATGTCATTCTGGGCGCTTCACGTATTACATTAAGCACCGATGCGGACATAAAATTCTATTGTATTATAACGCAGGACGTGCGGATCCCGGAAATCCAGCTCGTAATCATTAAGTATGTAGATGACATAAAAAGGGCATTTTATTCCGATATATCACGGGGTGAATATTTCAAAAGAACCCTGATCGACATGAGCGAAAATCCGCAGGCGAAGAAGGAAAAGGCTATAACGGATGTCTTGGATAAAATGGAACTGGATCAGGAAATGCGGGATAAGGTACTCGATGACTTTTTCAGGAGCGAGCCCGGTTCTCTCGATGGCATAGGCTATTGGAACGGAAAATTTTACATAAAAAATATTACGTTTGAAGAATTCCTGGCCGAGCAGATAGCGAGCCGCATAAGGATGAGGTTTAGCGAAGAGGAGTCGCTAAACAGGTACGATCTCAAACTCGTTACGGGGAACTTTGCGGTAAAAGACCGGTTCAGGTTTTTCCTTATAAGTTTTAGCGCCGAATCTTTGCTTTTTACCTCAACACCTGATGAAAGGGCGCTTATGGAAGATGATATTTTTAAGAATATAATTAACGAGATCAGTAATGTCGTCTACGGGTATAAGTTCAGGGATTTCAATCTGGTAAAAATAGAGGAAAAAAACTATAGCACGGAACTTGCGGTTTCGAAAGAGGACATTTATCTGTTTAAGCGGGGAAAACTCGGGATCAATACTATTTTAAGTGTACTGAACTAACGGGACACAGGAGAATTTATGCAAGAGGAGTTGAAGAAAAAACCGACAAGGGATGGCGCCGGAGAGGCGCTTTTGGAACTGGGCCGGAAAAACAAAAATGTAGTTGTCCTCTCAGCAGACCTGACCGATTCAACCAGAGCCGGATGGTTTAAAAAGGAATTTCCCGAGAGGTTTATCGGTTTTGGCGTGGCGGAACAGGATATGCTTGGAACAGCAAGCGGCATGGCTTTATCCGGCAAGATACCGTTTGCGTGTACTTTTGGCGTTTTTGCCAGCGGCCGCGCATGGGACCAGGTAAGGGTTTCGGTGGCTTATATGAATCTTAACGTAAAAATTATAGGCACGCATTGCGGAGTAACAGTGGGTGAAGACGGCGCAACGCACCAGGCGATAGATGAAATTGCGCTGATGCGGATATTGCCGAACATGAAAGTCGTAGTTCCCGCTGATGCCATAGAGGCGTATAAAGCGACAATGCAGGCAGCGGAGTGCGACGGTCCCGTATATCTCCGGCTCGGTCGGCAGGCAGCCCCCGTATTGACTAAGGCGGAGGACCCCTTTATTATCGGTAAAGCTGTACTTTACAGAGACGGCAAAGACGTAACAATTATAGCGTGCGGGCATTCCCTGTATGAGGCCAAGAAGGCGCATGAGAAATTGAAAGAAGAAGGCATCGAAGCGCGGGTGATCAATCTGCATACGCCTAAGCCGATTGACAGGAAACTCATTTTGGCCGCCGCGCGTGAAACAGGCGCTATCGTCACCGTGGAAGAGCACACCGTACTTGCCGGAATGGGAAGCGCTGTTTGCGAAGTTGTTTCCCAGGAATATCCTGTGCCGATTAAGATGGTCGGCATAAAAGACGTCTTCGGAGAAAGCGGCAAGTCCATGGAACTTTTAAAGTATTTTAACTTGGCTACGGAGGACGTGGTACGGGCGGCGCATGAAGCGCTTGATGCAAAAAAACACAGATGATTTTATATGCCCCGGCCAAAATAAACCTGTATCTTAAAGTTCTTAATAAGAGGTCTGACGGATACCATAACATAGAAACGGTTTTTGAGAGAATTGCGCTATACGACAAAATAATTTTGCGAAAAAGCGACAAAATAAAAGTTCTTTGTAATAATTCCAATGTTCCTACAGACAAGAACAGCCTTATCTACAAAACAATAAGTTTATTTAAGGAACGTGCCGGAGTGTCAAAAGGCGTAGAGGTTAAGATTTTCAAGAAAATCCCGGTAGCCTCGGGCCTGGGAGGAGGTTCGAGCGATGCTGCGAGCCTCCTTGGGGGCTTAAGTAAGTTTTGGGGCTCATCGCTTGATCCCGCATGCCTTTTGAAAATCGGGAGAAGCCTGGGGGCTGACATAGCTTTTTTTCTTAACAAAGCCTCTTTTGCTTTTGCCGGTGAAAGAGGCGATCGCATCATACCGTTTGAGTGGAAGGAAGCGAAATTTTGGCATCTTTTGATTTCGCCGCCCGTTAAAACGCTGTCAAAAGATATTTATCAGATGTTTTCAAACGAGATCAGGAAAAAGCCTTTTTCGAGGTTGACAAAAGGGATGAGGATTAATAAAATACTATCCCCCGGCCTCATGGCGACAAAGCCTAAAAAGATGAAAAACGCAATACGCAATGACCTGGAACGGGTTGTTCTCAAGGTACAGCCTATCGTAAACAGGCTTAAAGCCGCTTTAGGACATATCGGGCTTACGCATTCTATGGTTTCCGGTAGCGGCCCCAGTGTTTTTAGTTTATTCGAAAAAAGGAAGGAGGCAATGAGGGCAAAGGGATTGCTGGTTAAGCGTTTCCCTTTTGTAAAGGGCAAGGGATGGCGGATCTTTATAGTGCCTACCGCGTGAACTTTGAATGATTCGCGAATTTCTACGAATATGCGGCGGAGTAGAAGCGAGGAGGAAGAGAACATGGATATTACAGAGGTCAAAGTAATTGTAAAGGAAGGGCCGGACAAGAAACTCAAGGCTTACGCTACCCTTACGTTTGACAACTGTTTTGTAGTCAGAAATGTGAAGGTCATCAAAGGAAACAAGGGCCTTTTTGTGGCCATGCCTTCCCGAAAAATGAGGGAAACATGTCCTAGATGCAATTACAAAAATGTGATAAGAAGCAGATTCTGTAACCAGTGCGGCGCAAGCTTACCTGCGCCCGGCGTAAGGGACGTAAACCAGGAAATGAAACAGTCGGAACACAGAGACATTGCGCACCCGATTACGCTTGAATGCAGGGAGTATATCCAGAAAAAGGTTCTGGCCACCTATGAAGAGGAACTTAAAGAGTCCCCTTCGTTTCAAAGGCAATCCCTGCCTCAGGAGAGCCTCACTTTAGGGGAAACCAAGGCAACTGACGCTGATTTCAACCGGAACGAAAAAAGCCCCATGGAAGAAAGCGGCGATATTAAGCTGTAAATATTGCCCGGTAGTGTAATGGTAGCACAGCAGCTTTTGGAGCTGCGCGTCTAGGTTCGAATCCTAGCTGGGCAGCCACTTTTTGGCAGAGCCAAAAAGTGGCAGAGCATTGGAGCATTAGAAAAATAAAAGCGACAATGCGGTCTAATGCTCAAATGTTCTAATGTTCAAAAAGAAAGATTGTTATGTCTTTCATGCTGGAAAAACTGAATGTCTATAATAAAGCAGTAGATTTTTATTGTAAAGTATCAGATCTAACCAAGAAGTTTACTAGAGGGAATTACCATATAGTTGACCAATTTAATCGCGCAGCGCTTTCGATTTCACTGAATATTGCCGAGGGAAACGGCAGGTATCACCTCAAAGACAGGCAATCATTTTTCCGCATAGCAAGAGGTTCAGTGTTTGAATGCGTCCCTATTTTGGAGATTTGTAAACGACAAAGTTTAATTGATGAAGCAATTTGTCAGAATCTTCTGCAAGAGGCGGAAATAATCTCTAAAATGCTTTCAGGATTGATAAATAAGAAATAAATAATTGGGTTGATGATTCTATGCTAGATTGAAAGGTCTTGAGTCAAAGATAGCGCACAAAAAACCAATGAAAAACATAAGAGCAATAATCCTGGCAGCCGGAAGCGGCACAAGAATGAAATCAAAAATGCCAAAGCCGCTGCACGCATTGCATTCAAAGCCGATCCTTAAGCACCTGACAGATACGGTAAATAACTTAAGGGTGGAAAAAATTGTTTTAGTATTAGGACACGGCATCGAGAAAATAAAAAAAGAATTCAAGGGTTTTGACATAACACATCAAAAGCGGCAGCTTGGATCGGGTGATGCCGTAAACTGCGCCAGGAGCCGATTTCGAAATTATAACGGAGATATCCTGGTCTTATACGCGGATACGCCGCTCCTTAAAAAGGAAACACTGAAGAAACTGATCAAGACGCACAAAAGCGGCAATTTCGGGTGCACTATTCTTACGGCCAGGGTAAACGACCCCAAAAATTACGGCAGGGTGATAAGGAAAAAAAACAGCATAACGAAGATTGTCGAAGAAAAAGATGCCACGCCGGACGAAAGGGGTATAAATGAAATAAATATCGGCGCATATATTTTTAAGAAAAAAACCCTTTTCCCTTATGTCAATAAGGTCAAACTGAATGCAAAAAAGCGCGAATATTATCTTACAGATGTCGTAAATATTCTGAAAACCGCAAACGTAAAAATAGGGTCGTTTTCAACAAAAGATGCGTCAGAAGCTATAGGCATTAATTCCCGCCGGGAGCTTATGAAGGCGCACTATATAATAAAGGAAAAAGCCATGAAAAAGCACATGGAAAGAGGCGTTACCGTTATCGATCCCGTAACTACCCAGATAGATCCTGAAGCCGTAATCGGAAAAGATACGATCATATATCCGAATACAATAATCGAGAAAAATGTTACGATCGGAGAGGGCTGTAAGATAGGGCCTTTCGCGCGGATAAGGCCTGGTACAAAAATCGCAAAGCGCGTCGAAATAGGTAATTTTGTCGAACTTGTGCGGACAAAAGTCGGCGAGAATTCCAAAATAAAACATATGACGTATCTCGGCGATGCCGAGGTAGGCAGGGATGTCAACATAGGCGCCGGCACGATCACGGCAAATTACGACGGCAAAAAAAAGCATAAAACCATTATAGGAGACAGGGCATTTATAGGGGTGGGCGCGATTCTCATAGCCCCTGTAAAGGTAGGCAAAGGCGCCTTAGTGGGTGCCGGTAGCGTAGTAACAAGAAAAAAGGATGTTCCGGCCGGCGGAGTTGTCGCCGGTGTCCCGGCGCGAATACTCGGCAAGGCACGATACAGGCTTAGGTAGAGCGTATAGCGTAGCGTAGCGTATAGGAAAAATACTACATGCTATATACTATATACGATATACTAATTAATTAAAGGAGGGTATCTCATGATAGACAGACTTTCCATTTTCGGCGGTAACTCAAACACAAAACTTTTACACGCGATAGCCAAAAACCTCAGAGTGAAACTCGGTGACGCCTCTGTCTTGCGGTTTACGGATGGAGAAACACGGGTTAAAATAAACGAAAATGTGCGAGGCAAGGATGTGTTTGTTGTGCAGTCAACGTGTTTTCCGACAAACGATAACCTTATGGAGCTCTTAATACTCATGGACGCGTTGAAGCGCGCCTCCGCAAACAGAATAACGGCGGTTTTGCCGTATTTCGGATACGCCCGCCAGGACAGGAAAGACCAGCCCCGCGTGCCGATAACGGCGAAACTCATTGCGAATATTCTTACGCGCGCGGGTGCCTCGCGGATTTTAACGATAGACCTGCATGCCGGGCAAATACAGGGCTTTTTTGACGTGCCCCTGGACCACCTCTACGCTGTCGGGGTATTTGTGGAATATTTTGAACGCAAAAAAATCGAAAACCTGGTTGTAGTTTCACCGGATGTGGGCGGAATAAAGACAGCCAGGGCCTATTCGAAAAGGTTGGGGGCAGGCCTTGCCATCGTAGATAAACGCCGGATAGACGACAAACAGGCGGAGGTTATGAATATATTGGGCGAGGTGGAAGGTAAAAACGTAGTCATAGTCGATGACATAGTTGCCACAGCCGGTAGCCTCGTAGAGGCCGCCTCTGCTGTCAAAAAAGGCGGCGCAAATGATATATACGCAACCGTAACGCATCCTGCGCTATGCGGGCCCGCAATAGAGCGGTTGGCCGGTTCTCCCATAAAGGAATTGATCGTGACTGATACTATCCCTGTGGAAGAGAGCAAAATGATCGACAAAATAAAAGTCCTGACAGTTGCGCCGCTTTTGGCGAGTGCCATAAAGCGAATTCACAATGAGGAATCGATAAGCATATTGTTTGACGAGTAAGAAGTAAATGAGGGCCGGCGCATAGAGGCCGGATTTAGAGGCCCTGGTTGCTGGTTTTTTCAAAAATAGGAGTGCAAAATGGAAAAAGTTGTTCTTAATGCGGAAATACGCGAAGAAAAAGGTACGATCAAAGCAAAAAAGTTAAGAAAAAAACGCATGATACCGGCGGTTGTATACAAAGACGGCAAGGAAGCGATAAGCCTTAAGCTTAAACAGGACGATTTGTATGACGTATTACATACGACAGCGGGCGAGAACGCCCTTATGACGCTGGTTATCGCCGGTGAAAAGAAAACGAAAAACCGGACGTGTATCATAAAAGAAGTGCAGCGAGATGCCGTAAAAGACGATATTATTCACGTGGACTTAAAGGAAATATCGCTTACCGAAAAGATAAAGGTTAAAATACCGATCCGCCCCCACGGAGAGGCCGAGGGCGTCGTTAAAGACGAAGGCGTTCTGGACCATGTGTTGTGGGAAATCGAGGTCGAATGTTTGCCTGCGGACATTCCTGAGAAGATAAGCGTTGAAGTAAGCGCCATGAAGATCGGGGACACGGTATACGTAAAAGATTTGAAATTGCCCGCAAACGTTGGGGTTTTAAATGATCCGGATCTTACGGTTTTGAGTGTTGTGCCGCCTGCCAAGGAAGAAGTGGCCGAAGAAGCCCTGGCGGAAGAGGGAGCTGAGCCGGAAGTCATAGCAAAGGGCAAGAAAGAAGAAGAGGAGATCCCGGAGGGGGAGGGGGACAAACCCACGAAGCCTGCCAAGGAAGATACCCCTCCGAAAGACGGCGCGAAGAAATAACGCCGCCGGATAGAAGCCCATGAAACTAATAATAGGCCTGGGAAACCCCGGCCTTCGGTATAAAAAAACACGGCATAACATCGGATTTCTCGTAATCGCAGAGATATCGAAGCAGTCAGGCATAGCGCTAAAAAAGAAAAAATATAACGGCCTCTTTGCCAAAGGCTCTATCAGCGGCAAAAAGATAGGCCTCTTCATGCCGGAGACCTATATGAATATGTCGGGGAATGCTGTCCGTTCTGCCATAAAAGGCGAAGGAGTGCTCCTTAAGGACGCCCTCATAATATGCGACGATATAAATCTGAAATTCGGATTTATCAGACTTCGCGAAAAAGGGACAAGCGGCGGCCATAACGGGCTGAGCTCCATCATAGACCATGTGGGCACAAACGAATTTCCACGTTTGAGAGTAGGTATAGGTAAGGATGAGAAGGTCATCGATATGCCAAAGTTCGTTCTAAGGACGTTTGATTCCGGTGAAAGGCCTCTCCTGAAGGGCATAGTAAAAACAGCAGCTGAATGCGCTATTACATGGGCCAATGCCGGCCCTGAAAAGGCTATGTCACTCTTTAACAAGCGCCAGCCGGGTATTTCGCCCCTTTCTCTTTAATTCGGATCGTACGAAGGATAATTTGCTTGATTTTGGGGGGCAATCGTGCTATTATCCTATGAAAATTGGAAAGGAATACAAAAATACAATGAAGGAATATCAAGCTTTACTGATTATTGACTCGGATAAGGAACAGATTTTAAAAGAAGTGGTAGCTTCCGCGACTGAGAGTATCACCCGGAACGAGGGCAAAATAATTAAGGAAGAGAATTGGGGCAAGCAGAGAATAGCTTATCCCATTGAAAAGAAAAAAGACGGAATATACTATAAATTCGATTTTTCTATAGACCCGCTCAAAAT
Organism: Candidatus Omnitrophota bacterium; assembly: GCA_024542975.1. Taxonomy (GTDB): domain Bacteria; phylum Omnitrophota; class Gorgyraeia; order JABMRN01; family RBG-13-46-9; genus JAMXCZ01. The sequence goes on along the minus strand of JAMXCZ010000038.1, from coordinate 3,757 downwards.
ATCCGAGTTAAAACAGGCCTATAAGCTAAATCCGAACATTCTAAGAGTGATGATCACGGTAAAATAAGGAGCATGCGATGGCTGCAAGTTTGAATAGAGTTTTTCTTATCGGCAATCTTACGCGCGACCCCGAATTGCGCTATGTACCGAGCGGCACGGCGGTGACTACATTTGACATTGCTGTTAATAGGGCTTATACGGCGCAGTCGGGTGAAAAGAAAGAAGATACCTCTTTCTTGAGAATTGTTGTGTGGGCGCGGCTTGCCGAAGTCTGCGCTGAGTATCTTACGAAAGGAAGCCCCGTTTTTGTGGAGGGGCGCCTGCGTTCGCGTTCGTGGGAAACACAGGAAGGGCAAAAGCGCAATACAATTGAGGTAATAGCGCAGAGCGTGCAATTTCTAAGAATGGCGCAAAAGAAGCCTACCGAGCCTCTGGGCGGCGCTGACAGGCCTAATAGCGTACCGAAGCAAGAAATGAAATCGATAAACTTGGATAGTAACCCTTCGCAGGGTAATTCCGAGGAAATCCCGTTTTAAGGTGGAAAAAAAAATGAGAAAAATGCCAAAAGATAGAAAAGACAGAAAAGACGGCCGAAAACCAAAACGTGGCAAGCGCCCCTTTGTTTTAAAGAAGAGAAGATGCAGGTTCTGCGGCGACAAAAATCTGAAAATACAGTATATGGACCACCAACTTCTTTGTAGATTCGTAACAGAGCGTGGCAAAATTACCCCTTCCAGGATCACGGGGACGTGCGCAAGGCATCAGCGGAAAGTGAGTAAGGCAATAAAGAGGGCCCGCGATATCGGGCTATTGCCTTTTGTGGCTGAATAAAGGAGACTGAAATGCAGGTCATACTTCTACAAGACGTAAAGGGACTTGGCAAAGAGGGCGATGTCGTAAAGGCAAAAGATGGCTATGCCAGGAACTACCTTATTCCAAGAAAAATAGCCACTCTCTTTACCCCCGGCGCGGTACGGGCCCTGGAGGCAAAAAAGAAAAAAGCTGCCCAAAGATCGGAGAAAGAACGCGTAAAAGCCAAAGGCCTTGCCAAAACAATTTCCCAGCTGTCACTTACGATTTCGATGGAATCGGGGGTGGACGATGCGCTTTTCGGCAGCGTTACCCCGGATGCTATTTCCCGCGCCCTAAAGCAGGAAGGCATAGACATCGATAAAAAGAATATCGCTATAATCGACCCGATCAAAAAATTAGGCATCTATAATGTAGAAGTAGAATTGTATCCCGAGGTAAAAGAAACCTTGCGGGTCTGGGTTGTCAAAAAATAAATGAGGCCATGGCTTATGTAGGCCGAAGGCCGACATAAGTTATATGGCCGAATTTATCCTGAGCAAAGCGAAGGATCTCTTATTATGGCGCCAACAAAAGAACTCCTCGAGAAAATCCCTCCTCAAAATAATGAAGCCGAAATCGCGGTTCTTGGTTCGATGCTTCTCGACAAAGAGGCAATAGGCAGAGCCGTAGAACTTCTGGAAGACGCCTTTTTTTACAAAGCCGCCCACGAAAAGATGTATTCTACCATCGTAAAATTGTATGACAAAAACAAGGCGGTTGATATTGTAACTCTTGTTGAAGAATTAAGAAACTTAAATCAGCTGGAAGGAGTAGGCGGGCCGGCATATATCGCTTCTATATCCTCGAGCGTGCCTACCTCGGCCAACGTAGAGCACTATGCCAAGATTGTAAAAGAGAAAGCGATTTTGCGCAATCTAATATCTACCGCTACGCAGATTGTCTCGGAGAGCTTCGACAATACAAGCAGCGTGGATGCGCTTCTGGATAGAGCCGAGCGAATGATATTTGATATAACAACGAACAAAGTAGAGAGCAAGGTCTCTTCAATAAAAGACATAATAAAGTCGAGTATCGAAACCATAGATAATTTATATCAGAGGAAGGAAAACATAACCGGCCTTGCTACAGGGTTTCACGATTTTGACATAATGACAGCAGGCTTGCAAAAATCGGACTTAATAATAATCGCCGGAAGGCCTTCTATGGGGAAGAGCGCCCTGGTAAGTTGCATTGCGGAGCATATCGGTATCGTGGAGAAGACGCCTTTGGCTTTTTTTAGCCTGGAAATGTCCAAAGAGCAGCTTGCCCAAAGGATGCTTTGTTCCCACGCGGGCGTGGATGCGCACAAAGTGAGGACCGGTTTTCTCTCGCAGTCCGACTGGCCGAAACTTCTTAACGCGGCGGGCAAGCTCTCCCAATCTCCGATTTATATCGATGATACGCCCGGTGTTTCAGCCCTGGAACTTCGCGCAAGGGCCCGTCGCCTCAAATCCCAGCACGATATTGGGCTAATCGTAGTGGACTACCTCCAGCTTATGCAGGGTGCGGCGAGATCCGAGAGCAGACAGCAGGAAATTTCGGAAATTTCTCGTTCCCTGAAAGCATTGGCCAGGGAGTTAAGCGTGCCGCTCATAGCCGTCAGCCAGCTTTCAAGGGCTGTTGAACAAAGGGCCGACCGGAGGCCACAGCTCTCGGATTTACGAGAAAGCGGCGCCATTGAACAGGACGCGGATCTGGTTATATTGCTTCTAAGGGAAGAGTATTACACTCCTACCGAAGAAAATAAAGGCATTGCCGAAGTTATTGTGGCCAAGCAGCGCAATGGCCCCGTAGGCAGCCTGAAACTTACGTTTATTAATGAGTATACAAGGTTTGCGAATCGCTCCGAGGAAGGGGAGTTTTAATTGGCTATGACTAATAAAAAATGGAGACTTGCTTTTCTTGTTATTTTTTCCTTGAGCGTTTTTTTTACGCGAGAATCCGAAGCCGAGCGCACTATACTTAGTATTCGCGTAAAGGGCAATCAAACCATAAGCGAGCCTACCATCCTTTCCAAGATACGCACTAAATCCGGAGAGGCGTTATCCGAAACGGTCATAAACAACGATATAAAAAGGCTTTACGCTTTGGGCTATTTTACGGATGTCACTTTCGACGTGGAAGACCATAAAGGGGGCGCGGTCGTTACGATCATAGTCGAAGAAAAACCGGTGATAAAAGAAATCATTTTCGAAGGCAATAAAAGATTCAGCGCGCAGCGCCTCAGAAAATTACTGAAGACAAAAAAAGGGGATATGCTTAGTTTCGGCAAGCTTTCGGATGACATCGCCGAAATCAAAACTTTCTACGAAAGGAACGGATTTTACCGCGCCGGCGTTAAACACAAATTGGACAAAGAAAGAGCTGCGAACGAGGTCACGGTCAGGATGATAGTGGACGAAAAGGTCCGGATGCGTGTAAAGCGTGTTTTTATCAAAGGAAATAAAAGCGTTAAGTCGAAAACACTTCTTAAGCTTATGCAAACCCGCCCGGCGTGGTTTTTTAGAAGGGGCTATTTTGACGACAGTTCATTCGAAACTGACCTCGAAGCGATAAAGACATACTATGAGAACTCAGGGTTTTTGGATATGGCTGTTACCTCGCAGTTTGATTACAAAGAGGAAGGGGTCATGCATATTACCCTCGTAATTGACGAAGGCAATAGGTACGACATTGACAAAATTGTGGTAAAAGGAAGAAAGGTCATATTCCCCGCCTCTCTCATAGAGGAAAAGATTTCTCTCAAGGAGGGAACAGCCTTCAGCTATTCCACTTTGAGGCAGGACGTGAATCGTGTGCGCAGCCTCTATTACCGTGAGGGATATATGAACGCTGACATCGCCGTTGACAGGATCCTGAAACCGAAAACCCATAAACTGGACATCATTTTTGACATAGACGCGAA
>JAMXCZ010000037.1 GCA_024542975.1 Candidatus Omnitrophota bacterium | reverse complement strand
GGTTCTTGATCCGAAGCAAGAATATCCTCCATTTTGCTATATATCCTTGAAACAGTCCATGTACGCAATATAGAGCTTATGGAAGAGTCGCCTAATCCTCGCAGTTCCCTTATTAATTTATTACCTATTTCCGCCAGAAGTCCATCCTTCAAGCACGGCGCCATACGGATATCTTCATTATTTATTATAAACTCTTTCCCCATCTTGACCCCTTACTTTTCTTACGAATTTCCATATTTTCTTTTTACAACAAACTTCTCTATGACGATATAGTCAACATTGTCTTTTAACAAACTTTCCATAGCATCAGCAGGAGAACAAGCAATTGGTTCTTCATGATTGTTAAAACTAGTATTTATTAATGTAGGAATGCCTGTTAAATCGTTGTAAGCTTTAACTATGTTATAGTATAAAGAATTACAATTGCCGCTGTTTATTATCTGCGGCCTAGCCGTATTATCCACATGGACTATTGCCGGGGATTCGGATATTGCTTTTTCCGTACATTCATAGCACACAGTCATAAAATAACTGCATAAATGATTAGAATTCCACCCTTTGTAGTATGTGTGAGCATATTCTTCTAAAGTTACTGGTGCAAATGGCATAAATTCTGTTCTATGTAACCGCTTATTCAAAATCGTATTAATATCTTTATCAGTTGCTCTTGTGATAATACTGCGGGAACCAAGTGCTCTTGGTCCAAACTCCATCCTGCCAGTAAATATGCCGACTACTTTACCATTAGAAATATCTTCGGCGATTTTTTCTACACTGTAATTCTCGATTTCATCCCAAGTTAGGTCATCCTTATGGCGATCCAGTTCAACTGTAATTGCTTCATTTTCAAACGATGGACCAAGAAATACATCTCTTAACGGATAGTTGAAAGTTAAACCTAATTCATACAGTTTAATGAGCCCTCCTCCAAAAGCGTTGCCGCCATCACCCATCTGAGGGAAAATATAGACGTTATCAACTTCTTTCAATTCTAATATTCTTTGGTTAAGTTTGACATTTCCGAAAACTCCACCCGCTAAACAAACATTTCTTAAGTTAGTAGATTGTAAATGTTTCTTTAGAAATGAAAGTACAATTTCCTCTGTAACCTTTTGTGCGGCTGCAGCGATATCTTCCCTTGAAGATTTTGCAAGTAGAGCTTCTATTTCTGGTAATTTGCCGTTCAGGAACGGTGTATAATTTTTTCCAATATTAGCAATAATTCGTCCATCTCGGTATGAGATCATTCTTTTTACTATATCTATACAAGATGAATATTCCCCGAATGCTGCAAGTCCGGTTACTTTACCTTCGTGCTTATCAGGTGTAAAACCTAGATAACGAGTAATAAATCCGTAAAACGCCCCCAAGCTAGTATACATGCTGGTTGAATCTAGTAATTTAATGCCGGATTTTCGATTGGCTTTGCTAATAGTTGCACTTTTGAAGTCACCTCTTCTATCTACAGTAAATACTAAAGCTTCCTCAAACGGTGATGGATAAAAAGCAGTATAGGCATGCGATAGGTGGTGATCATACAAATTAATTTGCTCAGGTTGAAACCCAAGTTTCAGCAAATTTTCCATCAATTCATTCTTGAATTGATGATCTTTTTCAATCGCAACTCTAGTACGATCATTTATAATTTCTTTTGCAGTGGGATCATTTAAGACAGCATCAATAAGTTCTTCTACAACATAAGGCAAAAATTCTTGGCTAATGCCGCCCCAGGCCCCACAAGCAATATAATCGATATCAGAAACCGTTAATCCCGCGTATCTTAGACAATAATTAATTGATTGTATGGGAAATGTTCTATGGTTTTTTATCCTAGAAAATCTTTCTTCATTAACGCTAGCGACTACATTATTATCGATAAACAGTGTGGCACCGCTAACATACGCATTACAAACACCCAGTATTTTCATTTAATTTCTCCGCTGGTCATTGCGAAAAATAGTCTTATAACATTAGTTTCTGAACCACTGCTACTTTTATCATGTTCAATGATTATAGACAATATATGCCATTTTAGCAAGCAATACCATGTTTTGTTATATTATATCTAATAACATTTTCCGCTTGTCTAAACCAGCTATAACGGCTATAATGGAAATCTTAAACTAGCCATAGATTTGGGGTTGGGTTAACATTCTCAAATGAAGAGGTGTTCGCGAAATACGGAGAAATGTTGTGAGTTTAAAGAATAAAAAGATATTTATAACAGGCGGAGCAGGGTTTATAGGCACCGCGCTCATAGGCCGCCTGATCGAAAATAACAAGATCTGCGTATATGACACCTTTCGGCGTAATGCGTTAAAGGGGACACCATACATAAACCATGCCAATATCTCGCTTATGCAGGGAGACGTACTGGATGAAAAAAAGCTAAAATCCGCTATTCGTGGAAGTGACATTGTCATGCACCTTGCCGCAATTGCAGGCATTGACACCGTAATAAAAAGTCCGACTTCTACAATGGAAGTCAATATGATCGGGACGCGTAACGTCGTAAAGGCATCTGCCGAACTTGGCAAAGTAGAGCGATTTATAGATTTCTCCACAAGCGAAGTCTACGGTTCGTACGCCTACAAAATGGAGGAAGCGAGCTCCACGGAAATGGGCGCTGTCGGCGAGGCGCGATGGACATACGCAATCAGTAAATTGGCCGGGGAGCATCTTGCGCACAGCTATTACAAGGAATTCGGCTTACCGGCTATATCGCTCCGCCCTTTCAATATATACGGGCCCGGGCAGGTCGGGGAAGGTGCCATACATGTTTTTGTAACGCGCGCCCTGGAAAATCAGGAGATCTACATAATAGGCGACGGCGACCAGATAAGGTCCTGGTGTTACATAGATGACATTGTAGAAGCGGTCCTACGCTGCCTCGAGAAAAAAGAAGCAGTCGGAGAAGTGTTTAACATAGGAAATCCGCGGGGAACGCTAACAATACTTAGCCTGGCGCAAAAAATAATAGAGCTCGTTGCCTCAAAAAGCGAGATCGTTTTCAAGCCAAAATCGTATGTCGACGTCGCCCTAAGGATGCCTGATATAGAAAAAGCGAGAAGAATCTTGGGGTATAAACCAAAGATCGGCCTGGACGAGGGCCTAAAGCGCACTACCGATTGGTACAAAACAAAAATGCAAAGCGAATTGAGAGAGCACCCGGTATGAAACTTGCCGTGATAGGGGCCGGTTATTGGGGTAAAAATCTTGTTAGAAATTTTTTTGAATTGGGCGTATTACGCGCGGTGTGCGATTCTGACCCGGAAAAAATAAAAGCGGTCAAAAAGATTTATTCGCGCATCAAAACAACTCTCTCCTATAAAAATATTTTATCCGACAGGAAAATCGAAGCAGTAGTCATAGCTACGCCTGCACGCACCCACTACAAACTGGCAAAGATGGCCTTGCGGAAAGGCAAAGATGTTTTTGTAGAAAAACCCCTGGCTCTTACGGCAATCGAAGGCATGGAGCTCGTGAAACTGGCCAAAAGCACAAAGAAACTGCTGATGGTCGGACATCTTCTTGAATATCATCCCGGCATCATAAAACTCAAGGAATTAATAGACGCGGGCGAACTCGGCAAGATCTACTATATCTACTCCAATCGCCTGAACCTCGGGAAGATACGGCGCGAGGAAAATATATTGTGGAGTTTTGCGCCGCATGACATATCGGTGATGCTTCTTCTACTCAACGAAATGCCTGTCTCGATATTTGCGCGCGGCGGAAACTACCTGCATAAGGACATCGCGGACGTTACCATAAGCAATCTCGGGTTTAAAAGCGGTGTAAAAGGGCATATTTTCGTAAGCTGGCTCCATCCTTACAAAGAACAAAAATTGATAGTTGTCGGGGACAAAAGAATGGCGTTATTCGACGACGTCGCAAAAAAAGGAAAGCTTCGCGTGTACAACCGCAAGATCGAGTTAAGGGGTAAGCTCCCTGTTGAGATAAACGGAGATGCGAAGATTATCAATTTCAGCCGTGCCGAGCCCTTAAGAGAAGAATGCGAACATTTTCTGCGATGCCTTAAAACAAGGGAAAAACCGAAAACCGACGGCTATAGTGGGGTAAGGGTTTTAAAAGTGCTTGAAGCATGCCAGCGGTCGCTTCGGAAAAACTAAAAACGGATATTGTCAGTATTATGGGGAAAGTATCGGTACAAAAGGGCTATTACGTTCACCCGAGCGCAACAATCGGGCGTCCCTGCCAGATCGGTAAGGGGACAAAGGTGTGGCATTATTGTCACATCATGAAGGGTGCGAAAGTTGGAAAAAACTGTCAAATCGGACAGAATGTTTTTATAAGCGCCAATGCGCGCGTAGGCAACGACGTCAAAATACAGAATAACGTATCCGTATACGACAGGGTGAGGCTGGAAGACAACGTCTTTTGCGGCCCGTCGGTAGTTTTTACCAACGTAATAAATCCGAGAAGCCGCATATCAAGAAAAAACGAATTCAAGGGTACGGTAGTTAAAAAGGGTGCCACGCTCGGTGCCAACGCTACGATAATCTGCGGTATTACGATAAACAAATACGCATTTGTCGGCGCCGGGGCAGTGGTAACGAAAAATGTACCTCCCCACGCCCTTGTTTACGGAAATCCTGCTGGGATAAAAGGGTGGATGTGCGAATGCGGAGTTAAGCTGGATATGAAGGGACGGAAAACGAGATGCAGCTCTTGCGGAAAGGCGTTCCAAGGTGAGTTATAAAATTCCCTTAGCCAAACCTTACTTCGACTCTGAGGAACTGGCGGAAATCAGGAAAGTCCTGGATTCCGGGTGGGTTGCCCGGGGCCCGAAAGTAAAGGAATTCGAAACTGAGATTGCGGGCCGTCTAAACATTAAATACGCCATCGCTGTCACAAACTGCACTTCTGCATTACACCTGTCATTGCTCGCTTTAGGCATAAGGGAAGGCGACGAAGTCCTGGTAGCTGATTATACGTTCCCGGCAACCGGCCATGCGGTGTTACACTGCAAGGCCAAGCCGGTATTTGTTGACGTAGATTTAAAAACCTATAACGTTGATCCGGGTTCAATCCCAAAAAAAATTACCCGTAAAACAAAGGCGATTATACCGGTACATACCTTCGGGCAACCAGCGGAAATGGACAAGATTATGAAAATTGCCGATAAGCATGGCCTGTGGGTCATAGAAGATGCCGCGTGCGCATTCGGCGCTAAATACAAAAATAAGTTTGCGGGGACAATTGGCGATATTGGTTGTTTTTCTCTCCACGGACGAAAAGGTATAACAACCGGAGAGGGGGGTATTGTAGTTACTGACAGCAAGGATCTGTCGCAAAGGGTAAAAAGCCTGTCTGCATTTGGAATGACTGCACTTCCCCGCGATAGAAAAAGCGAAGACATGCCTTTCATTCCAAGATTTACGTCAACTGGATATAACTACAAGATGAGTGATGTTGCTGCCGCTCTGGGTATCGCGCAACTAAGAAAACTTGCGAAGATCACCAAAAGAAAACGCTCCCTTGCCGGATATTGGTATAAAAAATTAAAAAAAATTAAATTCATCGCATGCCCTCATGTCAGCGAAAACACAACACATGTGTATCAAAGCTATGTAGTCCTTATCGATAAACGAATCGATAGGGATAAGATGATTGAAATGCTGATGAAAAAAGGGATCCAGGTAGCAATCGGGACTTATGCCTCTCACCTTCAGCCCGTGTACGACTCGAAGGATAAATGTCCAAATTCCTCGGATGCGTTTAAAAGAGCTCTGGCTTTGCCGATTTACTATACGTTGGAAGAAAAAGATATCGACATTGCAACGGAGATTATTGAAGAGGTGCTGGAAAAGCTAAAATGAAAAATAAACCAATGCTAAGTAAGATAGAAGATAAAAAAATTCAAAAGATCATAACCTACTACAACAACCGCGTTACGCAATATGGCTTATCGGGCAAATCAACGCTGCTTGACTACAATATGCAGCTCCTGGAGATCGAAATTGCCTCTTCGCGGTTAGAGCAAACTGACATGGCTCTCGACGTATGCGGCGGAAACGGGGTTTCAACACTCGCGCTTGCCAAACACTGTAAGCCAGTTACCGGGTTCGGCTTGTCTCAAAAGATGATTGAAACAGCTCAGAAATCACTGAGCAGCCGGAAATCTGCCTCGCGCAATATCTTTTTTAACACCGGAAATGTCTTGAATTCAGACAAGATCTATGCGCCCGGCCGCTTTAATGCAGTCGTGTCCGTAAGGGGCCTCATTAATCTCCCATCCTGGAAACTTCAGCAGCGGGCTATTCTCAATATCCACAAAATATTGCCGCGGGGAGGAAAATTCATCTTCATCGAGGGTTCAGCGGACGGATTACGAAACATTAACAAACTCAGAGAAAAGTTTTCTCTCCCGCCGCTAAAAGAGCCCGGGTACGATAAACATTTTGAGACATCGACTCTGCCTGAATTCATGACAAAGTATTTCAACAGCCGTGCTAGCAAAAATCTGGATACCTACTTCCTGATTTCAAGGATATTTTACCCGCTGGCAACCTTGCCGGACAAGCCTGAATTTGACAGTGTATGCAACACTGTAGCAAAGTTAACCGTTCCATATGTCCAAACCGATACAAATACGACACTTTTAATCTGCAGGTATTTTACAAAAAAATAAATAATGCGCCCTATCATATCAACTATCGTTATGGCCTTTAACGAGACGGGGAGTTTAGAGAAAACTGTCAGAGAAATTGATACGACGTTGGCCGAAACGGCAAAACCGTATGAGATTGTCATAATCAATGACGGCAGTTCAGATAACACAGGTACAATCGCTGACCGATTGGCTAAGGGCAGCAATAGAGTACGGGTAATTCATCACGAAACCAATAGGGGTTTGGGAGGCACTTACAGAACGGGCTTTGCGCATGCTGTGGGCGATCTTGTTACATTTTTCCCTGCTGACGGACAGTTTCCGGCTAAGATCATCAAAGAATTTCTTCCTCTGATGGATGGGGCGGACATGGTACTGGGTTACTTGCCCAAGCGAAATGGTTCTCGATTATCAAAGTGCCTTTCCGGAGCTGAAAGAATCCTATTTAAGATTTTATTCGGTCCAATGCCCAAATTTCAGGGCGTGTTCATGTTCAAACGCAGTTTGCTTAACGCATTCGAGCTAATGTCTTCGGGCCGAGGCTGGGTGGTAGTTATGGAATTTATCATGCGCGCGAAAATACATAAATACAAAATAATAAGTGTTCCGACGGGATTTCGTTCGCGAACGCACGGAAAATCAAAGATAAATAATCTCTCTGCTATCTGCTCTAATCTCCACCAGGCAATTATGCTGCGCTGGTGTTTTAAAAGAGGGCGTCCTGTGATTAAAAGTAAGAATAACGAAAGGAATGTGGGATTATGAACATAAAGGGGTTTGTCCTCAGTTGGGGCATGTTGCTACTTGGAGTACTTATGAACGTTTTCGGTATTTATGTCATCAAGATGAAGATGAATAGCATGGGAGGGCTTCAGATTAATTCTTTTATGTCTGCGATTACTTATTTTTTTGCGCTTATAAAAATTCCGCTGGTTCTCGTTGGCGCTGTTGTTATCTTGACTGCGCCTTTGCCATATGCCGTTGCACTTTCCCGGATGAATCTGTCAGTTGCCTATCCGGCATCGGTAGCGCTGAGTTGCCTTATTCTTTTACCCTTAAGCGTTATGTTTCTTGGAGAACCCCTTCTCTGGGGCAAGTCAGTCGCCATCGGATTGCTTGTTGTAAGCTTATATCTTCTGTATAAATAAGCAGGTGTTTTTAGCCATGGGTGATAAATCTATTAAAGTTGGCATGGGGCAATTGCTAGTTGAAGGCGGGGAGCCCGGACGAAACCTTGTGCGCGCTGGAGAAATGATTCGCGCATCGAAGGAAAAAGGTTGCGATATTCTGCTCCTGCCTGAATGCCTCGATTTGGCCTGGACGCATCCGAGCGCGAAAAAAGAGGCGCAGCCTATACCCGGCCCGTATAGTGATAAACTATGCCAACTTGCCCAAGAATCGAAACTTTTCATCTGCGCCGGATTGACAGAACAGTGCGGCAATCACGTCTACAATACTGCTATACTTGTAAATTCCTCGGGAGAAATTATCCTAAAGTACCGTAAGATCAACGTTCTTACTATAGCGCTGGACTTCTACGCGATCGGGAACTCACTTTCCGTAGCAGAAACCCCCTTCGGTGTTATAGGTGTCAACATATGCTCGGATAATTACATCGACGCCTTAGAAATCGGTCATGTACTGGCGCGCATGGGCGCGCAGATCATATTATCGCCCTCTTCCTGGACTGTTGATTATTCCATAGTTGAAACTGATGATCCTTACGGTAAAAAATGGTTTAAACCTTTTCATACCCTTGCAAATCTGTACAATCTTGCTATAATAAGCGCAACAAGCGTAGGATATATCGTGGGCGGGCCATACGAAGGTAAAAAAATGGCGGGCTGTTCTCTTGCTGTAGGCCGCGAAGGGATTATCGTTCAAGGTAGGTATAACGAATTTGCGGGCGATCTTGTAACAGCAAACATCAATGTTCCCGAAAGGAAAGAAAAAGGGACGGCTATCGGCGAAATGTTAAAATCTAAAGGGTACTACAAAAATGTCTTACCAAATTTGCGCGAAATGCATAATTGATACTTCTGTCGCCGGCGCCAGATTTGACGAAAATGGCGTTTGCAGCTACTGTAAAATTCACGATCGGCTTGAAGGATTATATCCCCTGAATGAAGAAGGAAAAAGAAAGTTTGAAAAGCTCGTCGCCGGAATTAAAAGAAGAGGCAAAAATAACAAATATGATTGCGTCGTGGGTATTAGCGGAGGCCGCGACAGTATTTACACGCTCTATTTGGTAAAACAGTTAGGGTTAAGGCCTATAGCCGTCCACTTCAATGATGGTTTTGGCAATCCTATGGCAGGCGAAAATATGAAAAGGGCAACCGCAAAGCTAAATGTGGATTTGCGGACGATAACGTCCGACTGGCGGGAGTCGAGAGATATAAAAATCGCTTTTTTAAAAGCCTCCACGCCGGATGTGGAAATAGGAACTGACATTGGCATTGAAACAGCGCTATATGGAGTCGCCACACAGGAAAATGTTAAATGTATCATTTCCGGATATTCCTTCAGGACCGAAGGGATATGTCCTCTGGAATGGAACTATCTTGACGGAAAATATCTTAGAAGCGTTCATAAAAAGTTTGGAACCGTTAAACTCAGGAAATGGCGCCCCGAAGATCCCGGCTTCAATCTTAACATTTGCCACATTTTTTATTACACCTTTATAAAAGGGATAGTGGCAATGCCGCTTCTTAATTATGTCCCCTATATTTTAAGAGACGCGGAAGCGATCATAAAACAGGAGCTCGGTTGGGTTTATCCCGGCTCAAAATATTATGATGACCTTTATCAAAGCGTGATTACCTACATTTATAGAACCAAGTTTAACATTGAAAGGCGTAAGTATATTTATTCTACGTTGATTCGATCAGGGCAAATGGCAAAAGAAGAGGCGCTGAATAAAATTAGAAATGTCGATATCATAGAAGATCCGAAGATCATCGATCTTTGCATAAAACGTTTAGGCTTAAACCGCGAAGAATTTGATAACTATTTGGCCGAGCCCCCTAAAACCTTCCGCAACTATTCGACAAGCTACAAATACATCAGGGCTTTGAAGCTTCCGATAAAAATACTGTCCCGGCTTGACATTCTGCCTGGAATAACCTACGAAAAATATTTTGAAACCGGATAAAATAATTCATGGCAAGGCCAGATAAAAAGTCCGTACTACTTTTGCTTGTATGCACCGCCTTGATAGCTTACCTTTTGATAAATACGGGTTTTGTTTCGGATGATTTCGATTCAATGGCCCGCCTGCGGGGCAAAAACTTCTGGAGGGTATTAACTTTTAAAGAAAATTTCAGCGTGTCTGAAGCCCCCATCGGATACTTTACCCATCAGATATGGTATTGTTTCTTTCGTGTGCACGATACGCCCATCAGTAATGCATTAAAAATATTTTATATCCTAGTATCTTTTTACCTGATAAGCCGTTTTTTCAGTATTTACGTAGCTCCGAAAAAAGCTTATTTGATATCCTTCCTTTTTATTTTTTTCCCTTCACACGACGCTACGGTATACTGGTTCATGGGGCAATATTTCACGGTATTATTCGCCCTGTACCTCTATGCTTTTTATCTGGCGCATAACAATAAGCTGTTGCCGGCCTTCTTTCTGGCGGTACTGGCTTCTTTTATCGCCTACGGCTCTACCCCCCTTGCAATAGCGCTATTCCTTTTATTTGCGTTAAATAAGGAATATAAAAAGGGGACGATAATTCTGGTCCCTAACATTCTTTTTATGGGTTATTATTTTATTCTGACTAAAATCCTGCGCGTGGTAACCGATAAAACCCTGATGGCAGGCGAATTCAACCTCTTTTCCATAATAAAGCAATTCATGCTTCAGATTCTTACATTTGCGGATGCCGTGCTTGGCCCTTCAATGTGGCTTAAGGTCTACTATTCTTTCTCTCAAATGAGGCCAATTTCGCTTGTAATCGGGATGGTGTTTATTGTGATTTTTTACAAAAAATTCCGGGAGGATAAAAGCCGTATTGATCCGAATCTTCTGAAGTGTTTTGCGACCTTAGCCTTTTTATCTTTCGCAATGTTCGCCGTGACCGGGCATTACCCACAACTCACATTTAACCTGGGAAACAGGGTTACCATTTTTGGCGCACTTATCTTCGTATATATTCTGGTTATCCTGCCCCTATCGCACAAATTTAGAACCCTCGTATTCGCCATGATTATTTTTACAACTCTCGGCGTCTCTGACCATTGGAAAAATTGGAGCATTCATCAGCAAAAAATAGTATCGAACATAAAAAATAACGCCGGCCTTAGAAATTACCGGGATGAAAAAATAATTTACGTATCGGGTAACCAATACAGTAAATACGGCCCGATAAGCCACATAGAATTTCTTTCCGAAGGAGCAACCACAGTGTCAGTATTCCATCTGGCTCTTAAAAAGGATATATTTGCGCATCCCCTCTCAAAAAGGCACGTATACAAAGACGGGTATTTGGTTGATACCAAATACAAAAACATAAAAGACAAAGTAGATGATTACATTCCCGTGTATGATTCCGAAAACGATCTATTTTTTAAACTAAAAGTCGCCGATATAAACAGCTACATAGAAACCCTCCCTCCCGCCAACCGTCACTGGATTCAGATGGTAAATATCAAATTCGTAAAGGATTTGGCGAAAAGATTGATGCCGCGCCTAAAATACGCGTTCTGAAAACGTAGCAGAATGCTCAGTGCATGTCCCCTCTTCCGGTCAATGCCGTGCTGCGATTGAAATGCGTTTTATAAAGGCGCGCAGAAATCCTGCCGCGGCGGAAAAGAGAATGACCAAAGAGAGAAACAAATTCATCCCTATGGTATAGAACGCAAACCACGAACCCGCTCTCTTCCATGCGTAATGGATAAATTTCCTGTCCAGTATTGTGGCTAAAACGAATAAAGCCGGACCCACCGCAAAAAAGCAGTGTACCATGAAAGCTAACGCCGTACTGAGAACGCTAAAAGCATATAGCATAACCACCAAGCCCTGCCGTGGCGTGGTTCCGTTTTCATCGAATTTGAGTTTTCTAAAAAATAGCTGTGACCACAGAAAAGACCTTGTGAAATAGCTCGTTACCAATTTATTAAAATATGGAAAATTATGCCCGACACATATTGTCCGGTCGAGAAAGATACTCGCCTCCTTCGCAAACCTGTACGAAAAGTCGTAATCCTCTACCTGGGCCCCCTTGTAACTCGTATTGAAACCGCCGAGCCGCAAGAACGGCCCTTTTCTTATAGCCCCTACGGACGTGTTAAATATAACAACCCTTTCATCCTTTATTTCGCCGAACCATACCTGTTCCTGAACGGCCTTATATAAGGGCACCAAACCCTTGTTTAATGGTACCGCGTCATAAATTCCATTAACAGCGCCTACGGTTCTGTCAGCAAGCCAATGATGGAATTTCCGCAAAACACCCTCTTTTAACGCCACGTCCGAATCAAAGAATACCAGAATCTCGGAAAGAGCCTTTTTTGCGCCGAAATTTCTCGCATAGGAAGGCCCGCTTTTTTCGCTTAGCCGGAAAAATCTTATGTCAAACTTTCGAGCCGTCTCTTCGGTTGCATCGCAGGACGCATCATCCACGACCAATACCTCAAAATCACCGAAATCCTGCATATATATGGAGTCAAGAAGCGGGCCGATGGTGTCCTGCGCATTGCGGGCCGGGATTATTATTGACAATGCCGGAGTCATATCTTTACTTTCGATAAGTTCTTTGTTGGGTGCCTAAAAATGGCTCTGGTAATCCCCAAAAGCCAGGCTGTATTTCTTACGTAGAGAAAAGAAAATGTTTTGAGCGCAAAGATATATTTTTTTTCTTTAGCGACAAATCTTATAAATCTCGCATTCATTATAAAATAAAAGAGAATGAGAAGAGGAACTATTGCCGGAAACAAATTCCGGAAGAGGGCTGCGGGGCTTACATACAGAAGGCCCGTAAACAACAGATGGCTTAAGATTTCCGCATTATTGTAGGTATGCTTTTTAAAAATCGAACTTGGGTCAGAAAAATAGAGCCCTGTTGCGCTCTCTGCCCATATTATCTGTTTTTTAAAGTATCGTCCGGGGCTATCGTCGAAATTGTGAAGCACGCCATTATCCCTATTCCACAGGATCTTGTGCTTCTTGCTTAAAACCAGCCCAAACTCCATATCCTCGTTTATGCGCTTCGAAGGAAACCCTCCTGTTTCTTTGAATATTTTCGTCCTGGCCGCAAAATTCGAGGTGATGCATGAATTTATGTACTGCGGGATATTTCTCTGCATAAAGCGGGTGTCGTAAAACTGGAATAACGCGATAAAATTACTGCTGCCCGATTTGGAGTATCCCCCTGATGTAGCGCCAATATCATGATTCTTAAAGTCATCCGCGATTTTCCCGAGCCAATCCCCGGGAACTTCGCAATCCGCGTCGACAAATGCGACTATCTCCCCCGAGGCGTATTCTACGCCCCTGTTCCTGGCAACGCCCGGGCCGGAATTTTTATCCAAAGCGATAGTCTTACATGCAAGATCCGACACGGCTTCAGCGGAATCGTCGGTGCTGGCATCATCGACGACTATGATCTCGAAATCTGGGTAATTCGAGACAAGAACGCTTTTTACGGAACGCCTGATAGTCTTCGCGCTGTTATACGCCGGGATTATCACGGTAATTTTTGGATACCCCGTCATTGAAATACGCCCTTTAAAATTTTGGGATAGGTCTTTGGGTTGAAGACAACATTGCACAATGTGGCACATTCAAAAGTGCAATGACAATTTGACTTTTTAATAAAACTTATCGCTTTTCTACTTTCCCGGGAATTAAGAACCTTGTTAATGTCATAGCCGCTTTTCCTTATGTCGCCCATCACGAAATTGCCTTCCGGATACATCTCTTTTAGCATCTCGCAAGGTAGCACAAGGCCATCGTCGGTTAGCGTAAGCAACCTCCTGCCTGCTACGCACGGGAGAATCATTTTTTTGCAATTTAGCGTTTCAAAATTTGTCTCCCTCGTAAGTTCAAGGAGAGCATGCATCAGCCCTTTTTTTTCTGTCTTTTTCTTTGTATGATCTATGGCATTTTTGTATTCGGCAATCGTGACGTCTTTGGCATCCTTCGCTCTCGTATCCCCTCTCGCCAATGCGATGCTCTGCGCGTCCGGTTTTATGCGTAAAGCGATATAATCTATTATATCGGTAATCCGGTCCTTATTATACGAGGAGAGAACCGTTTCAGTCAGCAGCGATATATTACTATTGGTCTCTTTTATTTTCTTTAATCTTGAAAGGGTATCGCACGCTTTCCGAAAAGCCCCTTTCACACCACGTATCTCATCGTGCTTACCTTCGATATGGTCTATCGAAACATAGATTTTAAGGCTCAAACCGGGGCATTTTTCCAAGATGGAAAGGGCTGTTTTTTCCGTCTTTTCAGGAAGAAGCCCATTTGTCGAAAAAGTTAGAAATCTCGTGCCGCTGTATTTATAGAAAAGGTGGGCTATCTCGTCCAGGTCCCCCCGGAGAATGGGCTCTCCTCCCGTCACGCTCAGGTACGCAAGGTATTTAAAACTTTTGGCAATACGTTTTATTTCTTCGAGAGTAAGGATTTTTTTTTCGTGCGCCTTTTCGATGTCCCTCCAATAAAAGCACATCTTACAACGCGCGTTGCACCTGGAGGTAACAAAGAAAATAAGGTAGCTCGTCTTATGGTTAAGGTACGAAGAAAGCAGGGAGTAATATCCGGCCAGCGAGGTTTTCATTGTATCATTTTATCGTTTTAAAATCGCGCTTTTGTCATTTTTATCACATGTATGTTTCCGTAAATAACTGGAACGCATCCTTTTTGTTTCCTCTTAATAATCTAAAAAATATTTTACCCGCTATTCGGGGATTTAAGATACTAAAACCGGCAATGCTCAACAAAAAGCTCGGATTGAATAAGTAGCTATTTATTACGCCCCAATTGGAGAATTCATTGTAGACCTTGAGCAATTCCTCTTTGCCTACCGGAGACCAACTGAGAGGATCCGCCAACTGATGCGCATCCATTCCGCTCTCTACTTTATCATCGGTTATGAGGCCTTTACTTTTGGCAAGGTCGTAGATTTCCGCGCCGGGAAAAGGAGTCGTAAAGGTTACCTGGACAAAGTCCGGCTTTATTTTTCTGAGAAGCTCCCTTGTCTTCTCAATATCTTCCATGGTCTCGGTAGGGTTTCCGATCATTACCGTGGCAAGAGTCCTAAGGCCGCTTTCCCTGCCGAACCGAAAGGCTCTTTCGGTCTGGTCAATCATTATCCCTTTTTTCA
>JAMXCZ010000036.1 GCA_024542975.1 Candidatus Omnitrophota bacterium | reverse complement strand
TAATCGCTCCGGCTTTTTTATTTCAGAAAGCGTTTGGGGAAGTCCTCGTGGGAACGTGCATTTTTCCCCACCGTGGAAAAATACACTCGACTTTTTGCCTCGCTCTCCCGCCCTTTCGCAGAAAGGGCGGGAACCATGGCCGCTCGGCAAAAAGAACGCCCCACTCCGGACTTCCCCAAACGCTTTCTGAAATAAAAAAGATCCCTGCCCCCCCTTCTTTGTTAAGAAAATAAAAACCAACTTTTTTGAAATATATATACTATTTGGGGATTATATAAGTATGTAGGCAGCTCTATAGCCTATAAGGACTCTCAAATGAAAGACTCTCAAAAACTACATAGTATTTTTAGATACAAAGGGCCACTTAGGGTAATAGCATTTATTACTCTGTGGTCCTTTTTGTTTACTGCAATACCGCCGGACATTATATTAAAACGAGCCCTCCTACGCCAAGGCTACGGAGGGCAAGCTTGGGCTGCGAATAAACCTTCACCGGAGGTTCCGAGAGTCGCCTCCGGCGAAGGCCGCAGCCCATCCTTGTCTTCCGTGCCCCACCCAAAAACATCCAACCTAGCCATAGACGCCTTGTTCGACGATTACGATGTCGATCCCGAAACGCGCGCGCAACATAGATGGAGGCTGGCGGTCAAGCTTGTGGAGGCAAGAAAATCCAATCAGGATTTACTAATAAAAGTAGTAGACCCAAACGGCCACCTCACAGGTGCGGCATATTTCGCGCAAGGCAAAGAAGGGTATGAGGCAATAAGCCCCGGAGAGCTAACCGGCTTAGATACGACAAATGCAATAGTGGAGACGTTTGTATTGCCGGATATCAACTCAAACTTAGCTGCCAAAAGGACAAGATCTCCGTTTGTGCCAATCCCCTCCGGTGACGACCCATTGCTTGAAGCCATACAGCCCGGAGCCGGAGCCCTCACAGATACTGCCGGCCGGTTTGGGCAGCAGCAATTCAGACGTCACTTCTTTGCGGAGGCTAATGCCGGAGGAGCAGCCGGCAGGCCGAAAGCCAAGCGGCCGAGAAGGAAAAACAAAAATCCTACCTCCCCGGATGAGTGGACGAAAGCTACCGCGATAGCATACATAAACAAGCATTATAAAGAAGTGGGCTCTTCAAGCATTACTGCTTGGATAAACTCCGATTATTCTGCTGTAGCAAGCGCTGTGAAAAATCGCAAGATACCGGAGTTTAACGGAAGCTGGCCTGAAGCGATAAAAGCTACAGAGCGTGAACCTGCAAGAACAAGAGGAAGGCAAAAGTCGACTTCCTCAAAAAAAAGGACAAAGAAAGTTGCAGCAAAGTTTGAAAGGCACAGAAGTGTTTTAACTCCGGAAGAGTTTGAATTGATAAAACAAGGCCTTTTGTCGGATTATGGACCGAGCATAGAAGAAAATGCTCGTAAAAGAGGTATGAGTGTAATGGATATGCTTGTAGATGTAGTATACCGCATTTGGATGCTGAAAAAGGAAGGCGAAGACCCGTACCACGCATGGATAGAGATTAAGGATTTACACAAAGTCATAACCGCATATTTTACAGAATCCATTACCATGGAAACCTTGCGTCGCGAATTAAGCACCAATGAATTTGACGACCTCCTGAGGAAAAAAGGATTAGGATGTGCATGGGTAGGGGGCGGTAATGAGAGAAACACACTCACGGTGCTTCGTTTGGAAGAAGAAACAAGCACAAAATTGATAAAAGTAAAAGACGCGGAAGCAGGGCACGACATTGAATCAGGCACAAAAATGGTAAAACCAAAAGAAGAAACAACAGCGGAAAGCCAAGCTGCGGAAGGCGAGGCGGAAGAAGGCCGTTCGGAGCTGCCGCAGTTAGCCAAACAAGAACTTATAGGCGAATTATGGAGAAAATTATCTCGAGTAAACAGAGCGGAATGTCGGAGAATTGCCCGACAAATTCAATCAACGTTCGAAACCAAACATGAAAACGATTTTCAGGCAATATTTATAGATGGTCAAGACGAACTTATCAAACTTGAACACGAGGCATTAGAAAGATATAGGCAATTTTTAAGCAAAGAAGAATATCAAAAATGCCTTCGTGTCGTAGAACATGCATTGGATAATCTTTATCAACATGGTGGTTATTTTGGCGCGTTATTATTGCGTTTCCGGATTATTAATAATAACCAACTGCAATTTTCATTTATCTTATTGGATCGCGGCGAGGGGTTTGCGCGTAGTCATAGAAGGCATGCGCCGCTTCACGAAGCTGTGAAATATGGAAAATCCTTGGGTATAGTAAAGGGAACGGGAAAGGGGCTTTACGAACTGACTGAGCTTGCTAACTATCTTTCGATTACCGCAGTGGATCAGATGAGCGATGAACCCCGAGCTTATTATTGGGAGAAAGGATTTTCCTCAGAACAAGTTTTAGACGAAATTCCGGTTGAAAATGGAGTAAAAATAGTATTTGACATGGTAGTACCGCTTAAAGGCGGCGGGAAGAAGCGCACCGAGCCCCCGCGCGGCCCCGGAGGAAGAAGGCCTACTCGAGTAGCTGCGGCGGTCTTGATGGATGGCGTAGGCCCGGATGCCGTAAGCCCCATCGAGAGAAAGCTCGATATGTGGGCTATGAAGGGTGGGCCTGGCCGCCGACAGCAGCGGTTTTGGGTGGACGGATTCGGCGAATTGCAAGGCGGCAGGGGGAAGGCGAGTGACAAAGGCACGGAAGGGGAGGCGGGAAAAGGCCGTTCGGAAGACCCTGCGGGGCAAGGGGTTGGAGAAGAGGGGGGCGTTCCCCTGGATACCGAACAAAAAAGGGCTTTAAGAAAATTACGGCGCGCAAGACTCGAAAGCAAACTCCGGGAATCACCTCCCGAAGGCAAGCGATGGACAGTGCCTCAACTCGCGGAAAAACTCGGTGAAAAACCGAAAACCGTCTATAACGACCTTGAGTCCCTCGAACTTCTTGACTCAGAGCGTCTATCGGTGCTAAGAAGGTCTGATCCCGTGGTGGAAACTTGGAGAAACATAGTTACATGGGAAAAAGGCATGGAAGGCGAAGTAATGGAGCCACCAGATGTTGCTGCAGCACAGCTCGAAATGTATAAAAGTGTTTTAGCTCCGGAAGAACTTGAATTTATGAAACAAGACCTTTTGTCGGATGACGATGAACGGAGCATAGGAGAAAGTGCTCGTAGAATGGGTATGAGAGTAAAAGAATTACTCGTTGCCCGTGAACGAATTATAAAAAAAATACAAGATGCCGAATCAGGATTTCCTTTAGAAAGGGAAACAACTGCACAATACGCGGAAGAGTGGAGGGTGTCGGATAGAGGAACAATCAGTTGGCTTGACAAACCTTATTCAGTCGGCAGGCATCGCGCCGGCCAAACACTAAGCGTAGAACCGTTCGATGGAGTAGACAAAAAATCGGGATTTAAGGCATACGACAGCATAGGGTTGGTAGCGTGGTACAACTTTAAAACAGGAGCAAAATGGGTAAAAGCACAATACGAGGTAAAGCGGACGGTAACTAAGGTTGGAACGATCAGCTGGAATAGCATCCCTTATTTAGTCGGCAGGCACCGTGCCGGTAAAATATTAAGAGTAAGGCCTTATGACGGAAAAACAACAGAATCGGGATTTATGGCATACGACGGCACAAAGCTGGTATCGTGGTACGACTTTAAAAGAAAAAAAAGATGGATAAGGGTAGAATACGGGGAAGTGCAGAAGAAAGTATCTAAGAACGGAACAATCACATATAAGGGCACCCCTTATTTAGTCGGCAAGCACCGTGCAGGTGAAACATTAATGATAATGCCTTATGATGATTGGGAAACAGAGGGGTCTGGACTTATGGCATATGATGGTGAAGGGCTGGTAGCGTGGCACAGCTTTGAAACAGAAGAAAAATGGGTAAAAGCACGATACGAAGTAAAGCGGACGGTGGATAAGAATGGAATAATCATATGGAACTACAACCGTTGTTCAGTCGGCATGCACCGCGTTGGTAAAATATTAACAGTAAATCCTTATGACGGCGAAACAAAAGAATCGGGATTTTGGGCGTACGACGGTCAAAGGCTGGTAGCGTGGTACAATTTTAAAACAGGAAAAAAATGGATAAAACCAAAAGCGGAAACAACCGCGGAAAGTGCAGCTCCGGCAGGCGAGGCGACACAGCCCGAGCCACAGCAAGGTGTACGAAGAACAGAAGAAGACCCGCCGCCCACAGGAAAAAATATGGGTACGGGTGGAATGCCGCCAAAGTTTTACAAGACGCCTAGGCATAGGAAATGGCCGGGTACCGGAAAGCCGGATAAGAGGAAAGTGCGTCTTGGGGCGGCGAAAGAAGTTGCTCAAAAGAAGAGAATAGAAGCGGTTGGAAGCGCAAACGCAAGCTATAACATGCGGGATGCGGCTGTGATAAGCGTAATAGGGCATCGGGAATTGGACAAAAGCGTATTTGCCGCGGAGGCAGATAAGATTGAGAGGAGTTTGTGGAAACGGGGCTTGGGAAGAAGGGGAATCCAGCCGTTTAAGGGATTTACGATACACACGGATAGAGGAACCCGGGAAAATATAGAATCAACATGGGAAGGTTGCAAAAGGGCGATAAATAACGCGTTAGAAAAGTTGGATAATTTAGGCGAGGAGGGGCGAATTGTGCTATACGCGCCGGAAATACGCGGCCTGAAAATACATCTTGCAGAAAGAGCAAAAACAGAATATGGAGATAGGGTTATCGTTGCCGCGGACGCGTATCCCGATCTTCGCTCTCCCGACATCCGTGCGCGCGATATGTTATCCCGCCTTATGGCGTCTTGCGATATTACAGATGAAGGTAGGCATAAAATAATTGCGTTCAGAAACATTCAAAACTTCCTGAGACAGGCATTCGGACTGGACATCAGCGCGATTGCCGATGCCGACGGCAAAACAATCGATACCTTAGCTGCCCTCTTAAAGCATCTGCTCGGCATGCCTCTTGGCTTAGATAATATATGGAACAATATGAAACAGATGCGCAAGTCATACGAAGCCCTCGATATAGCGGTTTAACACCCCCTTCTCTGTCCCCCGATATATGATGGACATAAGAAAAAGTTCCACCTGCCAGGTGGAACTTTTGCCCGGATTGTCTTTGCCACCGATATGTGATATACTTTTCATATGAAATTTTGTTTTGCCTGTATTCTGGCGCTCACCCTTTTTTGCCCCGCTTTTTGCCTCTCCGCAGAAAGCACTATCCCCTTGGCCGAAGAGGCTAAGCTTGCGCAGGCGCATTTAGAGGCAGGGCTTGCCCTCGAGAAAGAGGGCCGGGAAACCGAAGCTACCGCAGAATACCTCAAGATAATCATAAACTATCCGGAGGCGGAAGATGCCGGTAAAAAGGCCGAAGAAAGGCTCTCCGGTCTTTATGAGAAATTTTCCGTACAAATCAAGGAGTTTGAAAAATACCGGCCATCCGACAGAGAAAAAAAACCGGTTGTATTCTTCGCATATATAAAAGGTTTATATGAAAACTACAGAAACATGGGACAATATGATAAAGCCGTCTATCTTTTAGAGAAGCTTTATGATATGGATTCTGAGAATGCGTCATATCTTTCGGACATGGGCAATATATATTTAGAGGGTTATAACGATCCGGATAAAGCGATCTCCCATTTCAAGAAAGCGCTCAAACTCAACAGTAATAATCCAAAAGCCTACATAGATCTCGGTAAGGCTTACGAGAAAAAAGGAGATTTTGAAAATGCCCTCGCTACATATGTTAAAGCTGCGGAAACGTTTCCCGCAAGCACGTGGGCCATATATGGCTTAAAACGCGCCGAAGGTGTGCGGCTTACCAAAGAGAGAAAACTCATAAAGGACTGGTATGTGCTCGGGCCTTTTGACAATATCGAAAAGGATGGCCTTGAGAAGGTTTTTCCGCCCGAAAATGAAGTAGACATAAGGGCCACGTACAAAGGGAAAAATGGCGCCCGCATCCGATGGGTGAGGCCCTTCGGTTATGAGGCATCGGGATACGTTGACCTAAACAGGTTGATTACGCCCAATGACTATGCGGTTGCCTTCGCGCTTACGTATGTCTATTCTCCAAATAATAAGAAGGTAGAGCTCCTGACCGGAAGCGATAAGGGCATTTGTATCTGGGTCAACGACAAAGTGGTATTAAAGAAAAACCTCGAGCGGTCTGCCGAAGCTGACGAAGACCGGGTAAGCGTAAGTTTAAAAAGAGGATGGAATAAGGTGCTGGTTAAGGTTTCTGATACGTGGGGGGCGTGGGGATTTTATTTCAGGATCCTTGGCCCGAGGGGAAATACCGCAGAGGACCTGATCTATGACCCGGAAAAGAACGAAAATCGCCGGAAGAAGATGTCGGGCGCGTTTATAAAAAGAAAAAGGTTAAAGGTAACGGGCACCCTCCTTATTTATACAGGGGCGCTTTTTATTTTTGTCGTGGGGCTATCCTTTATGATTTCAAACATCGTAAATCGGATAGAAATAAACCGGATGAAAGAGGATTTTATATCGAGTGTGTCGCACGAATTAAAAACCCCGATCGCAGCTATTAAGATATTTGCCGAGACGCTTAAGCGCCGCGGAATAAAAGAGGAAAAAGAGAAGCAAGAATATTACGGCATGATCATAAAAGAATCGGACCGCCTTACCGGTTTTATAAACAAAGTATTGAATTTTTCGCGCCTTGAAAAAGGCGGGGAGATCTTTGAGTTCAAAAATACGGACATAGTTCGCCTCGCGCGGGATGCGGCCGAAATCTACAAAAGCGAAGTGCAGGACGAAAAGCTCGAGGTACGGCTTGATGCGAAAAAAGATTCGATATTTGCTAAAATAGACCGTGACGCGGTTTTGCAGGTTATCCTGAACCTCATTGATAATGCGTATAAATATTCCGGAGAAAAAAAAGATATAACCATAACGGTAAACGAATCCGGCGGAAAGGCGTTTATAGAGGTAATAGATAAAGGCCCGGGTATAGCCTCAGACGACCTTAAAAAGATATTTGATAAATTCTACCGGGCCAAAAGAGCCGATGGGAAAGGGAAGAAAGGCAGTGGGTTGGGCCTTGCATTTTCGAAAGGTGTTGTCACCGCTCACGGTGGCAAGATTTCAGTCGAAAGCAAACTCGGAAAAGGAAGCAGGTTCACGATTACCTTAAAGATCAGTCGAGAAGGAGGAGGCGATGCCGCAGAAAATATTGATAATAGAGGATGAAGTTTCTATTTTGCGGGGTTTGAAAGATAACCTTGTGGGCGAAGGGTATGGCGTTATCGCCGCATCCAAAGGCAAGGAGGGCCTCGAGAAGGCCCTCACCGAGGAGGTGGATCTGGTGCTCCTCGATGTAATGCTTCCGGGAATGAGTGGGTTTGACATCTGCATGGAGATAAAGGCAAAAAAAATTACCCTTCCTATAATAATGCTTACGGCGAAGAGCAAAGAAGCGGACAAGATCCTGGGGTTGGCGCTGGGGGCGGATGACTACGTTACAAAGCCTTTTAGTGTGAACGAATTGTTGGCCCGTATAAACGCAGTCCTAAGGAGAGTCAAGGTGCATCAAAAGGCCAAGGAGAAAAAGATCTCCTCCTATGAATTCGGCGATATCAGGTTGGATTTTATCAAGATGGAAGCCTACAGAGGTAAAAAGCGGCTTTCCTTTTCAAAGAAGGAATTTGACATCCTGGCATATATGATAAAACGCAAAGGCGAGGTTATCACCAGAAACGACCTTCTGGACGTTGTTTGGGGCTATAAGGCCTTTCCCACTACGAGAACCGTAGACAATTTTGTCGCGCGCATAAGGAAAAAGATAGAAGATAAGCCGTCCAGCCCCAAATATATATTAAGCGTGCGCAGCGCCGGCTACAAGTTTGTTACATAAGTTTTACATTACTCTTATACGCCCATTACCATTATCCGGCGCACATATGGTAAACTAAATAGTAGTATACAAAGGCTTGGCACTACCCAAATCGCTTGGCATGGCGGGGAATTCACCCCGCCATCTTTTATGTAATACTCTGGATGCCGCGTTACATCCAGCTTACGCACCCCAAAGCCTACCCTTACCGGGGTGCGCAGCGAACGTGCGCTCCGGTCTTGCAGAGAAGCCTCCCTACCGACAGGTGGGCTTCCCTGCCTGCCGGGCCGGAGGAGCGTGACGTAACTCTTCAAATATTACACCCCGCCATTTTTTATGTCTTGACAAAAATTTCCTTCTTATATAATATAATAGCATTATTATATACAGATGGAGGCCTGATGGCGGAAGAGAGGATTCCTATACGAAATATTATTCTACTCGGCCATTCCCATGCGGGGAAAACTCAGCTTTCGGAGGCGTTGCTTGCGGCATCCGGCGTTATACCCAAACCAGGCAGCGTTGACCAGGGCACAACGGTATCGGACTATAACAGTGACGAAAAAGAAAGAAAAATATCGATCAATTCCTCGTTTCTACACCTCATCAAAGATGGCGTAAAGGTCAATATAATCGACGCGCCCGGCTACGGTGATTTTATAGGCGAAGTAATATGCGGAATGAGCGCGGTGGATGGCGCTTTAGTAGTTGTAAACGCGATAGGCGGTGTTGAAATAGGTACGAGTAGAGCCCTTAAACTTATTGCAGAGAAGAATATGCCCGCAATTATTTTCATAAGCAGAATAGATAAAGAGCACGCTGATTTCGCAAAATGCACAAGCGCCCTTCAGGATAAATTGGGCAAGAAGTGCGCGGTGCTTACTTACCCGATAGGGAGCGAATCTTCTTTTAAAGGCGTTGCAAATTTGATCACAAAGGATAAACTGGACGATCTTCCTGGTGACGACAAAGCCGCGGCTCTTGCCCTTGCGGAATCGCTCGTTGAAAACATAGCCGAAAGTGACGATGAAGTACTGGAGAAGTATCTCGATAAGGGCGAACTTGAGGCGGGAGAGCTCAAAAGCACGCTTAAAAAGGCGGTGCTCGAGGGCAAGGTAATTCCCGTTCTGACGGGTTCGGCAATTTCGGGTGAAGGCGTAAAAGAGCTTCTTGATTACATAATAAATTACCTGCCTTCCCCGTCCGATGCGCCGCCGCGCGAAGCTACTGATAGCAAAACAAACGAGGCAATCTCAGTAAGCCCCGATGAGGGCGATTCTCCGGCTGCCCAGGTTTTTAAAACTATATCAGACCCATACGTGGGGCAGATATCTGTTTTCAGGGTTTTTTCGGGAAAAATTTCATCCGGTTCTTCGCTCTACAATTCCTCCGCTAAGGGTCAGGAAAAAATGGGGCAGCTTTTTAAGCTTCAGGGCAAGGCAGAAATACTTATCACTGAGGTTCGGGCAGGCGACATTGCCTGCGTGGCTAAACTGAAAAACACAAATACCGGGGACTCTATCGTTACGGACAAAAATCCCGTGGTGTTCAAAGCGCTGGCGATTCCGGAACCCGCGATATCGTTTTCCATCAAACCCAGGACGCGCTCTGATGAGGACAAGATCTCATCGGCTTTGCACAAACTCACCGTTGAAGACCCGACTTTTAAAACAGTCCGCGATCCGCAAACGAAGGAACTTGTAGCTTCAGGCATGGGGGACCTCCATATCAAGATCATGATCAAGCGCCTTCAAACCCGTTTTGGCGTTCAAGTAGACATGGGGACGCCCAAAGTTGCATACAAAGAAACTATCATGGGCAAGGGCGAGGCGCATTACAAGCACAAGAAACAATCCGGCGGCGCCGGGCAATTTGCCGAGATCTGGCTGCGCGTGGAGTCGCTTCCGCGCGGGACGGGTTTTGAGTTTGTGGATGAGATCGTGGGAGGCGCGATTCCGGGCCCGTTTATTGTGAGTTGTGAAAAAGGTATAAAGTCTGCGATGGGGGACGGCGCGCTCGCCGGTTTTCCGCTTATTGATGTAAGGGCTGTTGTCTACGACGGAAAAACCCATCCGGTGGATTCAAAGGATATAGCATTTCAAATAGCGGCAAAACACGGTTTCAAAGAAGCCATTCTCCGGGCAAAACCGGTGCTCCTTGAGCCTATAATGGAAGTAGACGTTACTATTCCCGATGAATTTATGGGTGACATTACGGGGAGCCTCAATTCCAGGAGAGGAAGGATTATGGGCATGGAACCGGGCGTAGGCATCCAGGTTATAAAAGCAAAGGTTCCTCTTGAGGAAATGTATAAATGGGCAAACGAATTGAAATCGCTTACCGGCGGAAGAGGGAGTTATACGATGCGGTTTTTGTATTATGAAGCAGTTCCCTCGAATGTGGCCCAAATAATTGTAGAAAAATTCAAAAAAGCGAAAGAGGAGGCAAAGGCTTAAACTATGAGCGGGCATTCCAAATGGGCATCCATAAAACATAAAAAAGGCGCGGCAGATGCAAAGAGGGGCAAAGTATTTACAAAACTAATACGGGAAATAACCGTTGCTGCGAAGGCGGGAGGCGGCAATTCGGATACCAATCCGCGCCTCAGACTGGCCATACAGAGGGCAAAAGACGGCAATATGCCGCAGGGAAACATAGACCGCGGGATAAAAAAAGGCACCGGCGAGCTTGAAGGCGTAAGCTACGAAGAGATTACTTATGAGGGCTACGGCCCGGGCGGTGTAGCGATCATGGTAGAGGTTCTTACGGACAATAAGAACAGGGCCACGAGCGATATACGGAATATTTTCTCAAAAAGAGGCGGCAATATGGCCGGCCATGGTTCCGTTGCCTGGATCTTCGAGAAAAAAGGCTACATAGTTATTAACAGAAAAGATATCGAAGAAGACAAGCTTATGTCGATAGCGCTTGACGCGGGCGCCGAGGACATGAAGATGGAAGATACTACATATGCCGTTACTACCGGGGCGAGTGACTTTGATAAAGTAAAAAAGGCCCTCGAAGAGCATAAGGTGAAAATAGATACGGCCGACATTACAAGCGTTCCCAAAAGCACTCTTAAGGTTACAGGCGAGAATGCTAAAAAAGTGCTTTCGCTCGTAAGCGAACTCGAAGAACAGGATGACGTGCAGAATGTCTGCGCCAATTTCGATATACCGGACGACATTCTGAAAGCGATGGAATGATAGTGCTCGGTATCGATCCCGGATTAATAGCGACCGGCTACGGTATAATCGTTGCCCACAAAAAACAGAAAGTAAAACTGAAGGAAGCCGGGATCATACGAACGGAAAGCCGGGCCAATATCTCGAAAAGGCTCGAAAAAATATACAAGAATTTGCTGGATATCGTAAAAGAATACGAGCCTCAAGTAATCGTTCTTGAGAAACTTTATTCGCATTACAAACACCCGGTGACATCGATCCTTATGGGGCATGCGAGGGGCGTCGTGTGCCTCGCTGCCGGCGTCTCCGGTGTAAAACTGGTGAGTTACCCTTCAACCAGAATAAAGAAATCCATTGCGGGAAACGGCCATGCTTCAAAGCCGCAGGTTGCGGGTATGGTTCAGGAACTTCTGGCGCTTAAAAAGCGCCCCGAGCCCATGGACGTAAGTGACGCCCTCGCCTGCGCCTTGACATACGTAAATGTAGAGTTAAACAGGGAGAGCGAGAGATAAGATGATATCGAGTATACAGGGCAAGATTAAATCGAGGAAGTCCGGGAAGGTACTGGTCGAGGTGGCGGGTGGCATTTGCTACGAGGTTCTTGTGCCCGAGGCGGCCATGAGAGGCCTCGAAAAAAACGTCGCAGACGGACAGGAAATTAACTTTGTCACCTACCACTATTTTCAGACGGACCCTTCCAAGAGTATTCCTGTCCTCATAGGTTTTTTGAGCGATATAGAAAAGGAATTTTTCGAGAAATTCATAACCGTATCCGGCGTAGGCCCGAAGGCGGCGTGCAGGGCTCTGGCTCTCCCTATTTCCGAAATAGCGGACGCCATCGATGCGGCGGACCTCACATTTTTAAAAAAACTGCCCGGAATCGGTGAGCAGAGGGCAAAAGAGATTATAGCCAAGCTCCAGGGAAAGGTCGGAAAATTCGGGCTGATCCAGGATCGTTTTGCGAAGGGCGAGCCGAAAGCCGAAGAGGGTGTAAAGGAGGAAGCGCTTTCCGTGCTTCTGCAGCTTCAGTACAGAAGAAAAGAGGCGCAAGAGATGATAGAGAAAGCGCTCCGGAGGAGCCCGGACATCGCCTCCGGCGAAGAACTTCTAAACGAAGTATACAAGGCAAGGCAAAATGAAAAAAAATAATAAAAAAGACGGCAAGCGGGAAAAAATCCTCTGCGAAAAAGAATCCGAGGAAGATGTCATACTGAATATGTCTCTTCGGCCGGACAGGATAAAAAATTTTATAGGCCAAAAAAAACTGATAGAAAACCTCAAAATATCGCTTGAAGCCACAAAAAAACGTAATGAGCCGCTTGAACACATCCTTCTTTCCGGGCCTCCGGGCCTAGGCAAGACGAGCCTGGCGCATGTCATAGCAAACGAGATGAATGTCTCGATCACCGCGACAAGCGGCCCCGCAATTGAGCGCGCCGGAGACCTCATAGGAATTCTTACAAATCTCTCCGAGGGCGATATCCTGTTTATCGACGAAATCCACCGGCTCGCTAAGGTTGTCGAGGAATTTCTTTATCCGGCGATGGAGAATTTTCAGATAGATTTCATAATAGACAAGGGGCCTTACGCCAAGACAATAAAATTCAACCTGAAGCGATTCACGCTCGTAGGCGCTACGACGCGCGCGGGGCTTTTGAGCGCGCCGCTCCGGGGGAGATTCGGCATGTTTTATCATTTTGACTTTTACGAAAAAGAAGACCTTGTAAAAATTGTTACGAGATCCGCTGGGATCCTGGGTATTGTGATAGACAAAGAAGGCGCCGAAGAAATTGCCGGGCGGTCCCGCGGCACCCCGCGGGTTGTAAACCGGCTCTTAAGGCGCGTTCGCGATTGGTCGGAAGTAAAGTCGGACGGCAGGATAACCAGGAAGGCGACGCAGGCTGCCCTCGAAAACCACGGGGTGGACGAACTTGGCCTTGATTTCATGGATAGGAAGGTGATTCAGTCAATCCACACCTCGTATAACGGCGGGCCGGTAGGCATAGAAGCCCTGGCCTCCACTATGAACGAAGAGCCCGATACGATAGTTGATGTTGTTGAACCGTTTCTTCTTAAAATGGGGCTGCTCAGGAGGACGCCTCGTGGCAGGCAGCTGACAGGGTTGGCATACAAGCATCTGGGGCTTAAAAAGGAATCGCAGAAAGAACTGTTTTGAAATTATTAGTGCATACCTGCTGCGCCCCTTGTGCGATATGTGTCATAAACGAAGCAAAAAAAGACGACCTCAGCGTAACGGGGTTTTTTTACAATTCCAACATCCATCCCCGGCCGGAATACCTTAAAAGAATGGAAGTGGCACGGAAATATTTCAAATCCGAAGGCCTGGAGTTTATTTTTTTGACCTACGAACCCGCTGATTTTATGGAGACACTCCAAATGGAGACACCAAGAAGAAACGGGGTGTCTCCAAAAAGTGGAGTGTCTCCAAGCGGGGTGTCACCAAGCGTGCCCCCACGCTGTAGCGCGTGTTGGGAAATGCGCGTGGCGAAGTCGGTAGATTTTGCGCAAAATAACGGTTTCGATTTCTTTACTACGACGCTTTTGGGAAGCCCATATCAGGACCACGGCGCTCTTAGGGGTATTTGCGAGGATCTTTCGCGCTCGACGGGCGTGCGTTTTTATTATAAGGATTTTAGGACGGGCTTCCGGCGCGCGCATAACATTGCCAGGGAAAAGGGGATATATTGCCAGAAGTATTGTGGTTGTGTCTTTTCGATAGTAGAGCGGGAAGAGGCGAGAAAGCGTAAAAAATGAAGAAAACAGCATTTTTTCTGTTGACCTCTGCAATACTAATATCCCTATTCCTTTCGGAATACGGCCGCTCGCAGGACAATTCAAGCATTATAAGAGTGTGCGTAGAAAAGGACAAAGATGAAATATTGCTTAAGGTCAAAAGCGCGTATAGGATCTTAGCGTTAAACTCGGGCCTTGAGCTCGACAAAGGAAGGCGTATAAGGGGAGCATATGTTACGCCACTTAATAGCGGGATCAGGCTGGGGGGCAAAGAATTTAAGGTTTATGGGATCAGGATCATACCAAGAAAGGATTCGTCCATCTACCTGGGGAAGAAAAGATTCCGGGGTATCATTGATATAATAAGGACCAAGGAGATGAAGCTTTTGGTCGTAAACCACCTGGGCCTCGAACAATATCTTTACGGTGTCCTGAATCGCGAGGTTCCGTATTATTGGCCTATGGAAACATTAAAAGCGCAGGCGATAGCCGCAAGGACATTTGCGCAGTATAGGATAGGGATCTCTGGCGAAAAAGATTTCGATGTCACAAGCGACATATATTCGCAGGTCTACGGCGGGAGGTCAAAAGAAAGCCGCAACACCACAAGGGCTGTAAATGCGACAAAGGGAATGGTGCTCACGCAGAACGGCGAGTTTCTCCCGGCCTATTACCACTCCATATGCGCCGGCCATACCGAGAACGCAAAGCACGTTTTCGAGGTAAACCTGAAACCTCTAAGAGGCAGGCGTGACCCCTATTGCGGTGGCGCCAAAGGTATGCACTGGAAGGCAATATTCTCGTATAAGCAGATGGAAGAGCGCCTCAATAACTACGGGATCAAAGTTAAGGGCATAAATTTTATAGTTGAAGGCAGGCGCGACCGTTCGGGCCGGCTCGAGACGATCAAGATACGGGATAAGGAAGGCGTGAAGAGCATAAAAGGCTATAAGTTCCGCCTTGCGCTTGGGCCGAATATGGTAAGAAGCACAAATTTCAGAATAAGAATCACGCGGAAGGGTGTACTGTTCACGGGCAAAGGCTGGGGCCACGGCGTAGGCATGTGCCAGTGGGGCGCGTTCGGCATGGGCAAAAGATACTTCCGCTATAAACAAATCCTAAACTTCTACTATCCCGGAGCAGATATAAAGACGTTGTCGCGCTG
>JAMXCZ010000035.1 GCA_024542975.1 Candidatus Omnitrophota bacterium | reverse complement strand
CTAAGCACAGTTGCTATAACTGCAGAGATTAAATCCGATCCAGATCTTATAGGAAATGAAATAACTCTGGAAAGACTAGATGAGTTTAACCAGCCAATAGAATTACTGGGGTATCTACATGACGACGGCTTAGGTGGCGATCTTATAGCTGGTGATGACATCTATACATTGGAAGCAAATTTTAATGAGCCCGAAACAACAGAAATAAAATTCCGCATATTTGCAGGCTACATAACTACCCCCACAACAATCTCTTCATATATCTTTGCAATCGATGCAGTAATACCAATAAGCGAAGATGATTTTGGAACAACTCTCGAAGTAGAAGAAGGAGCTATACAAAAATTTGAAAGATTGAAAGAGCAATACAGCGATGATGTAGCACGACAACTAACCATCGACTGGTTAAAAATACAATACGGAGTAGAAGATGCAAGCATCTCAAGCGATAATTACACAATATGGATTTTATTTACAAGTGGATTAGAAGGGGGTATAACAACACACCCTATAGGCACAAGGGGCAAAGGAGGAAAGGGAAAACCTCCGAAAGATTCGCCTACAAAACCACCCGCTATACCAGAAACTGTTAATGCCATAGTTTTAGCTCCTTTCTTTGATGAATTTACGTCTGATGGCGGGGATGAATCGGATTATATTGCGGAAAAGCTATCTCAATTATGGAGTCCGGTTTCGACTATAAAACATTCTGCCGTAACCGTAGACCTTATGAAAACCCTGCATCAGTATGCAGTTGTAAGCATAGCATCTCACGGAGCTATAGATGACGAAGACCAAGTTCTAATTTTTACAGGAGAAGAAGCTACACCTGAAAATAGAAAACAACATGAGTTTGGTTTAAGGGCTGGTCGTATCCGTGAATATATTGTAAATGGAAACTATGCAATAACCCCTTCATTTATTGAGCATTATGGCGGCAAATACCCGAAAAGCTTGATTTACATCGCAGCATGCTCCAGTATGGAAAATAGAACAATGGCAAACGCATTTCTTAATAAAGGTGTATATACATATTTTGGATATAATGATACTGTTAATACACCTTTCGCATACAGCATAGGAACAAGATTATTTGATTATTTATTAGAAGATAGAATGACTACAGGGAACGCATATACTGCATTAGGGAAAAAAAGAGATCCCCAGTCTCCTCATGCACGATTCTTATTAGCTGGTGGAGATGATTTAGTCTTAGCGGAAATACCTATCATAACTGATGAAACCCCGACAGGAGAAATTGAAAACAAAAAACCTACGATTCAGGCAAAAATTTATTCGCCAAGCAATATCGACATTAACTTATCAACCATCGTTATGACTTTAGACGGATCGGAAATTACCCCCACAATTACTCCTCAAGCTGGTGGCTCGGATATAACTATTAGTTACACACCTTCAATCGATTTGGAGGGTGGTGAACATACCGTGACAATAAATGCAAAAGACGCAATCGCACTTGTTGCAGAAGAAAAGACATGGTCATTTGTTGTGAAATATGTTCTTGTTACCTGGGAAGAAACCTGGCAAGGTACTCCGTTTACTCTCAGTGGTTCTAAAACTTGGTCAACCGACGGACTGGATACAGTTCAGTATTCCGATACATATATTGGCGATAGTGGTCACGAGTGGCTTGTAGCTGTGAGAGCAGACGCTTATGCCAGCAATAGTCCGGATGCTAATAGTTATGCTAAATACGATTTTACTGTAGCAATTTCTGGTGATGTTAGTTGGAATGTAGAAGGTGAAGCTTACACAGAAACTATCCAGAATGTATGGAATAGTGCATCTTTTGTAGTTATAGGTTTTGGAAACTATAAGAAGGCGTATCTCTCTCACGATTTTCCATATTATAATAAAGTAACCGAAAACACCGAGATAACATGGACAGGTAGTGAAAACGGACAGTTAGTTGTGACATTTGAAGATATATATGGTGGCTTTACATTTGCAACACTTGAAACACAGGGCACTTATGCACTTTCTGAATGGGCTGGGAAAAGGATAGATAGGATTCGTTTAGCATTCGATGAGGGTGCAGGTCTTGATGTTCACGCTGATGTATTGGGGCCGCCGCCATTATCAGATTTTGATTCTGGCAACAATTCCGCTTATTATGGTCCTATCCTAATTACAAATATAGAGCAGTAGCTTTTATTTTTACATTAGAGAGGCAGGGATTATTCCTTGCCCCTTCTGAACCCCGTACCTATAGTACAATCATAACGTAAAAAAGAGGTCTTATATGCCGAAATTAAGTTTGTCAGCAGTTATCAGTGTAATTATGGGCACAGCCGCTATCTATAGCGCGTATTCCGCTCATATTAGTTCTATAAAAGTTCATCAACCTTATCTATGCCGTTGAAGAAATGTCATATTGCGAAAGAGATGACGAAGCAAACAAAACAGCACTCAAAACAGAATTATCAAAAGGAGAATACACCATTTTGGATTTTTACATAGCGGACCTAAACGTAACTCCTGCAAATCCAAGAGGAGATAAATATACGTTCTTTCTTGGAAAATTAAGAAAATAAGCGTTAGGTTCCCGCCCCAAAGTAAGGGAACAGTTTAAGTAATCCCGCCGGTCGTGCTAATGCCAAATAATGTTCATCCCAGAGGTTATGAATATACCGAATAACCCTCCCCTTACAAATACGCCCTTTCTCCTATTGATGGCTGCTTAACAAATAAACGAACGATTGTTTGAATGGTAGTATTAGCTAACGCCGGTCTTTAATCGTCCCTTTTAGCTTTAAAATATGTAGCTTGTAGAGTATAATCTTACCCTATAAAAGGAAAAGTGATACGCTGAGAAGTTTTTTTGGAGGAGTGATATGACACTTTCTAAGGAATTGGCGGCTTGGATAGGAGGGCAGGTAAAATCTGCCGGCAAAAAAGGAATTGTGCTGGGTTTAAGCGGGGGCGTGGATTCGGCGGTGGTGGCTGCGCTTTCAAAGCTTGCGCTGAATGATAGGGTGCTCGGGCTCATACTTCCCTGCAGGGGCCACGCGGAAGACGTTCGGCTTGCGCAGGAGGTGGCGAAGGCGTTTGATATTAACACAAGGGAAGTGGTGCTTGATAGCTTATTTGACGAGCTGACCGGGGCCTTTCCCGAGGCGAATAAACTTGCCCGCGCTAACGTTAAACCGCGCCTGCGGATGGCGATGCTTTATTATTTTGCGAATACGCTGGACTATCTGGTAGCAGGGACAGGCAATAAAAGCGAACTTACGGTCGGATATTTTACGAAATACGGTGACGGCGGCGTTGATATTTTGCCGCTCGGGAATTTGCTAAAAAAAGATGTGAAAAAGCTGGCGGCTGAGCTGGGTGTACCGCGCGAAGTAATAAACCGTGCGCCTTCTGCGGGATTATGGGAAGGACAGACGGATGAGGGGGAAATGGGCATTACCTACGATGAGCTCGATCGGGCTATTATCGATATCGAAGCCGGAAAAACCGAAAATATAGACAATAAAATACTGGCAAAAGTGAAGACGTTAATGCAAAATTCGGAACACAAAAAGTGCAAAGTGCCTCTTTACGAGCCGGGCAAGAGCATGACAGAGTGAAATGTCAGATAAGCTAAATGATATTGAACACACTTTTCATATTTCCCGCGGGGAAATAAAGAAATTTATGCGTGACTTTCATTCCGAAATGGAGAGAGGGCTTCGAGGCTTGAGTAGCTCGCTCGCGATGCTTCCTACTTACGCCGGAAGGCCAAAAGGTACGGAGAGGGGAAATTTTCTGGCGATTGATCTCGGCGGAACAAATTTGCGCATAGCAGCAGCCCGGCTGAAAGGCAGAAGGAAAATGGGATCCTATGTGTCGGATAAATTCGTTTTAGAAAAAAAACACATTACGAATACGGGCAAAGCGCTTTTTGACTTCATCGCGAGCTGCACCAGAGATTTTATGGCGCGGCATAAAATAAATTTAAAAGAAAAGCATAATATAGGATTTACATTTTCTTTTCCGGTAAGAAAAAAAAGAATAAGCGAAGGCATATTGGTCGGGTGGACCAAGGGATTCAGCGCTCGTGGCGTAAAAGGGAAAAACGTTGTCCGGCTACTCAATAGGTCGCTCGAGAAATACATTCCCCGTACGAGTGCAATTGCAATTACGAACGACACCGTAAGCACCCTTGTTGCGAAAAGCTACGAGGATCCTTGTTCGGATGTTGGCGTGATTCTTGGCACCGGTACCAACGCCTGCTATTACGAAAAGATTTCTAATATCGAAAAATTGCAAACTTCCGGGATTTCTTCCGGAGAAATGATCGTAAATATCGAATGGGGTAATTTTAATGGATTTAAGCGCACGCGTTTTGACAGAGCGCTTGACAGGGCTTCAGAAAACCCGGGGAGGCAGTTCCTTGAAAAGATGGTTTCGGGTCTCTATATCGGAAACCTTGCCGGACTTATCCTTGCGGATTTTTGGAATTGTATAAAACCGAAGGATTTTAAAGCGGAGTACATATCAGAGATTGAGAGCGATACGCAGAAAAACCTTCCCGGCGTAAACAGAGTTCTCCGAAGATTTGGAGTCCAGGATCTGGGACTGTCGGAAAGAAAAATGGTAAAGAAAATTTGCGCTATGGTATCCGTGCGCGCCGCGCGCCTTGCGGCGGCTGCGATCGCCTCGGTTGTAACAAAAATGGACCCGGCCCTTGCGAAAAAACACACAATTGCAATTGATGGCTCGGTGTATGAGAAACATCCCGGATTTTCGAAACTGGTAAAACTAACGCTTAAGGAAATTTTCGGAGAACGAGCGGCCAACATCACATTGAAACTTACAAAAGACGCATCTTGTAAAGGGGCAGCGATCGTGGCGGCGACATTATCCCGGGAGGAGCGATGACACTAATCTGGATTTTATCGGCGACGGTGCTCGTAAGTGTTATTTCCCTGGTGGGGGCGCTCACCATATGGTTCAATAAAAAGATTTTCGACAAGATATTGATTTTAATCGTGGGATTCGCGGCGGGTACACTCATCGGAAGCGCATTTTTACACCTTTTGCCTGAAGCGATGGAGCACGCAAAGAGCGAACAGGTTTTTCTTTATGCGCTTATCGGGTTTACGCTATTTTTCGTGATGGAACGGTATTTCCACTGGAGACACTGTCACGAGGGCGCATGTGACATACACGCCTTTACTTATCTTAACCTGATCGGTGACGGCGTCCATAATTTTGCGGATGGCCTGATCATAGCAGCCAGTTTTGTGACGGATTTCAGGCTGGGTGTCGTTGCTACTGTTGCAGTTATATTGCACGAGGTTCCGCAGGAGATGGGAGATTTTGCGATTCTTCTTTACGGTGGGTTTACGCGATCGAAGGCGCTTTTATTTAATTTTTTATGCAGCCTTGCTGCGATACTTGGAGCGATAACGGGATACGCCCTTTCAAACATTGCCGGGAATGTTTCCATATTCCTGATCTCTTTCACCGCAGGCGGCTTCATATACATAGCGGCATCCGACCTTATACCCGAACTTCATCGCCAAAAAAACCCGAAAAGGGCAAATATAGCTTTAGTTACCTTTATTTTTGGCCTGCTTTTCATGGCGCTGGCCAAGTGGGGACTTAATGGTTTTATACGGTAGAAATTCGATTTGCGAAAGGCTCATGGTGAATCCTGCGAGCATAGAAAAGGTGTTTTTGCAGGAGAGCTTTCGGGTGCCTCACATCGAAAAACTTATACGCGAGAAAAATGTTCCCATAGAGCGCGTGGGCCCCCGGGACATTGCAAAAATCAAGAACGCCAAAGACCTCCAGGGCATAGTCGCCCGTGTGGATGAATTCAAATACACGCCTTTTAAGGAGCTTCTCGGCCGTAGCCCAAGTAAAAATACTACGTTTGTTTTTCTGGACAGAATAAACGACCCCCAGAATCTCGGTGTTATCATACGTATTCTCGCGTGTTTCGGCGGATTTTGCGCCGTTATCCCAAAATTCGAAGCCTGCTCTGTTACAGAGGCCGTTTTGCATGTTGCCTCCGGCGGAGAAAATTATGTTCCGGTGTCGATGGTGCCCAACCTTTCAAACGCAATCATTGCAGCCAAAAAGAAGGGGTATTGGATTGCCGGGGCGCTCGTAGCCGACGCCAAGGACATAGACAAAGTTTCGCTTCCCTTCCCGCTCGGGCTTGTCCTTGGGTCAGAAGGAAAGGGCGTAAGGCATGGATTGCAGAAACAGTTGGACATGCGCGTTCACATACCTATGAATGGGGCCAGGCTTTCACTCAACGTAAATACTGCCTGCGCTATTCTTTGCCATGAAATATCCAAAGAGAGGGGGCCTCTCAGATGAAAAGTGAAGCATCCGGGAATTCACATAAGGCGGCGCTAAATTTCATTTCCGAGGCGGGGCTATTGAAACGGGTTACGCGTTCCGGCTGGAGCGTTCTCGGAATAGAAAATGCCGAATCCGTAGCGGATCATAGTTTCCGGTGCGCCGTCATAGGATACGTATTGGCGCGCATGGAGAAGGTCCCGCCGTACAAAGCGCTTCTCATGACAATTTTTAACGACATTCATGAAGCGCGTATTACCGACCTTCACAAAATGGCAGGCCGCTACATTGACGTAGTGGGGGCGGAGGATAAATCTTTTTGTGAACAAATTGCTTCTTTACCGCGGGAGATAAAAAGCGAACTCGCGGATATGCGCAAAGAATACAAAAAGCAAAATACCCGAGAAGGCATTATTGCGAGAGATGCGGATATTCTGGAATGCCTGATTCAGGCAAAAGAATACCGCGAATACGGTTTTACCGAGGCGTCCAAATTCATGAAAAAAGCCCCGCAGTTTCTTAAGACCAAGAGCGCGCGCAGGCTATGGCGCCTGGCAAAGAGCGCAAAGCTGAATGACTGGTGGTTTAAATTAAGCGAGTTCAAACGGTGAGTCTTGTCGTTCCCTGCATAATATGATATTATATCTAACGGTAAGAGGTGGTGTTGTATGTTAAATGCAGGAAAAATGCGGGAGGTAGTGTGAATCTGGTTTTCAGCATTATCGGTGTTACAGTAGCGGTAGGCCTTACAATTGCTATTCTTACGAGATTCATAGGATACCTGAGTTCGCTAAAACCCGTCCCGACAGCGAGTGAGGCAATGCCGTATGTCGCGGAAGATCTGGATCGGTCCATTGAAAAAGAGCTCGGCGATTCTTTTTTGCCGGGGACTGAGCGCAAAATTGCCATGCGCGCTATGAAAAAAGTGCTCGATAAAGAGGTAACAAAGCGCGTAGCCACCGTCGCGAAAGAAATGGACGAAAAATACCAGGCGACAATAAGGGAAAAGAACCTCGAATATAGCGATGTCGACAGGAAATATAAAAATACGCTTAACTACAAAAAACAGACAGAATCCGTAATGAGAAGTATTGCAGAGGGACTTGTCGTGCTAAATGACAAAGGCGAGATTATGATGCTTAATCCGGCTGCAGAGAGGCTTCTGGGAGTTAATCTCAAGGAGGAGGTCGGAAAACCCATATCCAAATCCCTTAAGAAAGAACAGCTCTTGTCTCTTGTCAGGAAAAAAGACGACGCCGGCGGCAAAGAATTGGAAATGAACGTCAAGAGCGATGATGTAGAGAAAACCATAAAATCCTCAAGCGCCGTTATTGAGGATGATAAGGGACAGACTATCGGCATGGTCTCCGTTCTTACTGACGTTACGAAGCAGAAAGAGCTTGATGAGCTTAAGGCGAAATTTTTCTCAAGCGTATCCCATGAACTACGCATGCCGCTTGTTGCGATCAGAAATTCCATAGCCCTAATGACAGACAAGCATACAGGGAAGCTGAACGCAGAGCAGGAGAAGATCGTCCGGGTGGCGGACCGAAACCTGAAGAGGCTCCGTCTTCTGGTGGACGATATACTCGATTTCTCAAAACTTGAGGCGAAAAAAGTCCAGTTAAAACTTGAGCCTTCCTCCATAGAAAAGGTAATAGCCGAGACCTGTGAGACCTTTGAAAACTGGGCGCAGTCGAGAAGCATAAAAATTCTAAACAAAGCAGACAAAAACATACCGGAAGTAAAATTCGATCCCGACAGGATCACGCAGGTCTTGAGTAATTTGATAAGTAACAGCATAAAATTTACACCGAAGGACGGAACCATCACGATCGGCGCAACCCTGGAGGCCTCGGAAGAAAGAAAAGAGCTCGTAGTAACCATAGAAGATACCGGCCCCGGGATTGCCGGGGAGGACATACCGAAACTATTCGGCCAATATCAACAGGTCGGAGACCGGCCTACGAAAACGGACATAAAAGGAACCGGCCTCGGGCTTCACATATCGAAAGAGCTGGTGGAGTTACACGGCGGCAGGATATGGGTTGAGAGCGAGCTTGGGAAGGGTTCCAAATTTATTTTTGCGATTCCGGTATAAATTATTAAGGGAGGATGAAAATGCGTAGAATAAGTGTGCTGATGATCGACGACGAAGAGGATATTTTGTGGACCGTAAAAAAGAGCCTTGAGGTGATGGGCAATTACGATGTCGAAACGGTTCAGGATGGCAAAAAAGGTTTTGCTTTGGCCAGGAAGGTAAGGCCTGACCTGATCCTTCTCGACATAACTATGCCCAAAGTGGACGGTTTCGAGGTCTTAAGAATGCTGAAAAAAGACAGCGTAACCGCGAAAATTCCGGTTATTATGTTCAGCGCAAGGGAAGACGAGGAGGCCAAGATCGAAGCGTCGCAGCTATACGATGAAGATTATGTCGTAAAGGGCCTCGAAATGCTTATTTTGAAGCAAAAGATAGAAGAAGTCTTAAAGAGAAGAGGAATCCTATAAAGCCCAAAAAAAGAACCATAATACTCGCTTCGAGGTCGAGGGCAAGACGGAGTCTTTTAAAACAGGCAGGATTTAAGTTTCGTGTTGCTGTTTCCCGCAAAAAGGAAAAACGAAAATATTCGAAGGAAAATTTAAGCCGCTTTGTTATAGAAAACGCCCTGGAAAAATGCCGAGATGTAGCAGATAGATACGAGAGTGGCATTGTAATCGCAGCTGACACCGTAGTCCTCGCCGGAAAACAACTCATCACAAAACCCAGGAATGTAAAAGACGCCCAAAGGACACTTAAGCTAATATCGCGCGCTCCGCAATGGGTTTATACGGGGCTTGCCGTAATCGACATTGACAATAATAAGGTATACACTGTTTCTGAAAAAACAAAGATTTACATGCATCGCTTAAGCGACAAAACGATAAAAGCATATTTCAAAAAGGTATCCCCGCTGGACAAAGCCGGCAGTTTTGACATACAAGGCCCGGGAGCGATGTTTATAAACCGCGTTGAAGGCTGTTTTTACAACGTCGTGGGCCTTCCCATGGCGAAACTCGCGCGTATACTGGAGAGAATCGGCGTAGACATTTTTACGCGCTAATCGAAAAACCCGTTTGGTGAAAAATGTTTGAGACAAAAGAGGGGCTTCGTTTGTTTGAGAAATTTGAGCGTCCAAAAGGCAACGCTAGGGCTCTTATCGTCATAGTGCACGGTTACGGCGAACACAGCGGGCGGTATGGGCATGTGGTTCGGCGGCTTGTGAATGCGGGGTACGCTGTTTACGTGTTTGATTTGAGGGGCCACGGGCGTTCTTCCGGGGCGCGCGTATTTGTTCGTTCGTTTAACGAATATCTCTCGGACCTTGAAGCATATCTTACGCGTGTTGGCGAAAGGGAACCCGGGAGGCCACTCTTTATCCTGGGGCATTCGCTTGGCGGCGCGATCGCAACGCTTTTTGCCATAGACAAAAAGCCCGACATAAGCGGATTGATTTTAAGCGGGCCGCTGCTTAAACTGCCGGGCAATATATCGCCGCTTTTTATTCGCCTCGCATCTCTCATCGGATGTATCCTGCCTAAA
The DNA here is from genome assembly GCA_024542975.1 of Candidatus Omnitrophota bacterium. GTDB lineage: Bacteria > Omnitrophota > Gorgyraeia > JABMRN01 > RBG-13-46-9 > JAMXCZ01. Next base: position 6,013 of record JAMXCZ010000035.1, on the reverse strand, counting down.
TTGCCGATAGGGAACAAAGTGCTGGCCTCTTTGCTCTCACACGATTCCAAAGTAGTAGAAAATTATGAAAAAGACCCGCTAACACATCATGGCGGGATACCTGCCGGCTCTGCCCGGGCGATAAATTGCGCGTTAAAACGCATACAAAACGGAATGGCCGGTATCTCTCTACCGCTTCTCATAATGCACGGCACCGACGACCGCCTTGCTGATGTAAAGGGAAGTAAAGAACTCTATAGGTGCGCCCGCTCAACTGACAAGACCCTCCGCCTTTACGATGGCTTCTATCACGAAATACTAAACGAACTGGGCAAAGAAAAACCCATAAACGAAATAATCACTTGGCTTAACAAACGCACAAGATGGAGACGGGGCATTTCGTGAACCTTGGCCTGTCCCCAGGCTGGGGTCTGGAAAATGTTGGGTGTATCATGTATACTTAGGCTTGGGAATATTGGTTTAATGGAGGGGTATGATGAAAAAGGCTAAAGGGGTTGCGGAATCCAGGGCTGTGATATCTGCGGTTATGATGCCTGCGCATGCTAATCATTACGGCAGTGTGCATGGCGGCACGATATTGCGCTTGATCGATGATGTAGCGTTCGTGGTGGCTACGAGGCACGCGCGGAAAAACGTTGTAATGGCATCCATGGATCACATATCGTTTGATTGCCCGGTGAACATAGGGGATATAGTTACCTTAAGGGGCCAGCTTTCTCACGTGGGCCATAGCTCAATGGATGTCGAGGTTGAAATTGAAACGGAAAAACTTAAAATAGGCAAGGTCATTAAAGTTGGCTCGGCGTACATTACCATGGTGGCCTTGGACGACGAAGGCAAGGCCTCCGGGGTACCGGGGCTTCTTTTAAAGACGAGCCGTGAGAAATTAAAAAGCAAAGAGATCCTTGCCAGGAGGAAGCAAAGGCTTTCCAGATAAGCCTCTTAGGCCGAATATGCCAGACGATAAAAAAGACATCCTATTCCGCCCGTGGAAGAAATTAAAAAGCCTTCAGGAGAGGAACTTACGCCTCTTTGTAACAAAACATCTCTACCCATTCAGCCCCTATTACCGGAGACTCTTCGATAAGAACAAGATAAAGCCAGGGGACATAAAGTCGGTAGAAGACCTTAAAAGAATCCCGTTTACTTCCAAAAAGGACCTCGTGGCGGTTTCCGATGAGGAAGCCGCGAGGAAAAATCTCGATTTTATCCTCCAGCCAAATAAAGAGCTGATAAAAAAATATCTTCCAAAGTCCGAACTTTTAAAGATCCTGTGCGTAAAAATTTTAAAAGGAGACAAATATCTCACTGCCTGCCTGGGAAAAGAATACCGGCCGGTATTTCTTACAGCCACTTCCGGCACAACAGGCCAGCCCATATCGTTCCTGTACACAAAATACGACCTTGACAACCTCATGCTCTACGGCAAAAGGATCATGGAAATATTTAAGGTCGAATCGGGCGAGAGGGCAGTGAACGTTTTTCCCTACGCGCCGCATCTTGCTTTCTGGCAGACTGCGTTTGCCGGATTTTCATCCAATTTATTCATCCTGAGTACGGGCGGCGGAAAGACACTCGGCACCGACGGGAATATCCGCTCGATTCTCAAGGTAAAACCGAAATTTTTAATAGGCGTCCCGGATTACGTGTACCATATTTTAAAAACCGCGCGTGACCAGGGGCATAAAATGCCGTTTTTAAACAGTATCGCCCTCGGCGCTTCAAGGGTACCCAAAGGGTTTAAAAGAAAGATAGCGGATATCCTTACCTCTATGGGCGCACGAGGCGTAAGCGTGCTCGGGACATACGGGTTTACCGAAGCCCGAGCGGCATGGGCAGAGTGCCCTACAGGTATCGACGTGTCAAGTGGTTACCACACGTATCCCGATAAAGAGATATTCGAGGTGATCGATCCCGGTACGGGTGAGGTTAAGCGCGAGGGGGAAGACGGAGAGATCGTTTACTCCGCCATAGACTGTCGGGGAAGCTCGGTTTTCCGTTATCGCACGGGAGACCTGGTCAGGGGTGGTATAACATATTCGCCGTGCCCGCACTGCGCGAGGACCGTGCCGAGGATTTCGAGCGATATTGTCCGCGCCTCCAACGTAAAGAACCTCAAGCTTTCCAAAATAAAGGGGACGCTTGTTAATCTGAATAACCTGGAGCACCTCTTAGACGACACCGAAGAAATCGACCAGTGGCAGATCGAAATCGTTAAAAGGAATAACGACCCCTACGAGGTTGACCAGTTGATACTGCATATCAGCCTCTCGAAAGACGTAAATAAAGAAAAATTTACCGCGAAATTAAATCAGAAAGCTGTTTCAATTTCTGAAATCTCCTTCAACAAGGTTTCCTTCGTTTCCAAAAGCGATATCCGCTCGAAAATAGAAATAGAATCCGCAGTTAAAGCAAAAAAGATCATAGATAAAAGGCCTAAAGTATAACATAAGCTTTAAGGAGCGTACGATGGGTAGAATAGCAATAGTCGAAGGCGTTAGGACCCCTTTCGTAAAGGCGTGGACGGTTTTCGAAGATATCCCGGCACATAAGCTGGGCGCTATTGCCTGCCGCGAGCTTTTAGAAATAACCGGACTCGATCCTGCATCCGTGGACGAGGTTATATTCGGAGCGGTTGCGCAGCCTGTAGAGGCGTCAAATGTGGCGCGTGTCATAAGCCTCTACGCGGGTATACCCAAAGAAAAAAGGGCGTATACAGTTTCAAGAAACTGCGCCTCGGGCTTTGAATCCGTGACAAGCGCGTCCGAAAAAATAAAATGCGGGCTGGATGAAATAGTTATAGCAGGCGGGGCTGAATCGATGTCCAATATTCCCTTTGTCTTCGGCAAAGAGATAAGCAGAATAATCATAAGGCTTAATAAAACAAAAAGCGTAATTGGCAAACTGAAGCTTCTCTTGCGTTTGAGACCGGGGCATCTTAAGCCGGTGCCGGGCCTCCTCCTCGGCCTTACAGATCCTGTCTGCGGCCTTAACATGGGGCAGACCGCGGAGGTTATAACAAAGGAGTTTGGCATAACAAGGGAAGCGCAGGATGAGTTTGCCCTGATGAGCCACAAAAGGGCTTTTGCGGGCCGCGCGAAACTGCGCGAGGAAATCGTGCCGGTAATTCCGTCGCCTAAGTTTAAGGTTGCAGCCGAAGACGACAACGGCGTACGCGAAAAACAGAGCATGAAAGACCTCTCCAGGCTTAGGCCGTATTTTGACAGGCACACGGGCACGGTAACAGTGGGAAATGCCTGTCAGGTGAGCGACGGAGCTTGCGCGCTTCTTATTATGGATGAGGAAAAAGCCCGAAGCATGGGATATACCCCTTTGGGTTACATACGGGCATACGATTATGTAGGAGTGGAGCCGCGAAAAATGGGGCTCGGGCCCGCTTACGCCATACCCCGCGTGTTGAAAAAGGCAAATCTTACACTAAAGGATATGGATCTTATTGAGATTAACGAGGCCTTTGCCGGCCAGGTGCTTACCTGCGTAAAACTTTTGGCCTCTAAAAAATTCGCCAAAGAAAATTTCGGATTGTCCAGCCCCTTCGGCCAGATAGACATGCAAAGGCTTAACGTAAACGGCGGCGCCATAGCGTTGGGACATCCTGTCGGGACAACGGGGGCGAGGCTCATCCTGACCTTGCTTCGCGAAATGAAAAGGCGATCTTCAAAATTTGGCCTTGCGTCGCTCTGCGTAGGCGGAGGGCAGGGCGGAGCGGTCATACTCGAGAGGCAGTAATGGGAGCCCTTAATTTAAAAATCGAAAATAAAATCGCAATACTTGAATTCGACACGCCGGATTCAAAGGTAAACGTCTTAAATACGAGTACTATGCGGGAGTTGTCCGAGATTCTGGACAGGCTTAAAAGTACGCCCGAGGAAGAAGCGCAAGCGCTCGTTATAACGAGCTTGAAAGACGGCATTTTCATAGCCGGCGCCGATATAAAAGAGATAGAAAATATTACCTCGGTCGAAGAAGCAAGGGATAAAGCCGAAAAAGGAAAGGCAATTTTAAGGGATCTCAGCGGCTTAAAAATTGTTACGGTAGCTGCGATAAACGGGGCCTGCCTGGGCGGCGGTTTGGAACTTGCGCTTGCGTGTAAATACAGGGTAGCGAGTTTTAGCGAAAGGGTGAAGATCGGCCTGCCGGAGGTGAAGCTCGGCGTTATTCCGGGTTTTGGCGGCACGCAACGCCTTCCGCGGCTCGTTGGGCTTTCGCGCGCACTTACGATGATACTCACCGGCCAAATCATATCGGGAAAAAATGCCTTGAGGTACAAACTCCTCGACCGCCTATTTCCGGAAGTAAATCTTGTCCATGATTCGATCGAGTTCGCGCGTGGGCTTGCTCTTGGCACGGAGAAGGTAAACAGAAAGAAAAAGAAAAAACTTTTTCAATTTTTTCTCGAAGATACGCTGCCCGGGAGGGCGATACTCTTTAGGCAGGCGCGAAAAAACGTTTTAAAAAAGACAAAAGGATTTTATCCCGCGCCTTTAAAGGCGATTGCAGTGATCAAACGCACCTCCGGCGGTGCTTTAAACGATAGAGGTTTTTCTCTGGAGAGCGAGGCTTTCAGCGAGCTGGCGATAACAGAAACCTCAAAAAACCTTATAAAGGTTTTTTACCTGCTCGAGGAATATAAAAAGCTGGACTGGGTAGGCTCCGGCGTAAAGCCGCGAAGCTTGCGAAAATGCGGCATAATAGGAGCGGGTGTAATGGGCGGAGGTATTGCGCAGCTTCTCTCTTTCAATAACATACCGACGAGATTGAAAGATATAAATTATGATGCGCTGAAGATCGCACTTAAGACCGCAGCCGGCCTTTTCAAGTATGCTGTCAAAAAAAAGAAGATAAAAGCAAGTGAGGCGGATCATAAATTCGGATTAATATCACCCACTCTCACCTACAAGGGCATTGAAAATTCGGATTTGATCATTGAAGCCGTCGTGGAGGACCTCAAAATAAAAAAGAGCGTGTTTCGTGAACTAAGTGCGGTTACATCACCCGAGACGGTACTCGCTACGAACACCTCCTCTATCCCCATAAGAGAGATAGCTTCCGCCACGGACAAGCCGGAGAGGGTAGTCGGGATACATTTTTTCAACCCCGTCCACCGCATGCCGCTCATTGAAATAATAAGGTCCGACAAGACAAGTGACGAAGCGCTTGCGACCGCTATAAAGTTTGCGAGAAGGATCAGGAAAACTGTAATCGTAGTAAAAGACGTTACAGGCTTTCTTATAAACAGGATACTTCTTTCCTATCTCAATGAAGCCGGAGCGCTGGTTGAAGAGGGCATGAAAATAGAGCGCGTCGACAGGATAGCGCTCGGATTTGGCATGCCGATGGGGCCGATGGAGCTCATCGACGAGATAGGAATTGACGTAGGCTACAAGGTTGCCAAAATATTGGAGGGCGCATACGGCCCGAGGATGAAGGTCTCAAGCGCTCTTACAAAGGTTAAGGAGAAGGGCCTTTTGGGCAAGAAAACAAAGCGCGGGTTTTATATCCATAAAGGGAAAAAGAAAAAGAAACCCAACTCGGAGATATACAAAATCACAGGAGGCGCCGTAAAGCGCAGGATTTCGGATGAGGAGGCATTGAAGCGAATGATTTATTCGATGGTAAACGAGGCGGCGAGATGCCTTGGCGAGGGTGTAGTGGTGAGGCCCGACACTGTCGACATAGGCATGATCATGGGAACGGGTTTTCCGCCTTTCCGCGCCGGGCTCTTAAGATATGCGGATTCCATAGGAGTAGATAATATTGTGAAAGACCTTGAGAATTTCGAGAAACGCCTTAAAACGGAACGCTTGAGGCCCTGTGAATATCTCGTACGAAAAGCGGGGGAAAAAGAAAAATTTTACCGTTAATTGCAGAGTCGGGGGGTTTTTTTTTTTAAAAAAAAAAACCCCCACATGAAAAAAGAGGAACCAAATTAAGGATCTAAAAAAAAAAAGAGGCGCCAAAATTAGTTTTTTTTAAAAAAAAAAAGAAAAAA
>JAMXCZ010000034.1:10046-15919 GCA_024542975.1 Candidatus Omnitrophota bacterium | reverse complement strand
TCATGTAAATACATGACACTGTCCTGTTCAGCGCGACAACGTCTTTGCCGAGCATAAGGATTTATATGAAATTGTCTGAGTTTGATTATGAGGTTCCTCGGGAATTGATAGCGCAATATCCGAGTGGGAGGCGGGGGGATGATCGGCTGCTTGTTGTGGATAGGCGCAAAGGTTCATTTGAGGAAAGGCATTTTTCGGATATTGCGGATTATTTTGCTTCGGGTGACCTTCTTGCTTTGAATGATACTAAGGTTATTCCGGCCAGGCTTTTCGGGAAGAGGAAAACAGGCGGGAAGGTTGAGATTTTTGTGCTGGACAGGACAGAGCGCCCTGCCAGGGCACTTGTGCGTTCGTCCGGACGGATAAAACCGGGCGAAACTGTTACGCTCAATTCGGGGTATGAGGTAAAAGTGTTGGGTGCGGCTCGTGTCGGCCGGCTCGTGGAATTTAACGAGCCGGTAGACGAAGTCCTGAGGAGATGCGGGCACGTTCCTCTCCCGCCGTATATCTCAAGGCCGGACGAACCGAGCGACAGAGAAAGGTATCAGACGATTTATGCAAGCGCGGACGGCGCTACTGCTTCCCCTACCGCAGGGCTTCATTTTACGGAAAATGCGGTTCGGCAATTAAAGGAAAAAGGCGTTGAGATAGCTTATGTTACCCTGCATGTGAGCTACGGCACATTTGCGCCCATCAAAGAAGATACGGTGGAGAAGCACAAAATGCATTCGGAGCATTTTCATGTCTCAAAAGAGAATGCCGAAGCGATAAATGGCGCGCGCGGCAAAAAGGCTAGAATTTTTGCGTGCGGAACAACATCATTACGAACCCTTGAAGCGCGCGCGGAAGATTTTAAAAATCCGATTTCCGAAAGAATAGAGGGCCGTACAGACCTTTTTATCTATCCGGGATATAAATTCAAAATAGTGGATGCGCTGATAACCAATTTTCATTTGCCGAAATCCACGCTCCTGCTCCTTACGTCGGCATTTGCGGGAAAGGAGCTACTTTTCAGGGCATATGAGTATGCGATTAAAAACAAGTTCAAGTTTTTCAGTTACGGGGATGCGATGTTGATTATGTAACCTGGCAATTCTAACCAGGTTACAAGCGAATAAGTGAGAAGATATGGGTTTTAAACTTCGACACAAAGACACGGGCAGCAAAGCGCGGGCGGGGGTCTTGACTACTGCGCACGGTGAAGTGCGCACTCCGTGTTTTATGCCGGTCGGCACCCAGGCGACTATAAAAGCGCTTTCGAGCGAAGAAGTGAGAGCGAGTGGCGCCGAGTTGATCATGGCTAACGCTTACCACTTGTATCTTCGGCCGGGTGGGGACGTGCTCGAGAAGTCCGGGGGATTGCATAAATTCATGGCGTGGGACGGGCCAATTATGACCGACTCAGGGGGTTATCAGATATTCAGCCTTGCGGCGCTAAATAAGGTGAAAAAAGAAGGTGTTGAGTTTAAATCGCACATCGACGGCTCAAAGCATTTTATGACGCCTGAGAAGATCATCGAATTTCAGGGCCTTTTGGGAAGCGACATTATGATGCCACTCGACGAATGCTTGCACTATCCCGTAGCGAGGAGCAATGTAGAGGAGTCTCTTAAAATAACGTTCAATTGGGCGAAGCGCTCCAAAGAGGCGGCGTTATTGTTGCGAAGCAAGAGGAGTATGCTCTTCGGTATCGTGCAGGGGAGCACTTATCTCGATCTTAGAAAGCGGGCGGCCGAAGAAATCGTCGGCCTTGATTTTGACGGTTACGCGTTGGGCGGTGTGGCTGTGGGCGAGCCAAGGGAGCTTATCCACGAAATAACGGAATACACTGCGAACCTTCTTCCCGAAAACAAGGCGCGCTATCTCATGGGCGTCGGGACGCCGCATGATATGCTCGATGCGATCGCGGAAGGCGTGGATTTATTTGACTGCGTTGTGCCCACGAGAAACGGGCGAAACGGCCAAGCATTCACACGAGACGGGGAGCTCCAACTCAGAAACGCGCCTTTCAAAGAAGACATCTCGCCGATCGACAAATCCTGCGATTGTTACACGTGCCGGAACCATACACGCGCCTACATAAGGCATCTTTTCAACACGAACGAGATCCTCGGGCTCCGGCTTGTGTCGTTGCATAATATCTACTTTTATGTTACACTTATAGCTGCTTCGAGAGAAGCGATTGAAAAAAATAGCTTTGATAAATTCAGAAAAAAGTTTAAGGAAAAATACAAAAGGAGGCCAAAATGTTGACTGCATATGCTCAAGGTGCGCCGGTCCAGGCTGGAGCGCAGGGAAATCCGCTCATGTCACTTATGCCCATTATCGTAATCTTCGTTATTTTCTACTTCCTTTTAATAAGGCCGCAGAAAAAAGCGCAGGCAGACCACAAAAAACTGATTTCGGAACTTAAAAAAAATGACGAGATCATTACTTCTGGAGGCATACATGGAACTATCGTAAACGTAAAGGATAACACCCTGGTCCTCAAGATAGATGACAACGTTAAAATGGAAATCCAAAAAAGTTCAGTAGGCACAATAAAAAAATCCAGGCAAGCATAAGAGCCATTGTATGGTCAAAAATCTTAAGTGGAAAGCTTCGCTAATAGCACTGGTTGTCGGTCTTGCTTTGTGGATGGGTTACCCGCCTCTTGATGTCAAAGATAAAGATGGAAACGTAACCGAAGAGGGCAAAGTAAAACTTGGCCTCGACCTTCAGGGCGGAATGCATCTTGTGCTCATCGTGGATACCTCCAAATTAAGTCCGGAAGAAGCGAAAGATGCCCCGGACAGGGCGCTTGAGATAATAAGAAACAGGATTGACCAGTTCGGGGTCCTCGAGCCGATCGTCCAGAGACAGGGGAAGGATAGGATTATCATCCAGCTTCCCGGGGTAACGGATAGGGAACGGGCGATCAAGCTGATCAAAAGCACGGCTCACCTGGAATTCAGGCTTGTTTCCAACGACCCGGGACTCCTTAAAAGAGCGATGTCAGGAGAGAGCCTCCCGGATCACGAGCTTAAAACCATGAAAACGCGGGAAGATAAAACAGAAGAACTTCTCGTGGAAAAGAAAGTGGTGCTCCTGGGCGATGCGCTTGTTGACGCTACGACGGAATTTAGCCAGTCGACATTTAACCAGCCGTATGTTTCAATCGCGTTTAACTCAGAGGGAGGGGCTACTTTTGCCGAAATTACCGGTAATAACGTAGGCAGGCGGCTCGCCATCGTTTTAGACGGCACCGTATATAGTGCGCCTGTCATAAGGGAAAAAATACCTTCGGGCCGCGCCCAGATAACCGGAAATTTTTCCGCCCAGGAATCCAATGACCTTGCGATAGTGCTGCGCGCGGGCGCCTTGCCCGCTCCGGTTAAAATTATAGAAGAAAGAACTGTGGGGCCTGCGCTCGGAAAGGATTCCATCAGAAAGGGCATAAGGGCCATAGTAACTGGCGGGATTCTGGTGCTTTGTTTTATGGCCGTGTATTACCTCATAGCCGGCCTTATAGCCGACTTTGCCCTTGTATTAAATATGGTTTTGATCACGGGCGCTTTATCTTATTTTCACGCGACGCTCACCCTGCCGGGCATAGCCGGGCTTGTTTTGACGATAGGCATGTCCGTCGACGCCAACGTCCTTATTTTTGAAAGGATCAGGGAAGAGTCCAGGCTCGGAAAATCACTCCGCGCCGCAATACAAAGCGGGTTCAAGCGCGCACTTCTTACGATCACCGACGCCAACCTTACGACACTAATAACGGCCCTTATACTTTTCCAGTTTGGCACCGGTCCCATAAGGGGATTTGCCACAGTACTCAGCATAGGAATCCTTTCGAGTATGTTTACGGCCATCGTTTGCACCAGGCTTATCCTTGATTTACTTACGCATGGCAAGCGCAAGCTCAATAAATTACCGATGCTCCGGCTCGTAAGGAACCCGCAGATCAATTTTATAGGAATGAGGAAAGCCGCGTATGTCTTTTCCATCGCACTTATTGCGGTCGGCATGTTTACCTTCGCCAGAAGAGGCGAGGCAAATTACGGCATAGATTTTACGGGCGGAGTCATACAGCAATACAAATTTAGCAAAGCAATTCCTCTGGAAGAAGTAAGAAGCGTACTCCGAAAAATCAGGGTAGGCGACGTTCCTATTCAGCAATTTTCCGACAAAAAAGAAATTCTCATAAGAACCGTGGATGACAATTCCTTCGAGATAATGAAGGAATTCAAGAATTCCTTTGAGGGAAACAGGTTCGAAATAATGCGAATAGAAAAAGTCGGCCCTTCCATCGGCAAAGACCTGAGAGGGAAGGCGATAAAGGCGGTTATTTTTGCCATGATAGGAATATGCCTTTATGTCTCTTTCAGGTTTGAATTCAAGTTTGCCATCGCTGCTATCACGGCACTTATTCACGATGTGGGCATATGTGTTGGGGCTATTGCGCTTACAGGGAGGGAGCTTTCCATACCTGTAATAGCCGCGCTCCTTACGGTCGTGGGTTATTCGATAAACGACACTATAGTTGTTTTTGACCGCATCAGGGAAGACAGAAAGCTCATGAGGAAGGCGACTAACAAGGAAATCATAAATACGAGCATAAATCAGACGTTTTCCCGCACGCTTCTTACGTCCCTTACGACGCTTATGGTTGTTCTCGCGCTTTATCTCTTCGGTGGCGAGGTAATAAACGACTTTGCCTTCGTGATGTTGGTGGGCATAATAACGGGTACATATTCGTCGATTTTTATCGCAAGCCCGATCCTCATCGACTGGCCGTCGAGGCGCGTGCGCTAGAAAAGAAAAAAATGAACCGCATTTGGCGCATCAAAGAGCCACACCATACACTCGGCCGCTCTCTTACCGAAACGCTCCGTATATCGCCGATTATGGCGCAGCTCTTGATAAACCGCGGCATAACCGACGAGATGCAGGCGCATCACTTTCTCTACGGCGACATCACATCCTGCCACGACCCGTCGCTTTTTACGGATATGGAAAAATCCGTCCTCCGGATAAAACACGCCGCCAAAAATAAAGAAAATATACTTCTCTACGGGGATTACGACGTTGACGGTATAACGGGTGTAGCGCTCCTTTCAAGAACTTTGAATTTTCTGGGCATAAAACACGCGACCCACATTCCAAACAGGCTGGAGGAGGGCTATGGCCTAAACTCGAACGCCGTAAAATCCGCGCACGCCAAAAAAACCGCGCTTATCATAACGGTAGACTGCGGTATAAGCGGAAACAGGGAGGTGGATCTTGCCAATTCACTCGGCATAGACGTAATAATAACCGACCATCACGAAATAAAAAACAGCACCTTGCCGAAAGCGTATACAATAATAAATCCGCTTCAGGAAAAGTGCAGGTATCCGTTTAAATACCTCTCCGGCGTGGGACTCGCCTATAAACTTGCCCAGGTGCTTCTCCGCGGCACTTCGTTTCCCGTGGAAGAACATCTGGACCTCGTGGCGCTCGGTACGGTAAGTGACCTCTCGGCGCAGCATGGCGAGAACAGGATACTGACCAGGTGCGGCCTCCGAAAATTAAAAGAGACTAAAAAAGTAGGCATAAAGGCGCTCATAGACGTATGCAGGCTGAAGGAGAAAGCTATATCCTCGAGACACATAGGTTTTATTCTCGGTCCCAGGATAAACGCCATGGGAAGGATCGGATCGCCCGAGGTCGCATTGAAATTGCTTCTTACGGATGACAGAGATGAGGCGGCCACTCTCGCCGGCATTATGGACAAAGCAAACAGGAACCGCCAGAAAATCGAGCGTGGTGTCCTTGAAGAAGCCATGGAGGCCGTAAAAAGGGAAGTAAATTTTAAAGAGTCGCGCGTTATAGTGCTTTCAAAAGCCGGC
>JAMXCZ010000034.1:0-10036 GCA_024542975.1 Candidatus Omnitrophota bacterium | reverse complement strand
TCCCGGTGTTATCGGTATCGTGGCGAGCAGGATAGTAGATAAATATTACAGGCCCACGGTTATGATATCCTTAGATGGCCAGAAAGGCAAGGGTTCGGCGAGAAGTATCAACAATTTCCATCTTTTCGATGCTATCAGCGCATGCAGCGAGCATCTCAACGATTTTGGCGGACATGAAGCTGCCTGCGGCCTTGTCATAGACAAAAAAAATATAACCAAATTCACCGAGGCCATAAATTTGTTTGCAAAGACGGCGATAAAAGAAGACGATTTATATCCGACTGTGGATATCGACGTGGAAGTGGAGCTTTCTGAGCTAAACGAGAAACTGGTAGAAGAGATAGAGCTCATGGAGCCTTTCGGGCCGGAAAACCCCAAGCCCGTATTTTCGTCGCGCAACGTATACCTGAAGAATGATTCACGGAGGATTGCAAAGCGCGGGGTTAAGATGTGGGTCACGAATGATAAGATTACCTGCGAGGCTGTGAGTTTTCGGGCGGAAAGCATGGGCTTGCCTCTCAAGGGCACGAAAGTAAGCCTGGTTTATTCTCCTTCGATGAATAGATGGCAGGGTGTCTCATCTTTGCAGCTTGATTTGAGGGATCTAAAGGTTCTTTGAAGAACGGACGGCTTTTTTTATTTTGCCTGCTTTCAGGCACTTGGTGCAGACGCGCACTCTTTTGCGCCTGCCGTCTATAATGGCGTTTACGCGTTGCAGATTGGGAAGGAACCGACGGCGGCTTATGCCGGTTATGCGCTGCCCGACACCACCCTTTTTCTTGGCAAGGCCGCTGCGCTTGATTCTTCTGCCTGCGACCGGCCTTTTCCCGCATATGTAACAAATTTTTGACATCCACGCAATATAGCATACAAATGGATTTGATGCAAGAGAAAAAACAGGATATACGATACTTAAAAGGCGTTGGGCCGAAGAAGGCCGAACTGCTCGGCAAACTGGGAATAGGGACCGTAGAGGATCTATTGTATTACCTGCCCCGCCGCTACGAAGACCGGGGAAATTTTTCCCTTATTAAGGATGTGAAGGTCGGCGGATATCAGGCAATACGGGGCAATGTCCTCACATTCGGGCTTACCAGGACACGGAAAGGGGTAAATATTTTCCAGCTGGCCCTCGGAGACAAAACAGGGGTGATCTATTGCACTTGGTTTAACCAGCCGTTTTTAAAGAAATTTTTTAAGATCGAACAGGAAATAATAATTTACGGGAAGGTGGAAAAACATAGAAAACTTCAGATAAGCCATCCCGAATTCGAAATCGTAGAAAAAGGCGCCCATTCCGTCAATATAGGTAAAATAGTCCCGATATATCCGCTTACCCGGGACGTAAGCCAACGGTATGTCAGGTTTTTAACGCGCGAGGCCATAACGCGTTTTATTTCTTCGGCGAAGGAAAAGCTTCCGGTCAATATGCGGGCGAGGACGCATCTTGTTGACTTACAATTTGCCCTCAGGAATATACATTTCCCCGGTTCATTCGAAAACCTTGATAGGGCCTACAGGAGGATTGTTTTCGAGGAATTTTTTCTCCTGCAGCTTGCGCTCGCGTTAAAAAAAAGAGACGCAAAAACGTCGCTGAACGGCATAACGCACAGTGTGAAGCCTTCCCTCGGAGACTCTTTTAAAAAACTCCTCACCTTTGAACTTACGCCGTCGCAGCTTAAGGTAATAAGCGAAATAGAACGTGATATGTCTTCCCCCAAGCCCATGAACCGGCTTCTCCAGGGCGATGTAGGCAGCGGCAAAACCGCGGTGGCCGTTTACGCGCTTCTCCTTACGGTAAAAAACGGTTACCAGGGCGCTGTCATGGCGCCAACGGAGATCCTGGCCAGGCAACACTATATTAACATAAGCGAACTTTTGATGCCCCTGGGCGTGAATGTAAGGCTACTTGTCGCGGGCCTTGACCCTCAAAAAAAGCTCCGGGTAAAACAGGAGATAGAAAAAGGGGATTCCGACATTGTGATAGGAACGCACGCGCTTATACAGGAAAACGTTGACTTCAAAAAGCTAGGCCTTGTCGTGATTGATGAACAGCATAAGTTTGGCGTCTCGCAAAGGAGCCTTTTGAGGGAGAAGGGCTTGAGCCCGGATGTGCTCCTTATGACTGCAACCCCTATTCCGCGCACACTTGCGATGACCGTTTATGGCGACCTGGACATGTCGGTTATAAAGGAACTGCCGAAAGGGCGCCGTCCCATTACCACATATTGCCTCGAAGAAGAAAAGCGCGAAAAAGTTTATCAGTTCATCGCCGAAGAGGTTAAAAATGGCCGTCAGGCATACATAGTTTACCCCAGGATATGGTCGGGCAAGGGTTCCCCGGAAACAAGCCTTAAAGCGGCCGCGCACATGTATAATAAACTCCAGGAGCGCATTTTTCCTTCTTTGAAATTGGGCCTTATCCATGGCAGGATGAAGGTAAAAGAAAAAGACGAGATCATGAAAAAATTTAAAGACAGAAAGATCGATATCCTGGTTTCAACAACTGTTATCGAGGTGGGTATTGACATTGCCAACGCCTCGGTTATGCTGGTAGAAAATGCGGAACGCTTCGGCCTTTCACAGCTTCACCAGCTGAGAGGCAGGGTAGGAAGGGGCGATTTCCCTTCTTATTGCATACTGATAGGCAATCCGAAGACAGAATCAGCAAAAAGAAGGTTCGATACGATGCAAGAGACGCAGGACGGATTCAAGGTTGCCGAGGAGGACCTGGAATTGCGCGGGTCGGGTGAATTTTTCGGAACAAGACAGCACGGCCTTCCCGAACTTCGCTTCGGTAATATATTGCGGGATTTTGATATCATGGAACAGGCGCGCTCGGAAGCATTCGAGCTCGTAAAGTGTGACCCGCATTTGGCGGATCCGCGAAATGCGTTTGTCCTGGATGCGTTAAAGAAGCGTTTCGAAGGAAAACTGGAACTTGCGAACGTAGGATGAGAATGCGAATAATCGGCGGCACGCAGAGGGGCAGGCTCATAAAAATGCCGAAGGGCCGAGCGACACGGCCTACACAGGACCGGGTGCGGGAGGCCATATTCAACATCATACGGAAGGAGATTCCCGAAAGCGCGGTTCTTGATCTGTATGCAGGAAGCGGCGCCTTTGGCATAGAGGCACTGTCCCGGGGCGCGCACACGGCAATATTTATCGATAAGAGCGCTCGTAGCGTAAAAACTATAAAATCCAACCTTTTGTCCCTGGGGTACGCTGCGCCGCGCGCGCAAGTCTTTAAAAAAGATGGAGTTGGGGCAATTGAGGCCTTCGGGAAAGTTAGCGCAAAATTCGACATTGCCTTTATTGATCCCCCGTACCATAAGGGCCTTGCCAAAAATGCCTTGCTTAAAATAGACGCGTGTGATATATTAGCACAACATAGTTTCATTATTGCAGAACATTTTGTGAAAGATCCGTTGCCTCATGAGGCAGGCCGGCTCTCTCTTTTTAAACAGAAACGCTATGGTGATACCGTAGTGTCGTTCTATGTAAGGAAAGGATAAGAACTAAGGATTAAGGATTACACGAATGCGAGTACGGGCACTTAATCCTTGCTACTTAATCCTTAATCCTGATACCATGAACCAAAAAGCGTTATATCCGGGCACGTTTGACCCCGTTACTTACGGCCATCTTGACGTTATAGAAAGGGCTTCCGGGATATACGATCAGGTTTTAATAGGCGTTGCGCACAGCAAGGGCAAGAAGCCGCTTTTCAGTGTGAAAGAACGGGTTCTCTTGCTTCAAAAGATAACAGCGCATCTTAAAAACGTAGAAGTGGGGGATTTCAGAGGGCTTGTCGTCGACTACGCGAAAAAGAAAAAAGCGCGTGTCATTCTGAGAGGATTACGAATGTTTTCCGATTTCGAATTTGAATTCCAAATGGCTCTGACCAACAGAAAACTGGCCCAGACGATCGAGACGATCTTTATGATGACCAACGAAAACTATGCATACCTTTCAAGCAAGCTGATCAAAGAGACCGTAGCAATGGGGGCAGATGTTAAAAGCTTTGTCCCGCCCATTGTGGCAAAAAAACTAAAAGAAAAACTTAAATAATACGCAAGTACTGATATGGCCGGCCGGATAGAGAAGCTAAAGGAGATCGCCAAAAAAAATCCCAAAAAGATTGTTTTTCCCGAAGGGAGTGAAGCGAGAGTCCTTGAGGCGGCGAAAATTATTGCCTCGCTCGGCATTGCAGAGGTAATACTGATCGGGGAAGAAAAAAAAATTCAAAAAAAGATAAGCGAAAACCCGATAAAACTTGAGGACATTTGCGTTATTGACCCAAAAAAACATCCCGGACTCGAAGAACTCACCGAGACATTCTATAACTTAAGAAAACATAAGGGCATAACGCGCGATGAAGCCAAAAAGAAAATTGCCGAAGACCCGGTTTATTTTGCCGCACTCCTCGTACGCTCCGGCGCTGCGGACGGGTTTGTAGCCGGCGCGAGCCACACGACGCGGAATGTGGCAAGAGCCGCGCTTCACTGTTTGGGCCTGGATAGTGAGATCGGTGTAATGTCGAGCTCCTTTGCGATAGAGATGGATACGCCCGATTACGGTGATCAGGATGGGCTTTTTGTTTTTGGAGACTGCGGGATCGTGCCGAATCCCAGCCCCATGAGGCTTGCGGGGATTGCTATCTCATCCAGCCGGCTTTACGAAGAACTTTTTAAGCGCAAAGCGCGCACGGCGCTTCTCAGCTATTCGACGAAAGGAAGCGGAAGAGGTGAATCCGTAGAAAAGGTTCGGGAGGCGCTCGAGATAATAAAAAAGAAAGCTCCGGGCCTTGTCGTTGACGGCGAACTGCAGCTTGACGCTGCTATTACCCCGGAAGTGGCGAAGATAAAGTCTCCCGGAAGCCCCATAGGGGGAAAAGCCAACGTCCTTATTTTTCCGAATCTTGACGCCGGCAATATCGCTTATAAATTAGTGCAGCGCCTCGGAAACGCCCGCGTAGTCGGGCCTATTCTGGAAGGCCTTACCAAGCCGGCGAGCGATTTATCACGTGGCTGCGGGGTTCAGGAAATAGTTGATGCCGCGTGCGTAGTTGCCATAAGAGCTGGGAAATGCTGATACTTGTCATAAACTGCGGCAGCTCTTCGGTTAAATATGAGCTCTTTGGGGAAAATAGGGACAGCGACCTATTTTCTTTAGAAAATAGGTCGCTGTCCCTATTTTCCGGTAGCGTCGAAAGAATAGGCGAAAAGGGCTCGTCATGCAAAAATCATTACGAAGCTGTAGGCGTTATAAGAAAAAGGTTATTTGCGCCGGATAAAAAAAGAATTATTCGAAAAGTGGACGATATAAAAGGGATAGGCCACAGGATTGTCCACGGCGGCGAGGAATTCAGCAAAGCAACTGAAATAACCAGGGGTGTTTTAAAGTCAATTGCGAGGTCGAGTAAACTGGCGCCGCTTCATAACCCGTCGGCCCTGGAAGGCATAAAGGCGTGCGCGAGGTATTTTCGCGGCATACGCCAGGTTGCGGTCTTTGATACGGCTTTTCATCAGTCGCTACCGGCTTATGCGTATCTTTACGGTATACCATTTAGTTTTTATAAAAAATATAAAATCAGAAAATACGGTTTTCACGGCACAAGCCATCGGTTTGTAGCGTCCGAAGCCGCAAAAAAACTGGGAAAATCGCTCACTAAACTGAAAATAATTACCGTGCACCTGGGTAACGGGTGCAGCATGGCGGCAATTTCGGGCGGTAAATCCATAGATACGACCATGGGCTTTACTCCGCTCGAAGGACTTCTGATGGGAACGCGTACGGGCGACATGGATCCTGCGATAGTTACCTTTTTAATGGAGAAAGAAGGTTTGAGCGTAAACGAAATGAACGAAGTTATGAACAATAAAAGCGGGCTTCTTGGCCTATCCGGAGTAAGCAACGATATGAGGGATATAGCGCGCGCGGCAAAAAAGGGAAACAAACGCGCCCACACCGCTTTTAAAATTTTTGTTTACAGGATCAAAAAATACATAGGCGCGTACGCAGCAGTCCTTGGCGGGCTTGACGGGGTAGTTTTTACGGGCGGTATTGGGGAGAATATGCCGGAAATCAAAAAAACGCTTGCTGCAAACCTCAGGCCGCTTTTGGGGAACAAAGTAAAGTTTTTGACCATACCTACGAATGAAGAGCTTTTGATAGCGCGGGATACGTATAAACTAATTAAGAAAACAAAAACAAGGGAGTACAAAAATGCCAAATCCAAAACGTAGACATTCTAAAAAGCGCGGAAGATTGCGGAGGACGTTTTATAAAGTCCACCCCGTAAATTTGTCCAAATGCCCGCAGTGCGGCAAGCCGCGCCGTTCGCATAGGATCTGCATTGTTTGCGGGTATTACAAAGGCAAATCCCGTGTTGTCATCGCGACTAAGGAAGAGAAGAGGAAAGAGAGAGAAAGGAAGAATAAGTGATACGGGTAGCGTTAGATGCGATGGGCGGAGACAGGGCGCCCCGCGTAGTCGTAGAGGGCGCAGCGTGGGCTTCAAGGGAATTTGATTGCCAAATCATACTTGTCGGCAAAGAGCGAAATATTAAAAAACTTCTGAACAAAACAGATTATAATAAACAAAGGATTTCCATCCGAAATGCCACCGAAGTTATAGGGATGGATGAGCCCGCTGCCAAAACCGTCAGGAGCAAAAAGCAATCCTCCATCTCCGTAGGGATCGAAATGCTTAAGGAAAAAGAGGTGGACGCCTTTGTGAGCGCGGGGAATACGGGAGCGGTCGTATGTGCGGCTGCGCTCAAATTGCGGACCCTGCCGGGCATAGAAAGGCCCGGTATAGGGATACTCATGCCGACCTTAAAAGGCCCGTGCTTGATAATCGACGTAGGTGCCAACATTGACACTACGCCGGAGCAGCTTTTCCAATACGGCATTATGGGCACCTCCTACGTGAAACACATCCTGGGGGTGTCGAAACCCACTGTCGGACTTCTCAACATAGGGCAGGAGGAGTCCAAGGGGACGGTGCTTCTCAAAACTGCGCGCAAGATTTTTGAAAAAAGCAATTTGAATTTTGTAGGCAACGTTGAAGCAAAAGACTTTTATCTGGGCAAGATCGACGTTGTGGTATGCGAAGGTTTTGTGGGCAACATCCTCCTTAAGGTCACCGAAAGCTTTGCGGAGGCTTCCAGTAAGCTGCTTAAAATAGAACTCACGAAAAGCTTATTGCCCAAGATAGGGGCCATATTGAGCCTGTCGGCTTTCAGGGCCATACGTAAGAAAATAGATTATTCGGAACACGGCGGCGCGCCGCTTCTCGGCGTTGACGGCAGGGTTATAATAGCCCACGGCTCATCAAACGCGAAGGCGATAAAAAACGCCGTCCGCGCTTCCATAGAGTATATTAAGCATAAACTGAACAAGCACTTCATAGAGGAGCTTCGTAAAGAAAATGTGTACTAATGTGAAAGTAGGCTTTGTAGGATTGGGGAAGTATCTCCCTGAAAACCGCCTGACCAATAAGGACCTCGAGAAAATCGTTGATACAAGCGACGAATGGATAGTTGCGCGGACAGGCATAAAAGAAAGAAGGATTGCCCGTGAAGGCGAGGCTACAAGCGATATGGCTGTAAATGCCGCGCGCCTTGCCCTCAAAAGCGCCAAATTAAGCGCCCGCGATATCGAACTTATCATTGTGGCTACGATTACGCCGGATATGTTCTTCCCTTCAACGGCGTGTATTGTGCAGGAAAAGCTGGGGGCGCCCAAAATCCCGGCTTTCGATATAAGCGTCGCGTGTTCGGGCTTCATGTACGGTATCGCTATCGCAAACCAGTTTGTAAAATCCGGCACCTATAAACATGTTCTCGTCATAGCCGCGGAGAAGATGTCGAGTGTGACGGACTGGAAAGACAGGTCGACCTGCGTCCTTATGGGAGACGGGGCGGGTGCTGCTGTTTTGGGTAAGGTTGCGGATGGCGGCATTCTTTCCGTTTACCTCGGAGCAGATGGCACGAAGGGCAATTTACTGAAAATGCCTGCGGGTGGATCAAGGATGCCCGCTTCGATATCGACCGTTGAAGCCGGGCTCCACTATCTAAAAATGCAGGGCAATGAGCTCTTCAGGCACGCCGTAAAAATTATGGCTGAAGCAGCGCTCAAGGCTACGGAACCGTTGGGCTTAAAGGGCGAAGATATCGACCTCGTTATCCCACACCAGGCCAACCTAAGAATCCTGCATGCTGTAGCGAAACGCATGGGAATAGACCCCGAGAAAAAATTATATCTTAATATAAATAAATACGGCAACATGTCAGCTGCTTCCAGCGCCGTAGCACTCGCAGAGGCAGTAGAGGAAGGGCGGGTTAAAAAAGGCGATACGATCCTGCTCGACGCATTTGGCGCAGGCCTTACGTGGGGCGCGATCGTTGTTAAGTGGTGATGATGCAGAAAATAGCGTACATATTTCCCGGGCAAGGAGCGCAACGTGTGGGTATGGGCAAGGAGCTTTACGAATCCTTTCCCGAGGCGAAAGGCCTTTTCGATAAGGCAAGCGAGATTCTAAAGTTTGACCTACCCAAGCTTTGCTTTGAAGGGCCGAAAGAAGAACTTACCCGGACGGTGAATTCGCAGGTTGCGATTTTGGTTCACAGCTTAGCTGCTCTTCGGGTGCTCGAAAAAAATCCCGAGCGGCAATTTGTCCCGGAATTTACTTTTGGGCTAAGCCTCGGAGAATATACGGCACTCGTTGCTTCCGGAAGCCTTACGTTTGAAGATGGAGTCAGGCTCGTCAGAAAACGCGGCATATTCATGCAAAAGGCTTGCGATAAAAATCCGGGCAAGATGGCAACGATCATGGGGATGGAACCCGAAGAGCTCCAAAAACTCTGTAAGGGGTTTGGCTGTGAAGTAGCCAATCTGAACTGCCCGGGGCAGGTAGTGATTTCCGGAAGCTCAAGCTCGGTGGAACTTACAGCCAGCATGGCGAAGGAAAAAGGCGCAAAAAGAGTGGTGATGCTCGATGTAAGCGGGGCTTTTCATTCGTCCCTCATGACACCGGCCAGAGACATGCTGGAAAAAGAGATAAATTCCGTGACATTTAATCCGCCTAAGTATCCTGTTATAAGCAACGTTACGGCCCGGCCGGCTACGGAGCCGGAGGAAATTAAAGAAAATCTTATAAAGCAGGTAAATTCGATGACCCTTTTCTACGCATCCGTAAAATACGCTGTTTCACAGGGCATAAATACGTATTTCGAGATAGGCCCGGGAACTGTTTTGCGCGGGCTTTTAAAAAGGATAGATAAGTCGCTTAACGTGACAAATTTCGAAAAACCGGCCGATTTTACGACGCCACAATCGGCGTAATCTTAGGAGGTAGCCCTTGTTAGAAAATATTCTGCTTGCTATAATCCAGGCGGGAACTGAATTTTTACCTGTTTCCTCTTCCGGGCATCTGGTTCTGGTCTCGAATTTGATCTCCGAACCCAATCTATATTTTTTCATAACGCTCCATGTTGCGTCGCTTTTTGCCGTGATCATATTTACCAGAAATGAATTGGCCCATCTTTTTCGCTTCGAAGGAGAATACGCCAAATGGTGGCTGTATCTCTTGATCGGTATTATCCCGGCTGCGGTAGCAGGGGTGTTTTTCAAGGATTTTATAGAAGAGGCGTTTTCGTCGCTCCTTTTTGTGGGCGTTTCCTTTTTTGTCACAGGTTTCGTTTTGTACATGACCAAATTTCACAAGAAGGCGCCTACGGGATTAAACGTCGAGAAATCGCTCTTGATAGGATTGGTCCAGGCCCTGGCGCTTCTGCCCGGTATTTCAAGAAGCGGGATCACGATTTCTACCGCGCTCATGGCAGGCGTCGAAAAGGAAAAAGCCATAAAGTTCTCCTTTCTTTTGTTTATCCCTCTTTCTATTGGCGCGTTGATATTGAATTATGTGTCCGGCAACGGCGCTATAGAAGGCGAAGGCTTTTACCTGAGCATATCTCTCATTCTTTCCTTCATCGTGTGCCTACTAATGAGCCTCGTCTTTCTTAATC
>JAMXCZ010000033.1 GCA_024542975.1 Candidatus Omnitrophota bacterium | reverse complement strand
CTTGTCTGAATTAATGTTAGGAGTAGGCTATGCCACTGGTAGGATATCGTATGAAATGCGCGGGAAGTCGCGAGAGACCCGCAAAACGGTGCTCCTTGAAGAAAAAAAGCTTTGGTATGGATTATTCGATACCTCACATAAAGAGTGGTTAGAAAAAGAAGGCGAGGAGGCCGCCGGCCCACTTACGCCTGCGCAATTTGCCAGAATCCTGGGTTTAAAGCTAAACAAAGCAGGCGAGGTCATAGGTGAACTCGAAGACAGAGGCATAAATACCGCAAGGATAGAAAAAGACTCCGTTGTCATATTCATGCGACAGGGAAGAGATGAAAACGGCAATGTAAAAGTCATAGCCCTTCGCCTAAAAAAAGACAGCAAAGGCAAATGGGACTACGAAGAAGAACCCCTATCACGCGGAGAACTACGCAGGCTAATAAAAGAAGACACAGAATCTACCACAGTCACAACAGGGCCGAGAATACCCATAAGCACAACAGCGACAGAGGAAGAGCTCAAGCGCTTGGGAAGTGAAACAGGGGAAATTATAAACAGAATACCAGAACATATCTTTACAAAAGGCATAAAAGCCGCAATAAAAAAGTTCGTTAACTTAGCGAAAGCAAAAGGGTATAACATAGAAGGAAAATATATAGAAAACAACGAAGAATCAGCAGTTTACCTCGCCATTTCAACCGCCGTGGAAAACGTTCGTCCCAAACTCGTTGTGGCAAAAGCAGTTACACCAAAAGGGGACGTCCCCTCTCTAGGCACGAGACGAGAGGATAAATGGAAAAAAGTGCAGAAAGATAAGAGAGAAAAGGAAAAAAGGGAAAAACGTAAGAGAAAACAAAAGGAAAAGCGAAAAAGGCATTCTGATCAAGATGCCCTTCCAGCATCGAAGATAGCGCAGATTATAACTGAAGCTGAACATAGGAAGGTAATTGGTGATGACGGTACGCCAACTACTCCTGTTACCCCTGCGATTGTTGCTATGGCTGGCTTGGAGCCAGAACTTGCGCTAGAAGAGGTTACGGCGAGGGAAACCATCCCTACTCGATTTGAGAGAATCCGAGTTTTGTGGTCAACGATAAGGCGCTTACGGGAAAATCCGGTTATGTTGACATTCACAATCGTAGGGATTTCGGTGCTTTTTACGGCGGTGGGTTGGGTTTTCAATTGCGACGTTTTAACGAGCATAGGATTAGGCGGTCTAACGGCAAGCCCGCTTGCAATGGCGGCGCAGAGAAAGGGTATACCCTTTGATGAATTAAGCGATGAGGACAAAAAGATGTTTGATAACGCGTTGACTCGTGTAGAGCAGATAGAAAGAAATCCTGATTACCGCAAAATAGAAAGTTATCGTCTAGGTATGGATAATCTTAAAAGCATTCAGGCTCTTGCCGAAAATGCCGCACGAACAAAACCTGCATTTCGTGCTCTCGTAACAAGGGTGGAACAAGCGCAAAAAGACCTTACAGAAAAAGCTATAACAGAAGTAAAAAAACAGATAGAATACCTAGCGCAAAATACCGATTGTGGCGAAGGCAAAGGTGGCGAGCCTTACAACCGGTCTCAGAGTGATCTCGAAAATCTCTATGCAATTATGTTAAAAAGCTTCGAAAGCACTTTAGTAGGAGATGAACTTATACCGGCAATAATAGAAGCTCAAAGGGAATTATATGCAAGAAGAATGGACTTTTTGGAGAGCGTAAAATATGATACTGAATCGGAGTCTTATGCTGAAGTATTAACCAAGCTTTCTGTTATATATGGTCGAACATCCCACATTGCAGGACTTAGGGAGATTGCAGATAGGTCACGCAGTATTCAAAGCCGATTGAGACTGAAACAAATGCAAGCAGCAGTAAAGCGTCGTAAGCGAAGAAAACCAGAGCCAGAGATTGTCGCAGAAGTAAAAGCAGTACCGTACGAGCAGGCTCTAATACGCCTAAAGATAGGCACGTTACGCGCCTCTGAAGGTAAAGAAATCCCGCAGGCGATGAAAGATCTAGGGGAGATAATACCTTCTATGCCCGAAGGCAGTGAGCTAAGGAGCAAAGCAAAAGAGGCATTAACGCATTTAAGGAAGAGATTACGCGATCTGGGTGAAATAGGAGGAGAAGGCCCGACCGCAAAAGGCATAACGAAATACCTCAAATGGGAGAGGGTGAAAGATGGTTTTTGGGGCAGGTATTTCAGGAGGGCGACGTATGAGAACAGGATTGTCCCGGTAATCGAATTCATTATATATAGGCTGCCTGCTATTGGATTGGGACTTGTAATAGAGTCATTTCGCCAGGGGGACGGATTTGGAGGGATATTGAGCCAAGGCCTTAACTCCTGGCCTGTTGTAATCTGTCTCGCGGTTTCAAGCTTATGGTTTCTCTGGGATCACGTTAGCGTGAGACAGGCGATAATGGAGCGCCTATCCAGCCGTGGGCCGCCAGAATTTACAATAGTACCATTTGAAGGTAGATACTCATTTGAACTTAGCGAGTTCGATTCTGCACGGCGCAAATTTAGCCTCACAGCCAAAACTCCTTCCGGCGATATAATAGGCCATTTAACGGTATACGAAAAAAAAGCCAAAGACGGACTAGAATTAAATGGGCCAACTTTGCATATCGAAGATATTTATATTTACAAAGCATATCGAAATAGAGAAATTGAAACAACTCTATTGCGGACAGTTGCCCAGAATTTTCTTAAGCTGGGTTTAGCTACGATTGAAGAAGCACCTGGCGCGCCACGATTGATATCAGTGGCCGTTCCAAAAGATTATCCGGATGCAGAAAGGCTATATAAGAGATTAGGCTTTAAGTTAGAGTACCAACAAGAATTTGATCTTATTCTTTCAATAGATGCCGCTTTGCTTGCGAAGCCGCGCTCTTTATGGTTAACGGGACTTATTCCGGGGATACTTACCGTAGCCCCGGTCATAGCTGCAGTTGTTTTAGGGCACATTTATGGCCCTGCCGGGCTTGCTGCTTCATTGGCTATCTTCCTGGCGATAGATCTATTTCTGCACTCCGGCCTTAATTTTGGCGCCGATGTCATCTTCCAACTTACCGGAAAATGGTTTACAAAGGGGATTATTTCGCCGGTCATGACGTTTGGTTTTGATACCGGACGCGGGTTCACAGTTGGACCGACAGTAAAGAAAACCGCTATTCCAGAAGCTCCTGAAGTTGACGCTGATGCTGTGTGGCCGAACACGGATATTGAGAAGGCTATAAGCCAAGCGGACTTCGGGTTTGGATTGAGCCCAGCTACCTTGCTTGAAAAGCGCGCACTTAGAAAAGCAGTTCCTCTTGTAAAAGCTATAAGGAGAAAAGAAGAAGAGCTTGCTGATAGAAGCGGAGAGGATCTCGAGGGTGAACTTAACTCCGCAACCGAACTTACGGACAAACTGGCGCTCCTTAGCGAGGTTTCCAGGAGAACAACAGGCATGAGGCCGTTCGATGTGCAGCTACTCGCGTCCATAGCTCAGGTGGACGGCAATATTATCGAGTTCTACACCGGTGAAGGAAAAACGCTCGTAACTTCTCTCACAGCAGCTATACAGGCTCTCGAGGTTAAGGCCGCAACGAATGATGCTGTTGAAGAAAAGGGCGGGATACACATTGTGACCTCAAACGATGCCCTCGCGGAAAGAGATGCCGGAGAAAGAGCCAAATTTTATGCAGCGCTTGGACTGAAAATAGCCGTTTGCAGAGAAGGAAAAACATTAAAGTATAATAGCGAAACAGAAGTCTTCGAAGAGGTTGAAAGAAAAGAAGCATATACGTGCGACATCGTATACGGCACTGCTCGTGAATTCGGATTTGATTACCTTAGAGATATACTTGCACCTACACCCGCAGAACGAGTAAATATAAAGAGGCGCTCCGCAATAATCGATGAGGTTGACAAAATACTCATAGATGATGCTGTTACGCCGCTTATTAT
This sequence comes from Candidatus Omnitrophota bacterium, assembly GCA_024542975.1. GTDB lineage: Bacteria > Omnitrophota > Gorgyraeia > JABMRN01 > RBG-13-46-9 > JAMXCZ01. The sequence continues at coordinate 13,000 of JAMXCZ010000033.1, read as the reverse complement.
ATCAGGGCCCGGTAAAGCCTTGCCGCCGGATCTATACAACGCAGTAGACATGCTCGCAAAACACTTTCTTGAAAAGGGAGTGGATTATACTGTGGATGAAAAGGACCAGAAGATCAGCATTGAAAAATCCGGCCTTGATAAACTTGAAGAAAGAATACGCGATGTAACAGGTAACGAAGACTTTACATTTGACAGTGAAGAAAGTGCGCCGGTTTATGGGGCTCTAATCGGCCTTCTGGAAAATGCTATTCGCGCAAACAATCTATACGATAAAGATGTCCACTACAAACTACAAGACGGGAAAGTTGTGCTTATTGACCAGGCTACGCAAAGAAGCACTCCGGATACGCATATGAGCGAAGGGCTTCACCAGGCGCTGGAGGCAAAACATGGCCTCGAGATAAATCCTGAGAGTGAAACCCTGGCCAGCATAAGCATACAGGATCTTTTCAGCGGATATAAGAGACTGTCCGGGGCCACCGGAACCGGGCTAACAGAAAGTGAGGAATTTAGAAACATATACAAAAGGAATATAACCAGGATACCTCCGAATAGAGCCTCCCGAAGAAATGACCTTGGGACATTGATATATAGAAATGACGATGCGCGCCAGGAAGCAATCATAAACGAAGTAGAGGAAAAGCATGAGGAAGGAACGCCTGTGCTTGTGGGTACCGGTTCAATCGCTGAGTCAAATGCCCTTGCGGAGGAGCTACGGACAAGGGGGCTTACGTGCACTGTTCTAAACGCGAATAACGAGGACGACGAAGCCACGATTATTGAGGAAGCCGGTAAGGTTGGGGCGATAACCATTGCCACGGCCATGGCCGGACGCGGAACAGATATTAAGCTGGAGAACAAGGAGAAAGGGCTTCATGTCATAGGAACAAACGGCGAGAGCTCAAGGCAGGGCGGGCAATTAAGGGGTCGCGCAGCAAGGCTCGGCGATCCGGGTAGTTCAGTTGACATGATCTCGCTGGAAGATGATCTTTTCAGCAAATTCGGAGGAAAAGAAGTTGTAGAGAAGATACTGACACGGCGTGGCGCGGATGTTTTTGACTTTGCCTCCCTGAGATGGTGGAGCCTGAGAGATATGTGGGACGGTTACCGGATAAGAAGGCTAATAGACAACAACAGAACTTCAATAGGAAACAGGGGCCTGAATCAGAGATCCGCGCTTGTAAAGTTTGATAAGGCCACAAGGACGTTCCTCGAAGAAATGGATAAAAACAGGGCTAAAATGCAGCGGGGAAGACAGAGCGATCTGGACGAAGAAATATCCCTCGCAATAGAGAGGGCTGTAAACGCGCAGGCGGGATTATTGAGGGACGGAAATACGGTAAATGATTTCTTCCAATGGTTCAGAATGTCTTTCGGCGTAAAATTTTCAGCAAATGACCGCGTAAAATTAATAGGCAAACTTAAGAAAGGCACGGCGCTCAGGGAAGCTGAAGTTGAGGCTGTTGTTGAAGCCGCGATTGAAAAAGCCGGAAAAAGAATTGCCTGGATCCGCAAGAGCATGCCCGTATCTCAAATTCAAGGCTTGTTGGACCATGAGATCCTCTCTGCGCGAAAAGATTACACAGAAGCGATGAGCGAGCAGCGAAAAGCCGTAAACGTGAGGTCCCTGGGCCAGCTTGATCCGGTGCGGGAATATGAGAACGACGCAAAACGCATATTTGGGAACCTTGAAGCCGGAAGGTCCATAAAGTTTCTTGCTTCGATGTGCATGATGAAGATAGCTCCGGCGCAAGCGAGCGCTATAGACGAGGCGTTGGCCTCGTATGTCCCGGCTGAAGAAAGAGAAGAAGACATTGTCCAGAGCCTCATAATGCAACTTGCGCCATCCGGAGATCCGGAAAAAGTCGCGAAAGAACTTGAAGGAAAAAGCCAAGATTACGCGAAAAGATTGCCGGCAGAGGCTGATAAGGAGCCGAAAGCAGGCATTTTGTCAGGGATAGGAGATAGAGTTGACAGCGCGCGCGTAACTATTGGCGGGCGGGAAATAAAGGCAGGCAAATTAGCCGTTGCTGCCGGATTTGGCTTCCTGCAACTTGGTGTGCCGGCCATAACGAGGGCTGCACAAGATGTTCTTCCCTCGGCAGATGTTGCGCAAGAGACACGCCTGGCCGCTGAAAGGGCAGGCGCTATACAGGATATATTTAATGAATATAGTGAAAATATAGATATATACCTTAATGCATTGCAGGAAGGAGATTACAAGGGAGCCATTCAAAATATTGATAAATCCATCGCCCTTGCTGAAATCCTATCTAAGGTGGACAGAAATTTTGAATCAAGAGTTACAGAGTTGAAAGAAAAACGCGAAACGATAAAGAGCTTACTGGAAGCAAGAACAGAAGAGGAAGCACCGGTGGAAAAAGCCCCTACGGAACCCCTTGCGGTGGAAAGGGTTGCGGACGAGAAAAACGTCCCCATGGAAGAAGAAATTGATGAGTCAGACAAAGAGTATAGAGAAGCTCTCGGCAGTTTTAAAATATATTTTGAAAAATCGTATGAATCACGTTTACAGCAAACGTCACCTTTTGCAACAGAAAGAAATTGGTGGGAGAAGCCGAGGTACTCCAATCCGAAATTCTTTGAATTGAATCCGGACATATCCCGTAGACCGCTTGATAAGAGGTTAGCGATTGAGGGACTCCGCCAAATAGCCACTCCTAAAAGAAATCCTTTGGGAATTAGCCATTTTCTAAGTATCCCTGGTGCAATACCCATGAACATAGTACCAACCGGAAGGATAGGAGATAACATTGAATTAGACGATAGATATTATGAAAATGCTAAGAAGACACTTGCATCAATGAAAGATGCAAAGCAGACATGCTTTATTAACTATACAGGCCATCAAGGTCCGGTCGGCGCCTGCTTAGCCCAAATGGATATCCCTGTTTATTGGCAGCTCGTTGCCAACGAGCGTGTTTTAAATGCATTACAGGACTTTGCCGAATATTTCCAGAATAATACTTTTGAAAACGATTCTAATTTTGCAATAGTACTTGAGCCTAAGCACGCCTTCATCGGTGTGGATATACTATCATTGCCAAGTATTTATAAATTGAAAAACAGCAATATAAAGGAAATTGTTGTTTTTAGCGAAGACGAATTGGGTAAAACAACCAATCTTCGCGATTTTCAGAAATCCGGCGCAGAACAAGAATTTGCTGATTATTTATCCGAATTACAAAAAGCGGGATTCCCTGTAAAAATTGTTGGATTGCATACGAAAAGTCAGGCTGAAAAACTCATGCTAGACCTAAGCCATAAAAACCCATCCATCCGTATGAAAGCAGCCGAAGAATTGGGCAACATCCGTGCCGCTGAAGCAGAATTTGATCTAATCAAAGCGTTTGAAGACAAAGAGTGGGGTGTGCGTCTGGAGGCGGCCCGTGCCTTAGGTAAAATCAAATCCATGTTTGCCGAATATGATTTGGAAGAATTATTAAAAAAAGAAGAAAACAAGAATGTAAGAGCAGCGGCTCAAAAGGCCTTGGAGGAAATTAGAAAAGTCAAATTGGATGAAAGAGTGGCTCAGGTGCTTGAAGAGTTGGAAGCGGAAGGCGCAGAGGGGCGCCGGGCTTCTATGAAGGCATTAATTCCGGAATTAGGGATAGGGGTCGGAAAAGACAGAGACCTGGCAATGAGGATTTTACGGGAAGCGGTTACGAACGAGGACAGCAATCTCCGCAGTCAGGCTTTGCAGGTATTGATCCCTGAAATGGAAAAAGGGGATAGCGGTATTTCGTCCACCATTTCGTCCGATGTAAAGTCTATTTTGGAAAAAGCAGCAACAAGCGATAGTATCTATGTGCGCACGCAAGCGCTTCAGGCCTTGACGGAAGATCTAAAAAGCGGCAATAACGCATGGCCTATTTTAGTTACCACTCTTAATTACACACGGAATATCGCCGTATCTGCGTCAACAGCGGAAGCGTTGAGGGAGGGAATGGAAGTTCCGGGTATCGCAGGTGTCAGGGCGGCGTTGATATTGGAAAAGGCGCTTACAAGCGATGATCTCGAAGTACGTTTTGAGGCTGTGCCGGTCTCTGAAGTCACTTCGACTATTTCTCGAATGATAGAGGTTTTGGCGTTAGGGTTGAGGTATTCTGATGAGTTGCCAATCGATAATAGCATACGCACGCGGCCTGCTATGGAAATAGCGCAGGCTAAACTGGAAAAAATGTCGCAGAGTCCGTATCTCGAAATGCGCAATGCGACTGTCGAAACAAAAAATAAGGTAGACGAATTTATCGCGGAAACCACAAAAGATCTTCCTCCTGCCAATCTGCGCTTACAAGAAAAGATGGAAGCCTACGAACGCATAAATGAAAAAATCGAAGCGTTTGCAGGCGAAGTCGATATATTAGCTATCCCGCTATTAATAGAGCGACTCGGAAATGCAAACCGCGATAATCAATCCCGAGAGGTAGCCGGCCGGATACTTGCCAACCCCACTCTTATATCCCAAGGCCCGGGATGGATTACTGAAAAGCTCTTCGAGGCAATGGAAGACACTGATATGCGCGGGGAAATAGCAGGCGGGCTATACGACGCAATCCGTGAAGTAGATCTTGCTAGCAGAGAGGGAATTTACGATGCGGCGAAAAAATACAAGGACGACGAAGATATCTTTATCCGCACGACAGCGGAAAACGTTCTTGTAACACTGGATTCTAAGCTGGAAGATGCAAAGCGAGCTCGTGAAGAGGCGGCGAGGCTGGAAGAGCAGGCAGCGGCCGAGGAAACGGCAGCCAAAGAAGAAGCGGAAAAAGCGCGACTAAAGATAGAAAAGGAAACGCGCGATCTCTTCCGCACCGCAAAAAAGCTTTTAATAGATACCGGCCGCAAAGAAAAAGATATAGACAGGTATGCGCGGCAACTTCTGGAGAATAAGGATCTTACCTGGGAAACCAAGCTTGAAAGAGTCAGGAATGCAATCAGAACCGCCGAGCAGAAAAAAGCAGAAAAGGAAGCCGAAAAAGCGCCGGAAAAGGTGCCCGAAGCGGAGCCGGCTGAAGCAGAGGAAAAACCCGAGCCGGAAGAAGCCGTGGAAGTAAAGCCGGCGATGGATGTGCCTGAAGGGGCACCGCAAACCCTTGACGGCTACCCGCTCAGCAAGAGCGTGAAGGTCGATATTCCGACATCCGCAATATTTATCCAGCCCATGGACGGAGAAGGGGGGCCTTACGGAATCAGCAGTATCTCTCCCGACACCGTTCACCCGGATACTGTAAAAAAGCTCAGGGAAATGGGGATCCTTATATGGCCTGTTCCTGCCCCGATGCAGCGGCGCGGATATCATTTCTACGTGCTTTTCTATCCCAAAGACGACGGGACTTTCCGCATTGACTATAAGGATCCGATGAAGAGGCCTGATTTCAGAACGTTCGTTTTTAAAACAATAGAAGTGAAAAAGGCCGAACTCTCGGAAGCGGCAAAGGAATTGATGGAAAAACAGGAAAAGCTGAAGGAGATGCGCAAGAAGCGCGATAAACTCAAAGAAGAGGTCGAGGGAATGGAGGAAAAACTCGAAAGATTATATGAACTTCGGGAAAAAAGAAATCAACTCAAGAAGGAAGTAGAGGAGTTGGAAAAATATAACAGAGAACAGTCAGAGGGTGTGGATTTAAGAATTCTGTCGGGGATCCTTCCCTTTATCGGATTTTTGCAAGTAGACGGGGGAGAAGAAAAAGGAGAAACCGCGAAGGAAAAACCGGGTGATGTCGACGCAGAACTGGCTGAACTGGAAAGAGAAATAGCCGAGTTAGCGGATAGAAAAGCAAAGGCGGAACGGCAAAGGTGGTTGTATGAAGAGTGGAAGAAAAAGGCAGTCGCAGCGCCCGGAGTGCTGGAAGCAGAACCAGCCGAGGTTGAACCTACACTCATAGAAAGAATACGGGCTGCGAAAAAAAGAAGGCGAGAAGCCCTGGGGCAAGCCGAAGAAGCTGCAACACGCAGGCAGCTTAAGAAGATGCGAAACGAGCTATACGGCGAAGGTTCGGAAAAGGCGACCGAAGTAGATACGATGCCGAAAAATGCGGTCGAATCGGCTGTAGTTAACGAAGGGCCCAGGCTAAACAAACTTAATAGAGAAATCAAAAGCCTCGAGGAAGCCGTAAAAGAGCTGGGGGCCGATTTTGCCCACGATCCGGATGTATGGATACCGCAGCAGTTGGCCGATCCGACAAAATCGCTGGAAAGCAGAGTAAGCGTTGTCAGGGCTGCGGTGGAAGCGGCGCAGAATAAAAAGGAAACGCGCGATGCGCAAGCAGCAGCAACCCGCCGCCAAGGCCATATAAATGATTTAGAATTAGAGCTTCAGGATATTTGCCGTGAGCTGTACGGGCACGAACCCAACGTTCGGGACAGAAAGATTAAAGAAGGAAGCGACATGGCTCGTAGGGCAAGGAACCTGGAGGAAGGGGTATTTGAAAAACTCGAACAGGCTGTTTTAGCAGAAGCTAACAGATTGAGCGTCAGGGATTCGTTGCGCGAAAGACTCAGGGAGATATTAACGGATGATGACGTTCCCGTAGGTGAGGTAGACCAGAAGGTGGAGAGGGTGCATAATCGGGCTACTTATAATAAGGAATTCCAGGCGTATTTAAAAGAAAAACTGAAAAAAGTCCAAGAAGAAGAACTTAAAGCGGCCGAGAAACAGGCAGACGAGGCGCCGCTTGAATTTTTGCGGACTAGAATAAGGCTCTTGCATGACGAACTCACGCAGGATTACAGTGATTACTATTCCGCGAAAGAAACAATAAAAAGGGATTTAGCGCTAAAGGATAAAGACCAGGCCTGGCTTGAAAGCTATGAAAGCTTTTTAAGCTGGGATACTGAAAAATTAAAAGAGGTTAAACAACTTAATAGTGAAATTGAAGAAAAACTGGGCAGCCTGCGGCAGTATAATTTACCGGATGTGAAAGCTGTCGAAGATGAATGGAAGGCGCTCGTGGATGAATGGAAGGAAAAGTGGGCTAAGACAAGGAGAGTGGCGGAAAAGCAGGCGAATTATTTGGATGAACTTGAGAAGCATAAGGAATGGCTTGAGAAGAAAATTGCGTTCGTTGGAGTAGAAGAACCCCGGCTTGCGCCTTTGCTTGAGGAGACGAACGAATTAATCAAAAAGCTAAAGGCGTATTTGGAAGAAGACGAAATAAAAGCAAAGAGCGAAGCAGCGAATAAAACTGCATTGGACGAAGCGGCGCTTAAAAGGGAAATAATAGCTTTAAAAGAATCGCTGGTAGAAAAGCTCCTTGAAGGGTTAACTCCGCACATGTCCGCAAAGATAGACGCGATGAAGACGACGTTTGATTCCTACAAGTGGAAGGCCGGAGAGACGGCCGAACAGCGCGCGAAAAAAGACGAATGGTTTAGCAAGGCCATACCTCGGTTAGAAGAATTAAACAAGGCTTTCCAAGACAGGCTCCAAGCCCTATATGACGAGGCGAGCAAATTAATCGGTAAGCTTGAGCCGTTCTTAGAAGATGCTGAAACAGAGCGGCTGAGCAATATTTTAGAAAGAGATGATGTAAAAACCGACGGAAGAAAACTCAGGGCAGCGATAATATCGCTTAAGGAGAAATACATAGATGCGCTTCTCAAAAAATTAGAGCCGTATCTGCCTGCCGAAGTCAGCGCTATAAAACCTGAGTTCGACAGAAATAAGAGGACATCTACTGAGACCCCTGCTGAGCGTGCTGCAAAGAATAAATGGCTTAATGAGACAATGCCAAAACTGGAGGAACACGAAAAAGAGGTTGATAAGCTTATTGCAGAAAGAGCTGCGCGGGCTGCGGGAAAACCAGTGCCTAAACCAAAACCAGCGGTGCCACCCACGAAACCGGGAGTTCCACCCGCAGCACCTTCCGCGAAACCGGTGCCCAAAGCGCCGGCCGCAAAGCCGCCAAGAAGGCCGGCGCGAAAACCAGTGCAAAGGGCTCCTGTAAGACGCGTCCGAGTGCAAGCGCACGATATACAGGACGCAGATTTGCAAGTCCTTTTGGATGCATTAAGAGCGCAGGGAGCAAAAAGTCTTGCAGATTATCTGGCTACGGACGAGGGAAGAGAGTTCCTGGCCGACCGCTTGAACAGCCGCGGCCGAATTACGCCCGAAGGGGTCAGAGCCCATCTAGATGGATGGGCTAAGTGGGCAAGGCGAACTTTTTTACCTTCCATGGGTAAGCCAATTCATCCTTACCTTGCCGGGCCCATAGGCGCGCTTCCTTCGAATGACCAAACGAATGCGCTCGACCAGGACCACCTGAAAAGGCTTGCGCTCATGATGTATTTTCAGGGAAGGCAGGAATTTTATCAATTACAGGGAATGGATGAGCGCAATGCCAGAAGAGAGGCTGAAAAAGATATCGAAGAGATAAAAGAATTTTTGAAGATGAACCCTGCTCAACAGGAAAATTACTGGCAGCGTGTGCTGTCAAAAAAAATGCAAGAAGCAACCCTTAACATAGGTGATTTGAGGAAAGCTTTTGATTTTGAACGTGGAAGGCTGAAACCCCAGGACACAGTTGACTTACAGAAGATTTTCGGCTTTGTCCGCAACATATTGCCTAATTCGCTCGTAGGGGCCTGGCGTGTCCCCATTACTGTTGTGCCTGGCGAAGAAGAGGATCAAGAGGTAGCAGGTGATTTGGAGTTTGTGCCCGGATTTGGGCTGAATTGGTTGTCCGGAGCGGCGTTAACTCGTGAGTTGGCCAAAATGGCGCTTATGGATGACTGGGAGTCTTATACGACAGCGATAGGTTTCGCGAGAAACCATGGTTTATCGGATGAACAATTATTGGCTCTTGAGGCTGACCTGAATGATGTTGCGAAAATACTGGACACTTACTTCGGGAATATCTCGCAGTGGTCATGGCAACAGTTAGTTAATTTCCCCGAAGGAAGGGGTGTTGGGAGGCAAAAACAACAGGAGGGTAGACACCAAAACCGTGTTCCCGGCCGGCCGCCGACAAAAAAAAGAAATTATGTCTGGTGGCAAAAAGAGTTTAATCGCGAAGTAATGCTTACCCAACGCCGCCTGCATCTAAAAAGGCTTTTCCGCATTTTCGGCCCTCTCTTGCGATTGCAAGAGGAAAAAGGTATTGCGTCCGAGCGTATGCGCCAGCGCCTTACAGATACGCTTCAAAGCATGAAGGATAACCAGGAGTTCTGGGCCGGCCGCGATCCGGTGTTTGTCCTTCTAAAGCTTTTAGGTGAGGATATGATACTTGAGAAAAATGCTGCCAGAGAAGTAGTAGGCGCAAAATATAAGTATTCGGATGAGCTAGACGCGCTCGGCAAAGAGAAAAAACAGAAAATCGCAGTTGTAACTTTCAATTACGAAGGCAATCCGAACAGGGTATTTGAACAGGAAACCGAAGATCCGGAAAGGAAGTTCCATATGTTTACGCGGCCGGAGAACGACAAGCCGCACGCATTTATAAAGGAATGGAATGAAGAAAAACAGAAATGGGAACTAAAACTCGAAATAAGGCAGTTTACAGTTACCGACCCCACTAAACCGGGCGAAACCCTTACATTCGAAGAGCGAACCCATTATAGCGGCCACGATGAGTTAGGTAGATATACACACGTTGAAGTTAAAGCAGTAATGGAATTAGCGATTGAAGGAGTAAAAGAAAAAGTCGAAGAGACGATAGAGAAATATGATGTTATATATCGTGATGGCGATTTTGATAGCAGGCCGGACGGAATACGCAGCAGGGAAGTACCTCACGGAGGACAATTCGGGAGGAATTGGTATAAAGAGGGAGATTCGGAGATAGACGCGAAAAAGAAAACAATACAGAACAGGATAGAAAAGGAAAGGGCCGCGGCCGCAAGGGGAGCATTCGGGGGAGGGCCTGTTGACGATACCCCGATGGCGATTGAGTTAATAACAACGTATGTCCCATCAGAGCAGACTGAAGTTGAAACTCCACATCTTGCAGAGACGCCTCCAATAGAAGTGCCGACAGCAATACAAGGCGTTTTGAATGTGGCGGGCGATTTGTTAGTTGGTATATTCAAGCCAAAAGGAATACTGGCCATTCCTGGCACAGGTTCGTTTATTTCGGCAGCTTTTATTTCGGGAGTTGGCTTCCTTGCTGCTACCCCAGCACAGGTTTTACCTCAAGACGCAGAGAACGGCATAAATTACGGCGGAACAAGCCAATACGGACAGAATTTTGGCACAACGGCATGGTATCCTGCGGGAAACGGTATTAGTAAACACATAACAGACCTCATCAAACACTTAGATAAAATGATAGAGCTTGGTATTGACCACATACGTATGGGATTAGTCGAGGATGGCCGGGCGCTTCTGGACAGAAATGGACATGTTACAGGCTATAACAATGTTTATAGAACGGATGTAAAGACGCTTCTTGATGAGGCGAGGAAAAAAGGAAGAAAGATAAAGTTTGCTATCCTTGACTTCCATATGGCAATGGAAGGGAAGGACATTAACGGTGTATGGCTTCGCGGAAGGGCCAATGTAATAAAAAATCCAGGATTAAGACAGGAATTTTTCAACAAGTTTTTAATCCCGTTCCTTGACGAATTCGGGAAGCATGAGACGATAGCGGGTTTTGACCTTGCAAACGAGCTTTTGGATTTGTGGTCTACAATTGAAGAAGACGGAAAAACGTATAGGATTCAGGTAGACGAAAGAGAAGTAAGAGAATTCTTAACGGAAATGGCAAAGGTAATACGTAAACACCAGAGAGACAACGGCTATACAAAACCCATAACCGTAAGCATAAACACAGAAAACGTAATGCGCCAGATAGATTTCTTACAGGAGCTTAAAGGTAAAGGCTTGATAGATTATGTAGCAATACACCATTATGGCCACAAAGTAGCCATTTCCACATTGGAACAAGTTGTTAACGAACTTAAAAAACGCGGCATACCTTGGGCATTGGAAGAGTTTGCTACATCAGATAAGGATACAAACGACATCGAGTTTTATCACAGATTCGTAAGGACACATGGCGGGCTTGGGTGCTATGCGTGGAGCTTCGAAGATAGAGGCGATGGATTTAGTTGTGATGAGGCAGAACGGGATAGGGAGTGGAAAGCCTTAGGAAATGCACTTGCTGCTGCGCCTGCACAACCTATACCACCTGCTGCAGCGCCACCGGCACAACCTAAACAGCCGCCTCAGCCGATTGTAGCTCCAAAACCACCCACTCCTCCGGCACCTGTAGCAGCAGCACCCGCAGTCAGACCAAAAGAGGAAACAGGCTCTGAAGAGGAAGAACGCGATCCAAACCCCGTAGATGGCCGGCCGCGCACAATAACAGTTACTATAAATTACTCAGACGGAACCCAGGATAAGAACGTAAAGACCCATATAGCCTACCAGGATAAAGGAGACGTTCCGGAGTACAGGTTTGAGCACCGCACGGTTAAGAAGCCCGACGGGACAGAAGAAGCTGTCCCGCAAGATCTAACAAAAACAGGAGAACCCATATGGCGCGTATATAAGTATGGCGAAGGTAAAGTCCGGATAGTAGATGGCGTATTAGAAGAAGCGCCAAACGCATCCACGCTCATCGGCGAGATAAAAGGAAAAACGCCGGCTGAAATGATAAATCCTATGAGCGAAACGAACCAGGTGCGCGCCCCTGTTCCGCCGGACAGCTACATAACAAAAATAGGATTGTGGGAAGACCCTGATACAGGGGAACTATATGAACTTAAGTGGGATAAAGACAAGAAGGTCGTTTATATGGTTCTTAAGTCAAAAGCGGACCCAACTCTCCCTGGAAGACTTGTAGCGCAGTTGAGAGAAGATAATATTGATATTGCAGACGGAGTAGCTGGAGTAAGAGATCAGGTCATGCCGATGTATTACTTCGGTAATATCGCGATAAAAGGCAACGTCTACCACGCAACCCAGCACGCGGAATTTTCACCCGAAGTATTAACGCCCGAGGACGAAATCGGGCATGTGGACGAAGGCACAATATTTGTCTATAAGACAAAAGACGACGAAGACGCATTCATGCAGGTAACCGGAGAAGAAATAGAAATAGAAGATCCAGCAGACCCTACGAAAACGAAGACGATAGCTGCTCCTGACATAAGTACCGGAAGGCGCAGGGCTATAATTATACGAGAGCAAATAATGAAACTCATGGCACAGGAAGTGATAAATAAAGGTACTCCGAGCGAACAGACAATCTATTACGACAAGCATATGCCTGCCTCTCTTGAAGTGCAGGCAGAAAGGGCACAGGAAGGCGATATATTCTGGAGAGACGAGAAAGAAGGAGAAGCTGTCGGAAAAGCCGAGGGCGTAGATATTACTCTCGAAGGAGAACTTATAGGCGAAGCTGTGGGGCATTTACCCCGAGCAGCAAGAGCGCCGACTGCGCCACGCGCACGAGTTCCGGGAGCGCCGGGCCGTCCTGAAGGAGCGCGTTACGCCAAAAGAGGAGATGAAGACTATGCGCAGGAGAATACAGACGTACCGGTGGTTGAAGTCGCGGTAGTGAGACCGGACAAAACACGGGTTCCCGTGAGAATAATTGCCAACGCAAACATTGACGACGATAAAAAGGTCAAGGTTAAGAAACCTGACGGGACCGAGCAGGAAACGACCGGCGTTGCCGCTGAGAACGTAATGTACTACCTGGCCCAGGATGACGAATTCCGTTACGTGCAAGTCGGGCTTTACGCGCCGGAGGTTGCGTGGGAAATATTTGGCATGCTTAAGGATTCGGCGACGGGCTCTCTTAAGGTTTTCCTGGATGGCCTTACTGTTGCCAAACTGGAGAAAGAAGGAATCGATTCGCTCGCGAAATTAATAAAATATCTGAAGGGAAAAGCAACGGATAATGGCTACGGAGAAGACGAGATTCCCGAGTTTGACAAGGCATTAAGCAAATCCAAGAAATTGGGCGAGGTATACAGGGCACCAATTGATCTCGATAAAAAAATGAGCTACTACAGCATTAGCCAAAACAAAGAA
>JAMXCZ010000032.1 GCA_024542975.1 Candidatus Omnitrophota bacterium | reverse complement strand
TCTGACCTCTCTTACTAAGAGGTCAGACCCCTTTTTGTTCGTTGCGTTTTCGTTGACAATATACTATATATGTTATAAAATTAGGTGCTGTAAATAATAAGGAGAAACATGATCGAACGATACACTCTTCCTAAAATGGGCGCTATCTGGTCGGAAGATAGTAAATTCCAGAATATGCTTAAAATTGAGATTCTGGCCTGCGAAGCCATGGCTAGACTTAAGATCATACCCAAGGGCGACCTTTTCCAGATCAAGAAGAAGGCCCGTGTAAGCGTTGCGAGGATAAAAGAGATCGAGAAAAAGACAAATCACGACCTCTTAAGCTTTGTCATGAACATTTCCGAAAATGTCGGCGATGCTGCAAAATTTGTGCATTTCGGGCTTACCTCAAGCGATGTAGTGGATACCGCGCTCTCCCTTACGATGCGTGAGGCAATGGATATCCTGATAAAGGATGCGGAAATTCTTTTGAAAGCTTTTCGCCTCAAGGCAAAAAAGTACAAAAACACGGTAATGATAGGCCGTTCTCACGGTGTGCATGCTGAGCCAATCACCTTTGGCCTTAAGATGGCCATATTTTACGAAGAGACGAAAAGGAATATAGAGCGCCTTAAAAAGGCGCGCGGGGTTATTGCATACGGCAAGCTCTCCGGCTCGGTTGGCACCCATGCCAATGTGGATCCCTTCGTGGAGGAATACGTGTGCAAAAAACTCGGATTAAAACCGGCGAAAGTCTCCTCGCAAATCCTACAGCGTGACAGGCACGCCGAATACCTTAACGCCATCGCCATAACTGGCACGTCTCTCGAGAAATTTTCTACTGAATTCCGCGCCCTGCAAAAGACAGAAACAGGTGAGGTGGAAGAATATTTTTCTCCCACGCAAAAAGGCTCTTCAAGCATGCCGCACAAAAAGAATCCGATAATGTTTGAGCGCATATGCGGCCTTGCGAGGATATTGAGAGGAAATGCCACGGCAAGTATGGAAAACATGCCGTTGTGGCACGAGCGTGATATCTCGCATTCTTCCGTAGAGCGCGTGATAATGCCGGATTCTACCATCCTTCTCGATTACATGCTTACGAAGATGGCAAATCTTGTAAATAAGCTTACTGTGAACGAAGAAAGGATGGCGGAAAATTTACAGAAGACAAAAGGGATAATATTTTCACAGAGGGTTCTTCTCGAGCTTATAAAACGCGGCCTTACCAGGGTTGAGGCGTATGACATCGTCCAGAGGGCCGCTCTCAACATGGCGGAAGTTGGAATAGATTTCGAGGAAGCCCTGAAAAGAAATAGCGGGGTAAGAAGCGTTATGGGGCCCAAATCTATCGAAGAATGTTTCGATTTGAGTTACCACACAAAACACGTTGACAAAATATTCAAAAGGGTAGGAATTTAACCATGAAAAAAGGCAAACTTATTTACGAGGGAAAAGCGAAAAGAGTCTATGAAACCGAAGACAAGGACCTTTTTATCCAGGAGTTCAAGGATGATGCGACTGCGTTTGACGCCACCAAAAGAGGAACCATTCGGGACAAAGGGATTATCAATAATAAAATTTCAAAAATACTTTTTGATCTGCTTGAGTCAAAAGGGATAGAGACACACTTTGTTGAACAGCTCGACGATCGCCAGATGCTTATAAAGCGCGTCGAGATCATTCCCCTGGAAGTCACAATGCGGAATACCGTAGCCGGGGGCATGGCCAGGCTTTTAAATCTGAAGGAAGGCCTGGTTCTAAGTGAGCCCGTACTGGAATATCACTACAAAGACGATAGCCTCCACGACCCCCTCATAAACGATTATCACGCCCTGGCGCTCGGAATGGCAACGGGTGAAGAGCTGGAATTTATAAAAAAGCAGTCGTTTAAAATAAATGATATTCTCAAATCGTTTTTTGAGCATAAAAATCTCATTTTAGTGGATTTTAAATTGGAATTCGGAAGGCACAAGGGGAAAATCCTTCTCGCGGATGAGATCTCGCCCGATACATGTCGGCTATGGGACAAAGAAACGCAAAAGAAACTCGATAAAGACCGCTTCAGAAGGGATCTGGGCGGCGTAGAAGATGCCTATCAGGAAGTATTAAAAAGAATGACGGCGTAAGTCCAAAATACAAATTTACTAAATATGCGCATACTTTCCTATAAAAAATCCGGCGTTGATATTAACAAGGCAAACAGGTTCGTAAATAAAATAAAACCTCTTATAAAAAGCACAAGAAGAACCGGCTGGGTCAATAATATCGGCGCCTTCGCAGGTTTTTTTAAACCTAACCTCTCATCGTATAAGAATCCACTCATTGTTGCCTCAACCGACGGTGTTGGCACAAAGCTCATGGTTGCCAAGTGGGCCGGAAAACACGATAAGATCGGAATTGATTTAGTTGCTATGTGCGTAAATGACCTCGTTGCATGCGGCGCCGAGCCCCTGTTTTTCTTGGATTATTTCGGAACTGGGAGGCTCACGCCCAAAGTTTCCTATGAGGTATTGAAAGGCATAGCAGAAGGCTGCAGGATCGCAAACTGTTCTCTGATAGGCGGTGAGACGGCGGAGCTTCCCGGCATGTATAAAAAGGGAGACTACGATCTGGCGGGATTTTCCGTGGGTATCGTAGACAAAAAAAACATAATAGACGGCTCCGGGATAAAAAAAGGAGACGTTATTCTGGGGCTGGCTTCAAGCGGGCTTCACTCTAATGGATATTCGCTTGTAAGGAAGATATTTTCGAGAAGAGAGCTTGCGGGCAAATTAGCGAAGGATGTGCTGAAACCGACCACTGTTTATGTAAGGCCCCTGCTGGACGCGATAAAGCGCTTCCGCATAAAAGGTATCTCCCATATCACGGGAGGCGGATTTTATGACAACATAACGCGAATTCTCCCTTCCTCGGTTCGCGCGTTAATCAGTAAAAAGACGTGGCCTGTCCCGCCCATTTTTAAGGCTATTCAAAAAAGAGGGAACGTTGCGGTAGACGAGATGTTCAGGACTTTCAATATGGGGATAGGGATGGCCCTGATTCTTTCTGCCCGAAACGCCTCTGAAGTAAAAAAACACCTTTTAAAGAGGCACAAGCTGAGAAGCTGGATTATCGGAGAAGTTGTCTCGGGGAGAAAAGGCGTGGAGATAGTATGAAGGTGCTTGTAATCGGCCAGGGTGGCAGGGAACACGCGCTTCTCTGGAAGATCAAACAGGCAAAAAAAGTAAAAAGCCTTTACTCCGCACCCGGAAACGGCGGGACGGCCGGGATCGCAACAAATGTGCCCATATCCCCGGATGACATTGCGGGACTTTCCAAATTCTGCGAAAGCGAAAAAATAGACTTAAGCATAGTCGGCCCGGAAATACCGCTTTCACTCGGCATAGTTGATATTTTTAAAGAAAAAGGCTTAAGGGTTTTTGGCCCTACCAGGGCTGCTGCACAGCTGGAATCGAGTAAGATTTTCACAAAAGAAATTGCCCGAAAAGAAAATATCCCTACCGCGGATTGCGAAATTTTTGATAACGCCGAAAAAGCCAAAGACTTTATTGAATCAAAAAAAGCCCCTCTCGTAGTAAAAGCGGACGGCCTGGCCCAGGGCAAGGGTGTAATTGTCGCAAAAGACAAAAGCGAAGCGCTCCGGGCAGTAGAGAGAATAATGGTAGAAAAGACTTTTGGCCATTCCGGGGAGCGGGTTATTGTGGAGGAATGCCTCGAAGGCGAAGAAGCATCCATAATAGTAATTTCGGACGGAGAGAACATAGTGCCTCTCGCGTCAAGCCAGGACCACAAAAGGGCTTTTGACGGAGATAAAGGGCCTAACACAGGTGGTATGGGCGCATATTCTCCGACGCCTCTTGTAACGGACAAGATCTTTGAAGAGACGGTCGTAAAGATAATAAAACCTGCCATACTCGGCATGAAGGAAAGGGGCACACCATGCTGCGGGGTGCTTTACGCAGGTATTATGATCACGCAAGACGGGCCGAAACTTTTGGAATTTAACGTAAGATTCGGCGATCCGGAAACGCAGGCGATTTTACCGAGGCTAAATTCGGATTTGCTTGAATTGATAGAAGCTTGTGAGGTTGGCGCGCTCAAAAATTACAGCCTGAAATGGGATAAGAGGACTGCTGTGTGTGCCGTTATGGCCTCGGGCGGATATCCGGGAAAATACGAAAAAGGAAAAGAAATTTCCGGTATAGAAAAGGCCGCTCTCCCGGAAGATGTTTTGGTGTTCCACGCCGGCACTAAAGCCGCAGGGAAAAAGATTCTTACATCCGGCGGAAGGGTATTAAATGTCGTAGCGCTCGGAGACGGCATTAGAGAAACGGCCGATAAAGTTTACCGCGCATGCAAAACAATAAAATTCGACGGCGCGCACTATCGCAAAGATATCGGCCGCAGGGCGTTAAACCTAGAGGTGTTACAATGACGAAAAAACCGGAAGTAGCAGTGATAATGGGTAGTGACTCGGATCTGGATACAATGAAGGATGCAACAGTCCTTCTGAAAGAATTTGGCATAGGGCATGAAGTTAAAATTCTCTCCGCCCATAGGTCGCCGGCCCTGACATCCGAATACGCAAAAAAGGCCGAAAAAAAAGGTATAAAAGTTATAATCGCGGGGGCCGGAGGCGCAGCGCACCTGGCAGGCGTTGTGGCGAGCCATACGACACTTCCCGTAATAGGCGTTCCCATGGATACAAAGGCGCTGAAAGGTATAGATTCACTGCTCTCCACAGTGCAGATGCCGAGCGGTATACCCGTTGCGACTGTTGCAATAGGCAAAGCCGGCGCGAAAAACGCAGGCATCCTTGCTGCGCAGATTTTAGGAATAGGAAACCCCGTTTTACGCAAAAAACTAAAGGCTTACAAAAATAAACTCGTAAATACCGTCAAAGCAAAAAATGAAAAACTTAAATTCAACAAAAACTAAAACGCTTAAAATAGATCCCGCTTCGCCGGATGGAGAAACTATTAAATTTGCGGCCGAACTTTTGCAGAGCGGCGCTCTCGTAGCTTTTCCGACCGAAACCGTTTATGGCATAGGCGCAAATTCCACAGACGACGATGCGGTGAAAAAACTTAAAATAGCAAAAAAAAGGCCGGCCGATAAGCCTTTCACGATCCATATATCGAATACGGAAATGATAAATGATATGCGCTGTGAGATTACGCCTTTAGCCCGGACGCTTATAAAAAACTTTTGGCCGGGACCTTTAACAATAATCCTTAACCAAAAGACCGAAGACAATGAAACGCGGAAGCTCGGTTTCAGGATGCCAAAGAACAGGATAGCCATGGCGCTTATATCGGAAAGCGGCCTGCCGCTCGCGGTGCCAAGCGCAAATATTTCCGGAGAGAAACCGCCTACGAATGCGAACGAAGTACTCGAGAAATTCGACGGGAAAATAGACCTGATTTTGGACGGCGGCGAAACGGAAGTCGGCAGAGAGTCAACAGTTGTCGACACAACGGTTTTTCCTTATAAGATACTGAGACAAGGTGCCATCGGCGAAGAGGAAATTTCCGACATCTGGAAAGAAGCAACATGAAGAACGTAAAAAAAATTCTCATAGTCTGCACAGGCAACAGTTGCAGAAGCATAATGGCGGAGGGGTATCTTACCAAGAGACTTGCGGAAACGGGAGTAAAAGGCATCGAGATTATTTCTTCGGGGACAGGGGCATTGCCGGGGCTAAAACCCTCGGAGGAGGCAGTTCAGGTCATGAATGAAAACGGCGTAGATGTCTCCGGTTATGTTTCCTCGAGCCTGGATAGGGCGCATATAAGAGATTCGGATGTTATTCTTGCGATGGAGCCATTCCACAAGGAGAGCATAGTGGATTTGCTGCCGGAAGCGGCAAGCAAAACATACCTATTGGGAAATTTCTCATTGAAAAACAAAGGCTCGCTCGTCCGCATAAGCGACCCCATCGGAAGGCCTATCGAAAGCTATAGGAGTATCTTCGAAGTGATAAAAGACTGCATAGAAGGATTTATTAAAATACAGGGGTTTACAAAATGGGCAAAAGAATAGCGATCGGCTGTGATCACGGAGGGTTCGGGCTGAAAGAACGCCTCGTGAAGTATCTTTCAAAAAAAGGATATAGCCTAAAAGATTTCGGCTCCTATACAAAAAATCCATACGACTATCCGCTCGTAGGTTTTAAAGTAGCAAAAGCCGTGTCCACCGGCGCTTTCAGGAGGGCTATTCTTATATGCAAATCGGGTATCGGCATGGCTATCGTAGCAAATAAGTTGCCCGGAGTGCGTTCGGCTGTTTGCAATACCGTAGGCCAGGCGAAATCTTCCAGGCAGCACAACGACACAAACGTTCTAAGCCTTGCCGCAGAATACATAGATTTTGCCGAAGCCAAAAAGATCACCGACATATGGCTAAATACCGGATCTTTGGGCGGCAGGCACAAAAGAAGGGTTAAGCAGATCAAGAGGTTGGAGAAAAGGTGAAGGCATTAAAAAAAACAGATCCACAAGTTTTTAAAGCGATACTGGATGAAACCAGGCGCGAGAATGATAACCTGGAACTCATAGCGAGCGAAAACTTTGTAGGGCGGGCCATAATCGAGGCAGAAGCCACTGTCATGACAAATAAATATGCGGAAGGTTATCCCGGCCGGCGTTGGTACAGAGGTTGCGAGTTTGTAGACATTGTAGAGCGTCTCGCAATAGAAAGGGCAAGGAGCCTTTTTGGAGCCGAACACGCAAACGTTCAACCCCATTCCGGCTCACAGGCCAATATGGCCGTCTATCTTGCCGCGCTCGCCGCCGGAGACACGATTTTGGCTATGGACCTTCGCGCGGGCGGACACCTTACGCACGGCCACTTTCTCAATTTTTCCGGTAAGTATTTTAAGATTATCCATTATGGCTTGAATAAAGAAACAGAAAAATTGGACTATGACGAGATACGGAATCTTGCCAGGACACATAAGCCGAAGATGATACTCGCTGGAGCAAGCGCCTATCCCAGGACAATTGATTTCAAAAAATTCAAAAAAATTGCGAACGAATCAAATGCCCTTCTTATGGTTGACATGGCGCATATTGCCGGCCTTGTTGCCTGTGGCCTACACCCAAATCCCACCGAATACGCGGACTTTGTTACCACTACTACACACAAGACCTTGCGCGGGCCCAGGTCCGGCATGATCCTATGCAAAAAGAAATTTGCGCAAAAAATCGATCGCGCCGTTTTCCCCGGTATCCAGGGTGGGCCGCTTATGCATATTATAGCTGCTAAGGCAGTGTGCCTGAAAGAGGCCGGAAATCCTGCATTCAAGAAATACCAGATTCAGGTTATAAAAAACGCAAAGGCCCTTAGTAACGCGCTCTCCAAAAAAGGGTACAGGATCGTATCCGGCGGTACGGATAATCATCTTTTCCTGGTTGATCTTGGCGATGGCAATATTACCGGGAAATACGCTGCGGAACGCCTGGATAAAGCAGGGATAACGGTTAACAAAAACCTCATTCCGTTTGACAAAAAAAGCGCGAATCTTACCAGTGGCTTGCGTCTTGGAACCCCTGCGCTTACGACGCGCGGCATGAAAGAAAAAGAAATGGTAAAAATAGCCGAACTTATGGATACGGTGCTCAAAAACGGTAAAAAAAGCGATATCCTATCCCAGGTCAGGAAAGAAATAAAAGTATTGACGAAAACGTTCCCTCTCTACGCGGATTTAATAAAAGACATGGAAGAAGCATGAAAACCGAAACAAGGCCCGACTGGAACAAATATTTTTTGTCCATAGCCGATTTGGTGTCGAAGCGTTCCACCTGCTTAAGGCGCAGGGTCGGGGCGGTTTTAGTCAAAGATAAAAGAATCCTCGCAACGGGCTACAACGGCGCGCCCTCCAACATAAGACATTGCGACATAACGGGATGCCTCCGCGAAAGGCTCAAGGTTCCTTCGGGCGAACGGCACGAACTTTGCCGCGGGCTCCACGCCGAGCAAAATGCGCTTCTCCAGGCAGCTCTTCACGGAGTGAGCACAGAAGGCGCGAAAGTCTACGCAACAACCCAGCCGTGCATAATCTGCGCGAAAATGCTTATAAATGCCGGCATAAAAGAACTCATCATATCCGCCCATTACCCCGACAAAATGGCGAAAGAGTTTTTGAAAGAAGCCGGTATAAAAGTAAAAATCGTTATATGAAATGCCCCTATTGCCGAAGTAAAAGAGATAAGGTTGTTGATTCCCGCTCTATCCGCAATAATCAGGCAGTCCGCAGAAGGCGGGAGTGTTTAAAATGCCACAAAAGATACACCACCTACGAATATGTCGAAGAGATCCCCATCATGGTAATAAAGTCTGACAACCGGCGCGAGTCGTTTGACAGGCAGAAAGTCCTGAGTGGCCTCATAAAGGCATGCGAAAAAAGGCCGATAAGCCTGGAGAAACTGGAAAATATAGTTGCGAGAATAGAAATTTACCTCCAGAACAAACTTATGAAAGAGGTAAAGTCCAAAGTCATAGGTGAAATGATCATGAAAAACCTGCACAGCCTGGATGAAGTAGCCTATGTCAGATTCGCCTCCGTCTATCGCCAGTTCCGCGATGTCTCCCAGTTCACAAAAGAACTAAAAAAATTCCTCAAATAAAAAGGGAACGTCCCCTAAAGTTTACTCAGGTCGACTGCGAGGGTGGTGTTGGCTCTTTCCTTGTTGAGCCAATTCTGGAAGGCGGCGATTTGTTTTGTGGCGAGGGCCTGGGCCCTGCGAGTTTCTTTTTGCTTTTCGAATTCTTCTTCATCCATGAGTTGGAATTTTATGGGCTCTATCAGGGCAAAGCCTTTTCGTATAACGATAGGTTTTGAAACCTTACCAATCTCGAGCTTAAAAGCTTCCTCCACGATATTGCGGGATTCGCCCACTCCATCTACATAGTCCGACCTTGAGATTAATTCGGTCTTGCGTAATTCTAAAATGTCTTTTTTACGGTTATTTTGCTTCCTTCGCAATTTTTTTTGAGACCTGTATTTTTTCAAAGAGTTTTTCAAAGACCGGCCTTTGTCCTCGGCGATTTTGTAGATATCTTCCGCAGCTTCTTTTGCGAGCCCCCGGGACTTTTTATCTTTGAGCGACCGAACTATAGAATCCGTAACTTCATCTTTTGTTTTTATACGCTCCGGGGCCTCTCCTTCACCCGGCTCCTTAAAACGGTCTTTATTTTTTTCGTAGAAAGCGTCAATTTCGTCTTCCGAAACCTCGGCTATCTCCGTGTAGAGGCTTCTGTCTATTACGACATAGTAAAGTTTTACTTTTTCAGTTTCTTTTTTATAGACTTCGCGCAGCTCTTCCTCGGAGACTATTACGGATCCTACGATCCCTTCGCGGTATTTCGCGTAAATAAGAAGGTTTCTTACGCTTTCCTCGAAAGCCCTCGGCATCATACCCAGGCTATTGCGCAGAATATAATTATACAATTTGTCGTCGAAAATACCACCCCTTGCGAAAAGGGGATGCTGTGTTACAAAATTTACGACTTCTTCATCAGAAACTGAAAGCCTTTCTTTCTTTGCTTTCTCAGTCATGATCAGATTATCCCAGGTGAGCCGGTTTATAAGGGCGCTATCATTCTGGAACCCCCTTAACGTTTCCGGCTGATTGAAGTAATTCAGAAAGAGGCTCACCCTTGTGTCCTGCACGCTTTTAATAAAATCGTCAACAGGTATCACTGCGCCGTCAATGGTGCCTATCTGATTATAGGGCAACTTCTTTTTCGAGTTGTTTCCCGCTCCCCATAGCACGAAGGCGGGGATAATGATGATAGCAAGCCCCCAGAGTATGCGCTTCATTGTTTTCTTCTTACGCAAAATACCGAGCATCGCTGTTCCCTCCAATTCCCACCTATTATAGCCATTTCAAGCGTCATGGCAAGCGTTTTAAATCCCGAATTATAATATTTGAACAGTTACGTCACACCCCTCCGGTCCGGCAGGGAAGTCCATCTGCCGGTAGGCAGGCCGGTACCTGGCGCGCGAATTTTGGCTTCAGCTAACCCAGACAGGAGAATACATAAAAAATAGGAAACCCTGTATGATTCTCCTATCTGGGTGGATCTTCAGCCAAAATTTTCGCAATGCGCCAGATACCGGCCTGCCTACCGGCAGATGGACTTCCCTGCCGGACCGGAGCGAAGCGCACATTCGCTGCGCGCCCCGGTAAGGGTATGGCTCCGGGGTGTGTAAGCAGGATGTAACGCGGCATTCGAAGGCTTACAGTACCCAACATAATAAGGAACGTATGGGGTGTAGTGTTGGGATAAAAAAATAAGGGGTGATGTTTCTATCACCCCTTATTTTTGGGATTTCAGACATCATAATGTCCGAAACGCACCATTAAGCCCCAGGAAGTACGTGGCCAGCTGTTAGATTCGGACATGCCGGCCTGGTACCGACAGTTGCGGGTGTCGCATAAGCGACGCCACCCTCTGCGGGCCATGCTCTAAGGAAGTCGGGTTCTACTCCCACTCCACCCGCTCCCACTCGGACAACGAGAGCGAGATCGTCCAGGGCGTTATCGATAGCCCAAACCTGTATCGAGCCTTCAATCTGCTTCAAATTTGCGATACAGCTATTTGTCATGGCCGTAGTTCTGGCTCTCACGAAGTTAGGGATGGCTATCGCCGACAATAGACCTATAATTGCAACAACGATCATGATTTCGACCAGCGTAAAGCCTTTTTTTGACCTTAATTTTCTCATCTCTTATCACCTCCCTTTCCCCCTTATTCCGGTGCCCAAATACGAAAAAGAAACACTCTTTCCTCCGTTTCCGGGCACTCCAAGGGCTTCAATGTAAGTATAGCATGCGGATTGCCGATTGTCAAGATACCCGCCTTTGGGTCGAGGTTTTAAGTGCCTACTGCCGAGGAGATTTGCAATATGGGCAGGAACATACATATCACTATGCCGCCTATGACGATGCCCAGGAAGGCTATGATCAGAGGCTCGATGAGGCTTGTCAGGCCGCTTACGGCCGCATCCACCTGTTCATCATAAAAATCGGATACTTTCGAAAGCATTTTCTCGAGTTCCCCTGTCTGCTCACCCACCGAGATCATCCGCACTACCATGACAGGGAAAATACCGCTCCTGGCGAGAGGCGCGGCTATAGGTTCACCTTCCCGGACGTTTGTCCTGACATCAGCAACCGCTTTTTCAACCACGGTGTTACCCGCGGTTTTACCGACTATTTCAAGCGAATCGAGAATCGGGACACCGCTTTTTGTGAGGGTGGAAAGTGTCCTTGTAAACTTTGCTACCGCCACCTTTTTCATCAGTATGCCGAATACCGGCATATTGAGCTTAAGCTTGTCGACCAGTAGGCGCCCTTTTTTTGTTTTTGTATACCGCTTGGAAAGAAAACCGCCTATCGCAGCAATGGCGATCACTACGTAGAAATATTTCTGCAAAAAGCCGCTTATATTCATGACAACCTGTGTCGGCATAGGAAGCTCTGCCCCAAAACCGGCGTATATCTCGCTAAACATCGGGATGACCTTGACCATAAGAAAAATAGTTATGGAAAAAGCCATACAGCTAATAACCGCCGGGTAGACAAGGGCGGACTTTACCTTGCGCTGCAAATTACTTGTCTTCTCGAGGTAGAGAGCAAGCCTGTCGAGTATCTCATCGAGCATACCGCTACTTTCGCCGGCCCGTGTCATATTTACAAAAAGTTCGGAAAAAACGTCCGGATGCTTCGCCAGGGCCTCCGACAGGCTCGAACCTGTTTCCACACTATCCCTGGTCTTGGAAAGAACCTCCTTAAAAGACGGGTTCTCTATCTGGTCCTCCAGGATATCAAGCGCCCCCACAAGGGGAATGCCGGCATCTATCATCGTAGCAAGCTGCCGCGAAAACACAACCAGGTCATCAAGTTTGATTTTCTTGCGAAAAATTTTAAGAGTGGCGCGGGAACGCCCGGCGTCTTTTCGTTCTTCGTCGAGTGACACTATGATCAGGTTTTTCGCGCGCATCGATTGAATGGCGCCCTCTTTGGCGGGAGCTTCAATAATGCCCTTCAAGGTCTTTCCTTCTGCGTCTTTAGCGACGTACTTGAATATTGGCATAGGCCTGTCTATTTCTCGGTGGTAATCCTCAAAACTTCTTCAAGCGTGATTTTACCTGCAGCAAAATTTTCCAAAGCCCCGTCCCTCAGCGTTTGCATACCCTGGGCAATCCCATACTTTCGGATATCGTCAATGGAGGCCCTCTTCGTTATCATGTCTCTTAGTTTGTCGTCGATCGGCAGTGCTTCAAGAATGCCAATCCTGCCCTGGTAGCCGGTATTGCCGCAACGCTGACACCCTTTCCCGTGATAAAACGGCGCTTTCTTCATAAGCTTGTTTATATCCACGTCATCTCCGAGCCCCTCGAATACCGAGCGCGGAATATCAAGAGGCACCTTGCACCGCGGGCATATCTCCCTCGCCAGCCGCTGCGCGCCGGTAAGCACGAGGCTCGCGGCGATAAGAAAAGGCTCGATCCCCATATCCATAAGCCTCGTGATGGCGCCGGCAGCATCGTTGGTGTGCAATGTGCTAAAAACGAGCTGCCCGGTCAAAGACGCCTTAATGGCTATGTCCGCAGTTTCAAAATCCCGGATTTCACCGATCATGATGATATCGGGGCTTTGCCGCAATATAGACTTAAGCCCGTTTGCAAACGTCAGTTTGATATCCGGTTTCACCTGGACCTGGGTGATGCCCCCTACCTCATATTCAACGGGATCCTCAATGGTAACAATATTCTTAGCCGGCGTGTTCAGCTTGTTTACAATCGAGTAAAGGGTTGTGGATTTTCCGCTCCCCGTAGGCCCTGTAAGCAAAATCATGCCGAATGGCTTCTCCAGAGCCTTTTCGAATGAGTTCAAAGGTTTCGGCAAAAATCCCAGCTTGTCCAATCCTATCTCCAGGTTAGTCTTGTCCAGGGCCCTTAGCACTACTTTGTTTCCGAATGCAATGGGTAAAATGCTCACACGAAAATCTATGTTTTTCTTTCCCATCTTTATCCTAAACCTGCCGTCCTGGGGGCGGCGTGTTTCCGTAATATCTAATTTTGCCATGATCTTGAGCCTGACGATGATAGCGTTCTGATTGTCTTTCGGCAGCCTCTGGGCTTCATGCAACACGCCGTCAATCCTGTACCGGACTCTCAAATCCTTCTCCTGCGGCTCTATATGTATGTCGCTGGCCCTCCTTCTCAATGCCTCATTCAGTATGAGAGATACGATCTTAACTATCGGCGCTTTTTTGCTTTCGGCGGTAATCTCGCCTATGTCTATCTTTTCATCCTCGACAAGCTCTACGTCCTCCGTTTCTACGTCTTTTACAATTTCAGCGATGTCTTCTGTTGTTCCGCCAAAGGCTCTGGACAGGGCTTCTTTTATATCATTTTCACCTGCAATCACAATGTCCAGATTGCTTATCGCAGGCGCTGTTAGAGTCTTTACATTGTCGACGGCCACAACATCCGTTGGGTCCGCCATAGCAACCGTCAGGGTGTCCCCTATTTTAGACATCGCAATAATGCTGTGCTGAAGCGCCAGTTTTTCCGGTATCAAGGTAGAGATAGCCGGATCTATCTTGTATTTTGTTAAATCTATCGGAGGAATATTTAGCTGCTCGCTGAGAAGCGCTATAAAATCCTTGTGCGGCATGATATTTTCTCTTAGAAGGATTTTTCCGATGGGTATTCCTTCCTTTTTTTGGATGCTAATTGCCTTCTCCAGCTTCGCAGCGCTTATGAGCTTTTTCTCCCGGATCACCGTAAGGAGCTTGTCGGTAAGGGTTTTTCTTTCCATTTTTTAGTTCGTATCCAGGGGAACGTCCTGGTCTCCGATTGTAACCCGGAAAATTTCTTCCACAGTCGTAAGGCCGCTCGCCACTTTTACTAACCCGTTCTCCCGGAGCGTCTTCATGCCCTCCCTCCGGGCCTGTTCACGTAATTTATGCTCTTCGGTTTTTCCCAGGATCAGCCTTCTGATCTCAGGGGTCAAAACGAGGGCTTCTGCGAGCCCTACCCGGCCTTTGTAGCCGGTCGCCTGGCAACTCTTGCATCCTTTTCCTTTCCACGCCGTATTTTTGCTGCCTGATTTCAGGCCGATTTTTTTTGCAGTTGCATCGTCGATCTTATACGGTTCTTTGCAATCATCACAGATCCTGCGCACAAGCCGTTGAGCGATAACGATAATCATGCTCGACGTTATAAGAAACGGCTCAACGCCCATATTTACAAGGCGTATCATAGCGCCACTCGCAGTCGTAGTATGCAATGTGCTGAGGACCAGGTGGCCGGTCAGGGCAGCCTTGATCGATATGTCTACCGTTTCATAATCCCGGATCTCACCGACCATGATGATATCCGGATCCTGCCTCAAGAATGAACGCAGGCTATTGGCAAATGTAAGATCGAGGTCCGGTTTTACCGTGAGCTGATTTATGCCTTCCAGTTGATATTCCACAGGGTCTTCGGCCGTGATTATGTTTTTCTCCGGGGAATCTACGTATTTGAGGATGGAATAAAGCGTGGTTGTCTTGCCGCATCCTGTCGGACCGCATGAGAGGATCATTCCGTGCGGTTTCCCGGCGGCTTCTTTTATTTTTTCTCGTGTGTCCTTTTCGAAGCCCAGTTTGTCGAGGTCCAGCGTCACCTGAGACCTGTCCAATATCCTGAGTGCCACTTTCTCACCGGTGCTTGAAGGCAAAACAGAAACCCTGAAATCAACTTTCCTTCCATGGAGCTTCACCTTAAAACGCCCGTCCTGTGGGAGCCTGCGTTCGGCTATATCCAGATTCGCCATGACTTTCAGCCTTGAAACTAACGCGGAGTGGATCCTTTTTGGCGGGTGCTCGCCGTCCGTTAATATACCGTCAACCCTGTATCTAATCCGGAGATCCGACTCCTGCGGCTCAATCAGTATATCGCTTGCCTTTCTCTTCACACCCTCGGAAAGCAACATATTTGCAATCTTGACGACGGGCGCATCCTGCGTGAGCTTTGCCAGTTGCGCAGAAGACACAAACCCCGCTCCGTCCTCTACAACCTCTATCTCGCCGCTTTCACCGTGAGGCGCCATCTCTTCGATAACCTGCTCGATTGCATCGTGCGCCCCTGTCTCATAATATTGCGTAATCGCTTCATCTATGTCTTTGTCGCTTGCAATAACAACGCTTATCTTACAATCCGTGAGCGCCGAGATGTCGTCCGTTGCAAAAACATCGAGGGGATCGGCTATTGCTATCGTCAGGAAATTCCCCATCTTGGAAATGGGCACAACGCGGTAAGTTTTAACTATTTTTTTTGGAACGAGTTTTATGACCTCGGGAGCGATCTGATAGCGGGAAAGATCTATGGGCGGGATGCCAAGTTCTCTCGCAAGCGCTGATATGAGTTGGCTTCTTGATACAAGCCCCATGCCAACCAATATGTCGCTGAGCTTGCCGCCCTTTTCTTTCTGCAGTTTTAGGGCTTTTTCTATGTCTTTTTCAACCAGTAACTTTTTATCACACAGGCTTTTTATTATCTTATCTTTTATGGATAACGAGCTGTCTTTCATCTATGCCCCGATTATTGGTCTCGCACCTGTTTATTTTCCTTCCCATGTAAGTTTTTAAGGGCGTTACGGATATCGGTCAGGGTACTTACGAAAACCTGCACCTTGCATCTGGTTAAGCTCTCTATCGCTTCGATTGCCTTCCCGTTCAGGGGGTTCGACATTGCCATTGTAAGTGTATCTCCGATTTTGTCCACGGCGATGAGGTTATGCTCCTTACAGATGTTTTCCGGTATCATCTTTACGATTTCTGCATTCATTTCGTAATTCTGCAAAGGCAGGTACGGAAAGCCGTACTGGACAGTAAGAACCTGCGCAATGTCTTCCTCTTTGGTAACGCCCTCAGAGACTAATACCTCTCCGAGAAGCCCGCCCTTTTCCTTTTGAGTCAGGAGGGCTTTTTCAAGCTGCTCTTTCGTAATAATCCCTCTCTCTATGAGAAGTTCTCCCAATTGCTTTTTAACCAGGCGTTTAAAGGGCACCATATGTTACGTTACGGCTCCATTCATTGTTAAACCAGACGATCTAGCGCATTTTGACTAACTTATACAACTCTTCCGGGTCAGCGGATCTAAGGCAGCACTCCTCCAGGCTTACCATTTTTTTAACGTACAAATCCGCCAGGGATTGATTCATGGTCTTCATGCCGTCTTTTTGAGAAGTCTGAATAACGGAATAGATCTGATGGATCTTGCCTTCCCGAATCATGCTTCGCAGCGCAGGTTTCGCGGTGAGTACTTCCGTAGCCAGCACCCTGCCGGATCCTGAAACGTGCGGAACCAACTGTTGGGAAAGTACAGCCAGGAGGACAAACGAAAGCTGCGCCTTGATCTGTTGTTGCTGATGCGCGGGGAAAACGTCAATTATCCTGTTTACAGTCTGAGCGGCGTCTGAGGTATGAAGTGTCGCGAACACCAGGTGCCCGGTTTCTGCGATGATCAGGGCGCTTTCTATAGTCTCAAGGTCCCTCATTTCACCGATCAGTATCACATCGGGGTCCTGCCTCAGCACGTGCTTCAGGGAATCTGCAAAGGAACGGGTATCCCTGTAGACTTCCCGCTGATCTACGATGGCTTTTTTATTTTTATGAACGAACTCGATCGGGTCTTCCACGGTTATGATGTGGCACGGGCGGTTGGTATTTATAAAGTCTACCATAGAGGCGAGGCTTGTAGATTTGCCGCTTCCCGTAGCGCCGGTCACCAATACAAGCCCCTTTTGCTTCTTGCAGAGGCCTGTCACCAGCCCCGACGGAAGGCCACACTGTTCAAAACTCATTATGTCGAAAGGTATTAACCGTATCGCGCAACCCAAATTGCCCCTCTGGTAAAACACGTTCACCCTAAAACGGGCAAGATTCTTGATTTCAAGAGAAAAATCCAGCTCCCACTCTCTCTCAAACCGTTTTATTTGCTCCTCGGTCAGCAAGGCATATATACTTTCCTTTGTCTCTTTGGGGCTCAGGATCTTGTCGTTTATAGGAGATAGCTTCTCATCAACACGCAAGCGAATAGGCGAATTTGCCGTAACATGCAAATCCGAAGCTTTTTTTCCCAACATAGTCTTCAAAATCTCTCGTATATCAACTGCCATATGATCCTCCAGCATATATATTTACTCAAATTTAAAGTATACGCGATATTCCAGGCTTTGTCAATATAGGGCGGAAAACTCACCCTCGAGCCCGGGATCGTATGCGAGGGTAGTGCGATGGGCTTTAAAAATTCAACCCTGTCAACCGTGTAACCTGGTTAGAATTGCCAGGTTAGCTTAGCTAACCTGGCAATTCTAACCAGGTTACACGGTATTAACTAGACACGCACCGATAGCTCTACGCGCTGGAAGCTCCTTGTTCTACTCAGAAC
>JAMXCZ010000031.1 GCA_024542975.1 Candidatus Omnitrophota bacterium | reverse complement strand
GAATTCCAGTTTGCTGTGCATAAGGGGCTTAAGGCTCGAATCGAGGCACATAATGCCGAGGTTCAGAGATCGGGCCAGGGCGTAAGCTTGCCGCTGGGGCAGTTTGTTCACCCGGGGCGTGGAGGCGGAGAGCACTTACTGTTACAAGGACACATAGACGCATTCGAGTTTGCCAACTTAAGCCAGGAACATCGAGAAATAGCTGCGAGGCACGAATTAGCGCATCTTACAATGGCTAACGATCCTACAGGTGAATTGGCCCAACAAATGGCTGCATTTTTAGCATTACCCGAAAATTTTGGCAAAAACGAAGAGGATTTTGTTGAGTCACTCCCAGGATGCGAAACACATGAATCAGGCCTTCGCGCCAGATTCGCGTTCTTAGAGGGACTCCGCACGGAAAACAAAGTTGTACAGGCAACTGCGTTATATAACACAGTGTTTTCGCTTGATCCTACTGGAAAAAACAATGACCTTTCCAGCGGTGCGATTGATGAAGCGTTGGCGCTCGGAGTACAGGAAATTACGACAAACCCGAATAACTTCGGGACATGGCTTGCGGAAGACACTACCGGTGAAGCGAAAGCAATATTAGTTGAAGCCCTTCAGAATTTAGGCGTTCTGGCAGCAATTCACGCAAGCCAAAAGGATTACTGGGCAAAACGAATTCTGATGGAAGTTACAAGAATAAAAGTAAGCAGGGAGGCCGAAAAATCCAGGCTTCGTGAGATATGGGAATCGTCAGGCCATACTAGAGGTTATATAAGCGTTGAACACGACCCTACTATTGAAGGAAGAATAAAGGCTGATGGCGGTTCGCAGCAGGACTGTATTGATGCGATTCTTGCTGAAGTGAAAGAGCTCGGTAAAATTGCGGCAAACGAACAAAGCGAGACAAACGTATTGGTAAAAATACGCGCAAGCCGTAATAAGTTTAAAGCGGATGTAGTAGATAGAAACGAGGTGCAAAGAATTGTCAGAGCCTATGTACGCGGGGGTGCCAATATAGAAGATGTCATAAATCTCTTTGAAGACCAGATCGGGCTCAGGGTTCTATTAGGCGCCACAGAAGCCGGGGTTAACACTAATTATACCTTAGTAGTAAGCCCGGAGCAGGCTTTAGCGGCACAGGCTGTAGCTATGGAAGGAAAACGGAGAGCTGCTGCCAACGGGATAACGAAACACATCGAAGCGAGGATAAGCCCGTTTGTAAGCCGGACAGACGCATTTACGACAGCGGCGCCTGAGAAAGGCGGACATCCCGAGGTTATCAAAAACCACATTGACCGCGCGCATGGACTCGGCGGTATGATTAATTTGAAAGATATGTACGATTCAACAATAGATATATTCGGTGTGGAAATGCCGCAGACGTTTATTGTCGCGAGTGTCGGAAGCAAGGTGGACGGCATACCGCAACACGCATACATAGCATTTTCGGTAGGCGGAAGTTACGTCATAACTTCTCCTATGCAGCAGATAGAAGCATTTAATAATGACGATGGTCTTGTGGAAAAGAATATAAGTAGGCCTATGCGCGAGACACTTGCACCGTACGTACGATTAAAACCAGGCGAAAATGCAGAACAAGTTGATCGAGCAGAATTAGTTGATGGAGCTATCAGTGAATGGCAGAAATTACCGGAAGATGTTCGAAGAGAGATGTATGAAATATTGGACGAAGAAGGAGACGGCAAATTTATTCCGCCTTATCAAACAGCGCTTGACACGCTATTTGATCAGGCAGTAAGGGTGCTCAAGCTCCAAGAGTTAAGAAATCAAACTGTTCAGGAAGAGCTAGCGAATAACCATGTATATTATGCCTGGGGCGGCAGAGGAAACGCTGTCATGTCAGGAGAGGAAGGAAATCTGGCGGAGATATGGCACTACTTTACCATTGAAACCGGTGACAGAAAACTGCCATGCGAAATAAACGTAGCAGAAATGGCTCCAGGAGAGGAGGCCGTGGAACTTGAGGCGGTTACAATGAGCGAGCTTCTGGAGGCGAATCCCGATATGATAGGGGACCGCGAGGATTTATCATACTTCACAAAAACACTTTCTCCTGCTGCTAAGCCGCGGGTTTTCATAGGGTTCAACAAAAGAATCGAAGAACCTGGCGAAATGGATGAATTTATTGCTGCAGTACAGGAAGAAAGACTGCTCATGGTAGATTTAATGGAAATGCTTAATGAAATGGGAGTAAGTGAAGACGATTTTAGAAATGTATTTTTACCTCACTATAATACATGGGTTGAAATGCAATATGCTGCTGATTGGAAGATTTTAGCAGTGCCGGTACCTTATATAGGAGATATAGGAGATGAATCTACAATGCGCTCAGGCGATTTTGTAAGTTTGCTAGGGAAAATACGTTCAAATAGACGAACTATAGTAAGCTATTTGCATAGCACAGAACTCGGTGACGAGCAGACTGTGTTAGCTCCTGCAGGTGATGCAAGAGGAGGATATTTGCACAGGATAGTAGGTTCGTTCCAGCTTCATCCCGCGGTTATACCAGGGACATCCCGGGACCATCCTGAGGCTAAACACGAAGCGTGGATTACATATTCTGTAGGCATAGATCCTGCTACTGGTAGAGAGGAATTTGTTACTTTTGAAATAATGAACATGGCGGATGTGACATTCAGCCCGTTTGATTTTGATGTACCATTTGGGTATGCAGATGGCAAGGTCACTCTAAGGAAAGACCTGCGTAAAAAGATAGGTGGCCGTCTCACTGAAGATGAAGCTGATCCTGCGACTGAAGAAGAGGCTATCGAGATCATGCTTCGTTCACTTAATCCGAAAGGGTATGAAGACATGAGTGAGTTTGATATTACAAGCCGTAGAGAAGATAGAACTTCCGAGTATCTCAATCCTGAGAGAGCAAAAGCAGTTTCCTGTATAGAAGGTACATATGAAGTGCAGCCTAGAGAACTTTGGGTTGTGCACGAACTCCAACTAAACGGCGAAGGTGCAGACGCAAAAGCTAAACTGGAGATCCCTTCCAGAAGCAGAGAGAATGATTTTGAACAGCTTCTCGTTGTAAACGGCAGTATAGATATCAGAATGCCGGGAGAATCTAAAGTTATTCATGTTTCTCAAGGAAGGGCTGTTTTCATACCGGCGACTAAAGGAGATATTACTTATACTATCGAGTCCGATGGCCGTGCGCGCGTGGTAAGGTCTTATCCTGGGAAAGATATTGGTAAGTCTGTGGAACGAGCCGGTGGCCTTGCGGCGGATGCGGGTGATGCCGGGACTATGCCTGCTACCGAGGTGCCCACCGAGGTGACTATGACAGCGCATGTAAGAGGCGATGTGAGCGGGGCAGGGAATAAATTAGAGCTTAATCTTACAAGCGCTGGAACCACTTACCATGAAGCAAAGCTTACGGATACTGATAATGCGCTTCCTTTAACAGGACTTAATCGGCCTGTAACATTTACTGTAGCAATGGGAAGTGGTGTTGAGTTGCTGGATTCTACTCAAGACGGTACTGTTGCTATTTTAAGTCGAGGTAACGGTGAGACCCATATGGTTACCGATACTATGTTTCTTAGATCTGATGATGTGGCTGTCGTTACAATGCAACATGGACAAACCAGGGAAGAAGCACCTATTGAAACTACAGTTGAAGCTTACAGAGCAGCTACCGAAGCAGGTGTTTTAAATGAACAAGAAACGCAGATATTTATGACAAGAAAGACTCATGATACGTTATATCGCAGAAGAGGCGGGCTTTCAAGAAGGAGGCCTGGTAACCGTCGTAGTGAGGCACATATTATAGACAGCTTCCAGGATGGGATCGCCGGGACTAAACTTAAGATAACAATTGTCAGTGATTTGAACCAGGTAACTCAAAGTGATGTTGAAGATGGGTTTAAACCTGTTGTGTGGATGACCCAGAGCGAGCATAATAAACTGAGCGATAGTCAAAGAGGTGTTTTTGCCGGGTTTGCTTGTTTGCCGCCTATAGCAGATAGGTTTATGAAGGAATTAGAGGCGGCACAATCGGAGCAAGAGCAACAGGGCTGTCTTTACATAGGGGAGTTGTTAGCAATTTCTGTGATGATTTCAGCTGTTCCCAGAGAGGCTATTGGAGCCGGTGAAGTACCTGATTACGTCAAAAAACTCATGAATGCAATAAACACTATGACATCTAACCCAATAACCAGGGCTGGGGAGTTAGGTACGTATTTACCACTTACTGAGACTGGCCCGGCACTGTCAACAGCGATTGAAGGAAGACACGTCAATCTTATGAATAGGATGCTTGACGCAGTGCCGGTCGAACCATTTAACCCGCACAGCGACCTGGCAGCGAAACACGCAGTCCTCTGGAGCGTCTAACCAAACAGGACAAAGGGGGACGTTCTATTTTTGATGTTGACGGTGGGGTGGTGATATGATAAACTCACACCGTTTATGCGAAAGTTTAAAGTAGGACTTATAGGCTGTGGTAGCATATTTCCGATGCACGCTCAGTCTTTGGTGAAAACACCCGGCGTAACCATTCGAGCCATATGTGACATAAAACCCGCCCGAGCGAAAAAGGCCGCCAAGCGATACCAAGCCAAAGCATACTTTGACTTCAAAAAGATGCTCAAAACAGAAGAGCTTGATTCTGTTCATATTCTTACTCCTCACTACCTCCATCCCGAAATGACTATCGAAGCCGCAAAACGAAAGATAAACATTCTCTGCGAGAAGCCTATTGCCATAGATCCCAAGGATGCGGACAGGATGATCGCAGCATGCAGGAAGAACTGCGTCGCGCTCGGAGTTATTTCACAAAATAGATATAATCCCGGCTCCCGGCTTGTAAAGAAAATCATCAAAAGCGGCAAGCTCGGTAAAATTAAAGCTATTAAACTCGTGCTTTCCTATCACAAGCCGGACAGTTACTATGAAAAGAGTGACTGGAAAGGAACATGGGACAAAGAAGGCGGTGGGGTGCTTATAGACCAGTCCATACACTTCATAGACGTTTTACAGTGGCTTATAGGTGATAGGGTTGAGTATGTTGAAGCGAATATTGCAAACAGGATGCATAAGTCAATTGAAGTGGAAGACCTTGCTGAAGGCGTAATCAAATTTAAAAAAGGCACATATATATGCTTTTACCTCAATAACTACTATTCCTACGATGATCATACTGAAATCGAACTTGATTGTGAAAAGGGAAGAGTGAATATAATTAAGGATTCTGCGAAAATTAGGTTTTATAGCGGAAGAGAGCTCAAGGCTGCTCCCAAGTCAAACGAACACATTGATTACGGCGATGGGGTAAAGAGCTATTGGGGGTATTGCCATTGGAACCAAATAGAGGAGTTTTACAGGGACCTTCGAAGCAAAAGGAAACACAAAATCGATGGCCTTGAGGCGAAAAAGACGCTCGAAATAGTCCATAATATATACAAGTCCGCCAGGCTCCGGAAACGGATATATTTTAATTGACAGATTGGCCCATGTAATACTATAATATTACTAGTGTAATGCATGGAAGCGCTTAGATGGCGTTTTTTTTCAGTTCTTTATATAGGCTTTGTTAATTTATGTAACCTGGTTAGATTTGGCAGGTTAGCAATTCAGCTTCCGGCTGAACGGCTAACCTGCCAAATCTAACCAGGTTACATACTAAGGCGGAGGTAGCATGGCAGTACGGGTAGGAGTAATTGGCTGCGGAAAGATTACAGAGCGTGCGAGTTTGCCGAATCTCGTAAATTATAAAGAAAAAGCAGAAGTAAAGGTATTATGCGACATTGTAGAAGATAAGGCCGGAGATATGGCCGAGAAATTTGCGCTAAAAGGCGTTGATATCGTAAAAGACTGGAAAAAGGTCACGGAAAGAAGCGATATTGACGCCGTTTTTGTTAATGTACCGAACTACGTTCACGAGGAAATAGCAGTTGGCGCAAGCCGCGCGAAAAAGCACATCTTAGTAGAAAAGCCGATTACCATCTCCCGCAGGGCAGCAAAACATATGATAGACGCCGCGAGAAACGCCGGCGTTTTTTTAATGGTTGAACAGACGCAACGTTTTGATCCCGTTCATCAGGCGGCCAGGAAGTTCATCGAAACCGGCAAACTCGGGAAAATAAACATGGTTAAAGGGCGAATTGGCCACGCCGGCCCTGAATACTGGGCAGGCGGAAACGAAGGCTGGTTCAGCGATAAAAGGCTTTCGGGCGGCGGGGCGATGATAGACGTAGGGATTCACATGCTCGACCTTCTCCGCTGGCTTTCCGGTAAAGAGGTTGCCGAGGTTTGCGCTAACATAAAAACGCTTGAGAAACCGTTTCCCGTCGATGATAATGGAAGCGTCATAATGAGGTTTACGGACGGTACTTTCGGTCATTTTGAGGCGAGTTGGACAACAAGGCCGTACGAGGTAATGACGTGGATATATGGTGAAAACGGCAAGCTGTGCACCTCAATCGGTGGGGATAAGCCCATAGTAGCCAGTATGGCAACAGTAGGCGAAGGCAAGGACCCAAACTGCCTCCTGGAGGATATCGTTCCTGAGGTTGGTTCCGGTTCGGGTTGGGAGAACGCAATTCACTATTTTCTGGATTGTGTTACGGAAAACAAAGCGCCGTTTATAAACGGTGAAGAAGGCGCCAAATCAATGGCAGTTATACTTGCAGCTTACGAGTCAGCTGAAAAAGGCGCCTGGGTAAAGGTAAAATAGGGATAGTCTAATGAAAATCGGATTATGCAGTTGGTCATACAATAGGACCTTTGCTTCGGGCAAGATGGACCTGGAGAAACTTCTTCATATTACTGCTGAAGAACTTAAGGTAGGCGGGATCGACATTATCGACGTACATTTTAAAAACACCGAACCCGATTATCTTTTAAAGATAAAAAAGCTCGCGACAGATTTGCAGATTACGATATCAGCAGTCTCTCCCGGTAACAGTTTCGGCAAGGATAAGGAAGAGGATGAGAAAGCCGAGATAGAAACCGTAAATAAATGGACCGATATAGCATATCTTTTAGGCGCGCCGAACTTGAGGATATTCGCGGGATGGGCGCCGAAAGAGAAACATAAAGAGCTCTGGCCGAAGGTGGTAAATAGCATAAAAGAATGCGCAAAATACGCTGCCACAAAGGGTATTACGCTCGCAATAGAGTCGCACAACGGGGGAGGGTACCTCCCTACATCGGTAGAAACGCACAAACTTTTGGATGACGTAACCTCGCCATGGGTAAAGCTTAATCTCGATACCGGAAATTATCAGGATGGCGACATATACGCTGCCCTTAAAAAATCCATGCCGTATACGACGCACATGCACGCCAAGATCCACAAAATTACGAAAGACGGGAAAGAGCAGGAATTCGACTACGACAAAATATTCCGGATATTAAAGGACGCTAATTACCGCGGCTTTTTCAATGTTGAGTACGAAGGCAAGGAAGACGAACTCGAGTACGTACCTATTTCGATCGACATGATCAGGCGCTATGCGTGTAAGTATGGAATATAAAAATATGCAGAAAAATGCGCAAAAGGGGACATCCCCTGGTGTTACATAAAAATTACATAAATAATTGCAATAAAACGCTTATTTCGGGATTATATGATATGAGAGTGAAAATTATATGAAAAGGATAGATTATTTAATTGTGGTTTGTGTATGCTTAGCTTTTGCGATGGTTTCCTGCGCAAAGCAGGAGGCGGTTGAGGTTGCGGGAGGTGAGCCACAAGAGGTGCTTGAGGTTGCGAAGGGCGAGCCTCTGGTTTACCTTAAGGTCGAGGCTGCCGTTTGCTCGAGTTTTGACGATACGCCGGATTGGGCACCGAAGCCGGATCCGATGGCTCCCGTTGACCGCGATATGCTGACTCGCTGGTCGCCTAAGCTCGGATTGGATAACGAATGGATTTATTTTGATTTCGAAAGGCCCAAGATGTTGAGCAAAATTATTATAAAATGGGAAACGGCTCATGCGGTTGACTACCAGATTCTTACTTCGCTGGACGCGAAAAGGTGGAAAGAGCTTATCTTGCTGAAGAACCAGGACGGCGGAATAGATGAAATAGAATTTCCACCATTAAAAGCCCGTTACACGAAGATTATAGGCCTTAAGAGGATCAATCCCCAGTGGGGATTCTCTATGTGGGAATGGGAAATGTACGGGCCAAAGAACCTGAATGTGGGCGAAAAGGCAGAAGTTGCCGTCAAAGGCCTTGGCGAAAAAGAGAAAGAATTTCAAGAGGCGCTGATTGAACTAAAGGCTCCACCCGGCCCTCTTACGCTGGAAGAATTTCATAAGGGCGTGGTTTATACCTCCTGGAGTGATTCGGAACTGGGTTTTGTAGTTTCGGACTTGACACTTGCGCGTCTTAGAAAAATAAGCGTAGGGCATGTGGCTATCATGGTTCCGGCATACCAGGATATAGCCGTATCCAGCGAGATTGTTACGCATGATTTTTCCGGAGGGGATACGCCGAGCGATAAATCTATCGAGCACGCGATTAAAACCTGCCGCTCATTGGGCATGAAAGTTATATTGAAACCGCACGTTGACTGCCTGGATGGGACATTCAGAGGAGATATTGTCCCTTCCAAGAAATGGTTCGAAAGTTATAAAAAAATGATTTTACGTTACGCGCGTTTAGCTCAAAAGAATAAAGTGGAAATTTTTGCTGTCGGCACGGAATTGGAAGGCACGACCTTTTCGAGGTGGGAAGCCGAGTGGAGGGATGTTATTGCTTCCGTGAAAAAGGTTTTTAAAGGCAGCCTGATATATTCCGCTAACTGGACGGAATATGAAGATGTACCTTTCTGGGATTTAATGGATTTTGTCGGTATAGATGCGTATTTTCCTCTGACGGATAAAGATGACCCAACAAAAGAGGAGTTGGTTACGGCGTGGAACGGCATAGCGGATTCTATCGGTAGCTGGTTAACAGATAGTAGCCTGAATAAAGGTGTGATATTTACCGAACTTGGATATGCGAGCTCCGACGGAACGAATAAACAACCCTGGGCTACGCTTGTCAACCCCGAGGACCAGAAGGAACAGGCCGATTGTCTTGATGCGGCTTTAGCCGTTCTTTCGAAGCGTAACTGGTTTAAGGGGATATATCTCTGGCAGTATTTTCCGCAGGACAGATGGAGCCCGTTGGGGTTTCCCATAAGAGGGAAGCTTGCGGAAGATGTTTTAAAGAAGTGGTATAAGGAACTGTAAAAAGTAGGCGGTAGAGTTAGGAGGTGTTCGAGATGAAAAAGGTGATTTTGACAGTAGCTTTGTTTGTTTTTGTTACTCTCGTTGCGCAAGGGAACGCTTTTTCAGACGACAGGGTCCTTTTTGGTTTTGAAAAGGACGTAGAAGGCTGGGGAATCCCCGATTGGGCGTATGAGCAGGATGTTTATGTCGGTGAAGGCATAACAAGCTCAACAGACGTTGCCAAGGAAGGAAAATCAAGCATGAGGCTTGATACCGTCTTCCCGGGTAAGAAATGGGCAGGCGCCGTAGTTGAGATTATGGAGTACTTTGACTGGACGCCGTATAGTGGAATTTCATGCGACGTATATCTGCCCGGGGATGCGCCGAAAGGATTAAAGGCAAAAATAATCCTTACGGTAGGGGATAGCTGGAAATGGACGGAAATGAGCCGCGCTTACAAGCTTACGCCCGGCGAGTGGACTAGCATATCAGCAAACTTCAAACCCGGAAGCGAGGACTGGAAGAGGACGAGGCCGACTGATGAGTTCAGGGCAGATGTAAGAAAAATTGCGATAAGGATTGAAACCAGCAACAAGGCATACAAGGGGCCGGTTTATATTGATAATGTCGTGTTAGGCGAGTGATATTATTAGTTAGCCAGTTAGCCGGCTAACCGGTTACTATGACTGATGGCTTGCTTTTTTGGACTACAGTCATACCACAACCGGCAAACTGGCTAACCGGCTAACAACAAAAGGAGAGTATATGCTGCGGAGGATTTTGTTTACTTTTTTAGCCTTTACGTTTATTTCTTTCATGGTTACGGGCTGCGCTAAAAAGGAAAAACCCGAAGAGAAAAAAGCCGCGCAGAAGAAGTTTGTCCCGGCGAAGCGACCGGCGCCTTCAGACGCTCACATTACCGAAGAGAGGGTCATTTTCAGCTTCGAAGACAGTCTTGACGGTTGGGAGATTCCCGAATGGGCCATAGAGAAGGATGACCACGTGGCGGAAAAACTGGAGATTTCGAAAGATGTTGCCAAGGAAGGCCGCTCAAGCGCGAAGGTGACTTGCGACTTTTCGGGAAAAAGATGGACCGCAGCTGTTATAGAATTGGAACAATTCTACGATTTTACTCCGTATCGCGAAATTGCCGTGGATGTATTTATTCCGGATGAAGCACCTATGGGGCTTAAAGGGAAAATAATCCTCACCATAGGCGATGACTGGAAATTTGCGGAAATGACGCGCTCCAGTCCTCTTGTGCCCGGAGAATGGATTGCCATAAAAGCGAATATAGAGCCCGGTAGCTACGACTGGAAGAGGATTGTTCCGGATGATGCCTTCAGGGCAGACGTAAGAAAAATTGTCGTAAGAGTAGAGTCAAACAAAAGCCCGGTATATAAAGGCCCGGTGTATATCGATAACATGAGGATCGGGAAATAGATATAGATGGAGGTGCGAAGAATAATGAAGAGAATTTTTAGGCCTATTTTTGCAACCCTGGTTTTACTCATTGTTTTAACGAGCATGTTTGGTCTATCCAGATTTATAAGAAGAGAAGCGTTCCGGCCCGAAATTCAAAAAGGGATGTGTTATACGACATGGAGTAAGAAGGCGTACGGAACCACGAAATCCGACAAGTCTCTTGAAAAACTGAAGGAAATAAACGTTAATTGGGTTGCCATAGTTACCACCTGGTATCAGGATACCTGCTTTTCTATGAACATTTTTCCTACCGGCAAAACCTCTTCGGATGAGAGTGTAAAACGCGCTATCGAAAAAGCACGTTCTTTGGGCATGAAAGTAATGGTAAAACCGCATCTCGACCTTTTAAGCACTGCCGAGGGCAGTTGGAGAGGAGAAATTGCATGCGTAAAGGAACCGGAATGGCAGGTGTGGTTTAACGATTATAAAAAATTCACGCTACATTATGCAAAAATAGCCGAAGAAACAGGCGCGGAGATGTTTTGCGTAGGGACAGAGCTTACCGCGACTACTGTCGGCCATGAGAATGAATGGAGAGAAATTATCTCCGCAGTAAAAGAGGTTTATAACGGAGACCTGACATACGCCGCTAACTGGAGCGATGAGTATCTTCAGATAAGGTTCTGGGATGCCCTTGATTACGCCGGTATTGATGCTTATTTCCCACTCTCCGACAAGGACAAGCCTACATATGATGAGCTTATCGAAGGGTGGAAGAAGTGGGTTCCTGAAATAGAAGAATGGCAGAGCGGAATAGATAAACCGGTAATTTTCCCGGAGGTCGGCTATCGCAGTTCGAGCGGAGCGGCACGCCAGCCGTGGGAACATTCGCCCGGGCCCCGGGTGGACCTGGAGCTTCAGGTAGATTGTTATAAAGCCATGGTCGATACGTTCTGGAGCAAGAATTGGTTTTATGGCGTCTATTGGTGGAATTGGGGCACTGACGTAAGAATGGGAGGCAGGTCGAATAGAGGGTTTACCCTCCAGAACAAACCGGTCCAGGATTATGTCGAAGGGCTTTATAAAGGAAAAAGGTAAGAACGAAAATGGCAGAATATGGTCATTTCGACGAAAAAAATAGAGAATTCGTAATAACCCGGCCCGATACGCCTACCCCATGGATAAATTATCTGGGTTGCGAGGAATATTGTGTTCTTATGTCAAACACGGCCGGCGGCTACAGTTTTCACAGAGACCCCAGGGATAAAAGGATCACGAGGTTCAGGTATAACAACGTGCCCGTTGACAGGCCGGGAAAGTATATATATCTGAGGGACGAGAAAACGGGAGAATACTGGTCAGCGACGTGGCAGCCGGTGATGAAAGCGAAAAACTACAAATACGAATGCAGGCACGGATTGGGATACACAAAGATAAAATCGCAATACCGGGGCATAGCTACGGAAACACTCTACTTTGTTCCCCTCGGAGAGAATTTGGAATTCTGGGCATTAAAAATTCAGAACAATACGAAAAAGAAAAGAAAACTCAAAATATTCACCTATGTTGAATTCTGCCTCTGGCATGCGGAAATGGACATGAGCGATTTTCAATATAGCCTTAATATCGCCAAGGCCAATTTTGAGAAAAATACCATTTTCCATGAAACGGGTTATGCGCCGAGCGCGAATCGTTTCGACCTTTCATTTTTTGCGTGCAATAAAAAAGCCTCGGGCTATGATTGCGACAGAGAATCTTTTATCGGCCCATACCGCTCGGAAAGTAATCCCCTTGCGGTAGAGCGCGGCAGGCCTTTTAATTCGTTTGCTTCCGGTGGCAATCCAATCGCGAGCCTGTCTCTGGAGGTAACGTTAGATCCGGGTAAAGCAGAGGATGTTGTTTTCATGCTTGGCGTTTCGGAAAGCAAGGCCGAAGCGAATAATTTAATTAAAAAGTATGAAGACGTATCAAACGTATCTAAAAAATTTGAAGAATTAAAAGCTTACTGGGAGGAATGCCTCGGGCATTATGAGGCGCATACGCCGGATTCCGACGTTAACCTTATGGTCAACACCTGGAATCAATACCAGTGCAGGACGACATTTAACTGGTCGCGTTCCGCCTCTTACTATGAAGCGGGCATAGGAAGGGGCATGGGTTTCCGCGATTCGAATCAGGATACGCTCGGCGTTGTGCACACAATTCCTGCGAGGGTAAAAACGAGACTGGCGGAACTTGCGTCAAACCAGTTTAAAAACGGCTCAAGCTATCATAAATTCTTTCCTCTTACGAAAACAGGCGAAAAAGGCGGATATTCCGATGATCCATTATGGCTGATCCTG
The DNA here is from genome assembly GCA_024542975.1 of Candidatus Omnitrophota bacterium. Taxonomy (GTDB): domain Bacteria; phylum Omnitrophota; class Gorgyraeia; order JABMRN01; family RBG-13-46-9; genus JAMXCZ01. The sequence goes on along the minus strand of JAMXCZ010000031.1, from coordinate 5,851 downwards.
GCAGTGGGGGGTTATATAAAGGAGACGAAGGACTTTGCCTTTTTAGACGAGGAGATAAAGTACGTAGACGGTGGAAGCGGCACCATGTATGAGCATCTTAAAGGGGCCATAGATTTTGTGGAAAGCGAAAAGGGGCCCAATGGCTTTACGCTTATGCGGTTTGCTGATTGGAACGATTGCCTCAATCTCGGGGCTGATAACGAGAGGGCTGAAACAACCTGGGTTCCGGAGCTTCACTATCTGGCCATAAATGAATTTGTAAAATTAACAGAGTTTTCCAAAAAAGCCGAAGATACGAAGAAATACGTTGCCATGGCAAAAAAAGTGAAGGATAACTTCAACAACAAAGCCTGGGACGGAAAGTGGTACATGAGGGGCACCGACAAGTTCGGAAACCCCGTAGGTTCGGAAAAGAACAGTAAAGGCAAAATATATCTGAATACCCAGGCATGGGCTGTTATGAGCGGAATTGCGGATGGAGAGAAGGCCAAGGCTTGCATGGACATGGTGAAAGACCACCTGGATACCGAGCACGGAATAATGCTCTTGGCTCCGGCTTACACGGAATTTGACCCTATTCTCGGCGCTATAACAACATTCGCGCCGGGATTAAAGGAAAACGGCGGAATATTCTGCCATTCCAACCCGTGGGCGATGATTGCGGAGACTATCCTCGGCAGGGGCGACCGGGCGTTTGAATACTACAAGAAGATTCTCCCGCCGCTTAAGAATAAAATCGCCGATATACACATGACCGAATGTTACATATATTCACAATTCATAACCGGAAGGGATAATCCGCATTTTGGAAGAGCCAGGAATTCATGGCTTACCGGAACGGCGGCGTGGAATATGGTTGCCATATCGCAATATATTCTCGGAATAAGGCCTGACTACGAAGGACTTAAAGTAGACCCATGCATTCCGCGTAAATGGAAAGGCTTCAAAATCAGGCGGAAATTCCGTAATGCGGTGTACGAAATAGAAATAAAAAATCCTAAAGGCATATCCAAGGGGATTAATTCGTTATCGGTTGACGGAAAGAGCGTAAAAGGAAATATTATCCCCGATTACGCGGATGGAAAAACTCATAAAGTAGAAGCTGTGCTCGGAGAGTAAACACTATGCCAATAAGGTATACTTCGGGAGATAAGGTTATATCGGGTTTACCTTTAGGAGGAATAGGCTGCGGAACCCTCTCGGTTTTTCCCGATGGAACACGGGGATGTTTTACCGGTTTAAACAATTGGGAAAAACCCCTGGGGCAGCTTCACTGGTTCAGGTCCGGCACAGCCGGCGACTACAGGGTGTCCAACCCCTTTGCGATATTCATAAAAGACGGCAATAAAACCGTAAGCAAATTTTTGCAAACGCCCACCCTGGATAACTGTCCCACCGTCGAGAAAATCAAATTTGAGGGAAATTTTCCTTTCGCCAAACTTTATTTTAAGGATAAAGACATCAAACTGGATATATCGCAACTTTCCTTTTCGCCTTTCATAAAGAATGACAGTAAAAATTCTGCCCTTCCCTGCGCGATACATATTTTCAAAGTCAAAAACACTACGGAGAAAAAAGTAACCGTGTCAGTACTCGCATCCGCCATAAATGCCGTAGGGGCATGGAATGTGGGCCGCTTCAATAAAGTCAGGCAGAAAAACGGCCTTATCGGTGTAAGTTTTTATAAGAAGAATTCCCACCCCTGGGATGGAAGCGGTTGGGGCAATATAACACTTGCGACAAAGGCGAATAAATCCGTTACATATGAAGGGCAATGGCCTTATGTCAGGGAAAACTTCAGGGGAAACGCCGAAGACCGCTGTTTTCAAGTCTGGGAATGTTTCAAAAAAACCGGCCAACTTCCGAACCGGGCCTCCGGAATAGAAGCCCAGGGCGAGGGTGACGAGTGGATGGCGGCTCTGGCGGTTAAATTCAAACTAAAACCCGGGGAAGAAAAAGAAATACCTTTTTATTATACGTGGTTCATGCCCAACCACTACAAGGGGCACATGTACCAGCATTGGTTCGGGGACTCGTGGGACGTGGCGGTTTATGTAGACAGAAAAAAAGAATTTTTTCTGGATAAAACAAAAGAATGGCAGAGGACTATAGAGCGCGCGCCTCTGGGAAACTGGCTTAAAGACGCCCTTATAAACTATTGTTCCATTATAACTTCGTCAAGCTGGTGGACTAAAAGTAACGAATTCGTCATGTATGAGAATCCCGTAAAATGGCCGCTCATGGACTCGCTTGATGTGCGTTATTACGGAACGATGCCGCTTGCCATATTTTTCCCCGAGTTGGAAAAGAATACGATGCTTCTCTTTAAACGATTCCAGAGGAAGGATGGCCGGATTCCTCACGATCTCGGCAAGTCGCAGATAGGGTGCCCATCGGACGGCACAACGGCGGGGAAGCCATGGAAGGATCTATCTACAAAATACGCCCTTATGGCGTACAGAGACTTTTTGTGGACGAAAGACATGCCATTCCTTAGAAGAATTTACAAAAGTGTAAAAAAGGCCATGGAATGGGAATTTTCCCAGGATAAAGACGGAAACGGCCTGCCGGATAACGAAGGCAAGGACCAGACGTATGACCTGTGGGATTTTTACGGCACGAGTTCCTATTCTTCCTCTATATATCTCGCCAGCCTTCTTGCATCGATGAAAATGGCACGGCTTCTGGGAGACAGGAATTTTTATAGGATTTGTGAGAATTTCTTTAAAAGGGGAAGGAAGTCTTTCGAAAAGGAATTGTGGTCCGGTTCTTATTATATCGCCGGAAGAAGTAAAAAGGAGAAGTACAAGGCCTGTACGGCCGGCCAGCTTAACGGGCAATGGTATGCCCACCTTTTAAACCTGGGATACGTGCTGCCGGAGAAACATGTTAAAAAAGCTGTCAGAACAATTATAAATTTAAATGGCAGGAAAAGCCGGTTCGGTATCGTTAATTCCGTCTATCCGGACGGAAAAATTGACAGGGCGAGTTATCATGCGGAGAACATATGGGCCGGAGAGACATACGCTTTTGCGGGCCTGGCTATATATGAAGGATTTATAGAAGAGGGTTTGGATATAGCCCGGAGGACATGGGAAAATTTCGTTTACAAAAGACGCAATGTCTGGTCTCAACCGGACGTTGTTTTTGCACGCGACGGTTCTTTGGGCGACGGAGAGCTCTATGTAAGAAATATGGCAATCTGGTCCATCCCTTTTGCCCTTGCGCGGCACGATAAGGGTGTTAAGGAATTTTTGTTTGAACTTGAACCGAAACTCGCGCCGAGTTTAAATTAAGAAAAGAGGTGTCTTATGATAAAAAACTTTCCTGAAAAAGAAGAACGCAAGACAGAAAAAGAAAGAAGAAATTTAGAGATCCTGGATACGATAAGAAAAGGCCGGGAAATATCGCGGGCCGAGATTGCCAAACTAACGGGCCTTAACATAGTTACAGTGTCCAACTATGTCAATACCTACATAAGAAAAGCCCTGGTGCACGAGATGGGGCGGGACATATCAAGCGGCGGCAGGCGGCCGGAACTCCTTCGGCTTAACAGGAATTACGGTTACGCGATAGGCGTGGATTTGGGAGCGCCCCATGTCGTAGATGGTGTCTCTCTCATTGCGTGCCTCCTGGATACGTCCTCAAAGATTATTGCAAAAGAGACAATAGAAAAGAGAGAAGAGCCGCAGGATAAATTCATAGAAACAATCGTCGGCCTGATCTCAAGACTTATCGAAAAAAACGGGGTGGATAAAACGAAGATCAATGGTATCGGTCTCGGCATATGGGGGCCGCTCGATAGATACAGAGGTACAGCCCGCTACGCCGTTGAAAAAGGAGAGACGTTTGGTTACAGGGTCATGCAGAAGGCGATAGAGGATAAATTTAATATTCCTACAATCGTAGAGCATGACTCCATGGTAGCAGCCTTAGGAGAAAAATGGGCAGGAATAGGCCTCGAGGAAGGCGTGGACAATATAGTATTTATATGCGCAGACTCATCGGCCGGGCTTATAATAAGAGGTGAGCTTTATTATGGCGCCACAAAATCAGCGGGTGAACTCAACATTAACCCGCCTCTTGCGGGAGAAGAACTGGTCGCTTTGATGCACTGTTGGGAGGGATATCGTTACGGGTGTTGTTTGCGGTCGAAAGGAATCGATCTCGGCATCCCCGCTTATGCCAGGACGTACTTTCAAACCCACAAAGATAATTCGAAGATTTTAAAGTTGACGGGTGGCGATGTAAATAAAATCAACCTGAATATCGTAATAGAGGCTGCAAAGCAGAATGACCCGGTTGCGATGAGGTTTCTGCAGGAAGCAGGCGCGTATCTCGGTACAAAGATTGCGTATCTGGTAAACCTTTTTAATCCGGAAGCGGTCGTTGTGGGCAGGGGTATCGAAAAGGCCGGGGATATGCTTTTGGATTCGGTCAGAAAAACCGTCAAGTTGTGGGGTTACGAAGAAGCCGTCAAGGTAGTTAAGATCATCCCGGCATCGCTCGGTGACGATACCGTAGCTGTAGGAGCGGGCGTGCTTATTATACAAAAGATGTTCGCTAAGGTAGGGTAATTGACAAGTAGTTCTGAAAGTGTTATACTTTCAACTATTTACATAAAGTCTACTGAATAAATGCACTGCGTATTGCTGGAATAGTCAAACATGGGAGGTTAGGCATGAGTACAAACAAGTATCCTATATGCAAACGGTATGAAGGAAATCCTATCTTGACGGGTAAGGATTTCCCCGCTGAGGCCAATATTAAATATGTTTTTAATTCCGGCATCGTGAAATTCAATGGTATTTATTTGATGGTTTGCCGGGTGGAGAATTCCGCTTTGCTTGACCGTTTTTGGATCGCGGAAAGCACGGATGGGTTTAATTTTAAGCCGCGGCCAAAACCGGTGGATATGCCCCATGATGATCCTGAGTTTAAGAAGTATGCCTACAGTATGTATTATGATCCGCGCGTGACAAAGATCGAAGATGTGTATTATATAGTCCATGCCGCGCACAGCGGCCACACCTGCCGGTTGAGTCTGGTGAAAACAGAAGACTTTAAGAAATTTGAGTGGTTGGGGTTTATTTCGGAAGTAGATAACCGCAATGGGGTGCTTTTCCCGGAGAAGATCAAGGGACTCTACGCGCGCCTTGACCGGCCCAATACCGGAGCCGGTAATGGGGATATTTGGGTGTCTTATTCTCCGGATTTGATCTTTTGGGGAAAGAGTAAATGCGTATTCAGGAACTGGGAGGGGATTCGCTGGGCCTGGAAAAAAGTCGGGGCAGGAGCCACTCCTATTAAAACACCCGAAGGGTGGCTCAATATTTTTCACGGAGTACGTACTCAATGCCATTCACATTTTGTTTATCAATTAGGTGTTTGTCTTTTGGATTTAGAGGATCCGTCAAAAGTCAAGGCCATGGCTGAAGACGCGATCTTGATTCCCGAGGAGCAATACGAACTTGTGGGACAAACTCCGAGCGTCGTGTTTACCTGCGGGGTTGTGGTGGAAGATAACGGAGAGATTAAACTTTATTATGGCGGCGCTGATACGGTTCAATGCGTAGCTACCACAAGCATAGAGCGGCTTATCGATGCATGTTATGCCGGGAAAGCATATCACGGTTTTCGTTAAGATTAACTTGCAAAAAGGGAAAAGGGGGAAATTGAATGCAAGAAGCTAATGTTGCTAATGGGAAGAAGCCCCTGCGCGATCGTATTCCAATTCTCACCAAGGCGTCCTATTCTCTTGGCACGGCAGTTGACATGTGGGGCCTCTGGTTGTACCCGGCTGTCGCTTTTGCGGTTTTTAACATGTATTTGGGTATTGAACCGTGGCTGG
>JAMXCZ010000030.1 GCA_024542975.1 Candidatus Omnitrophota bacterium | reverse complement strand
GACACGATACCGGCAGCAAAATCCCGAATTCTTCACCTCCGTAACGCGCCGCTATGTCTACCTTTCTTAAATTGGATTTTATCAAAATAGCTATTTTTTTAAGCACCGCGTCCCCGACGCGGTGCCCGAATACGTCGTTTATCTTTTTAAAATCGTCTATGTCAACCAGCACAATCGAAAACACCCTGTCATAACGCTTGCTTCTTTCGATCTCTTCATCGAGTCTTTTATAGAAATAACTGTGCCTGTAAAGATTCGTGAGATCATCGGTTATCACCTGCACAAAAAGCTTGGCCTTGTCTACGCAGAAACTGAGCTCCCTGCCGAAAGCATTCAGTATATCGATGTCTTCGTCCTGGTACTCCGTATTGTCCTTTTTGTTGCCGAGATTAAGAAAGGCTACGACATCCCTGCCGTGATATAAAGGCAGGCTATACCTGAGCGGCATCGTAAGCCTTACGTTGATGCGGTTAAACACTTTTCTTATGGCTTCCAGATTATAATCCTGGCTAAAATCATTGTTTTCGTAGGTTACAAAAATATTTCCGTCTTTTAGAAAATCGATAAGCGGGCTTGCGGCCGGTATCGTGTCGATTTCCTTGACGGCCTCCCGGCCTATCCCTTTAAGTACCTTAAGCCGGTAAGATGAACTTTCTTCATCTAGCAGGTAAAGCATGGCGCATTTCATGCCGATTATATTCATCAGGGAATCAACGATGTAGGTAAGAAGCGTATCCAGATCCTTCGCCTCTTTTACCATGGAATTAAAGTTCTCCAAAAATTTGTAATAGGCAAGCCGCCTCTTGTAAACAACGCTCTCGGTAAGTTTGTTAAACTTAAGAAGCCTACCGTAATGAACCGTAAGCAGGATGTTAAGCAGAATGATGCAGCCCGAAATCACTGAAGATTCGAAGTATTTCACTCCGAGCATCTTATGCAGCACTAATACGACAACCGTATGAATAGCTATGACAAAGAGAACGAGGTATGATAGGATCTTCACCTTTTTAAAAAGGATGTTAACTTCCGGAACGTGGTATTTCGCAATCGCGTAGCCTGTCACCGCCAGATATGGCAGGATGAAGAATGCCCCAAACGGAAAAAATACAAGTTTATATGACGCAAAAATAAAATTGAGCGGCGCCATTATGCCGCAGAGCATGCCAAAAAATATCCATATTCTCTGATTTCTTCTAAATTCGAGATACGCCTTCTTGCTCGGGCGCAGTAGGTAATAAAAACCGCAAAAAATAAACCCGATAAATACAAACGAGAATATCTTGAAAGCGAGCCCGGGGGACGCCACATAATTAAAAAAAGGATTCGGCAGCATGCCTTTTATGAATTCTTTCGGTATTACAAAAGATGTGACAAATATCAGGAAAAACACGATATACACGTTCCTTATAATTCGGGCCTGAAATATCCTCCTATCAGAATAGATGGATAAAAAATGTAAAAAGACGGGCACGAGGAAAATGAGCGGAATCAAAGAGGTCCTTACCCAGTATGTCGCAAGGGACGCCTTCGTTTGTATGGCTGCCTCGTATAGGCAGTAACTCCATGTACTAAGCAGTATGTTATATACAAGCCATACGGAGCTTTGGAGCCTCTTCCTGCGGAATATATAAATGCCGACTCCCGCTAAAAGCGTAATAATCGCATTTGCGGCAAAAACATAATTTAGATATTGCATTGTAAGCTACTCCCCTCTCCGGCCTATCCCGGCAAACACCTCGACCGCCGTCTTCACGGTATTGAACTGGATGTCTACGGTGTCTTTCTCTTTTACGGCATAGCCTCCGGCGAGAACCACACCTATCGGGATCTGATAATTCCAGGCATTCTCGTATACAAAAGTATCCCTCTTTCTTAAGCCTTCCATTGTCAAAGCTAAATTTCCTATAAGGTCATCCTCGTAGGGATCGGCTCCCGCTACGTACAACATAAGGTCCGGCTTAAAATCGGATGTGATCCTGGGGATATTTTTTTCCAAATGCGCGAGATATTCCCGGTCCCTGGTCCTGTCCTTAAGGCCGATATCCATATTGCTTTTCGGTTTATAGAAAGGGTAATTATTTTCCTGGTGTATGGAAAACGTAAAAACGTTTTCGTCGTTTTCAAATATGCGCGCGGTGCCATTTCCCTGATGCAGGTCGCAATCGATAATGAGGGCTTTTCTGATTCTTTTTTCTTTCATGCTTTTCTTTACCGCGACCGCAATATCGTTCAGGACACAGAACCCCTCGCCATGATCCGGGAACGCGTGGTGAAAACCGCCCCCCAAATGTATTCCCACGCCGCTTTCCAGGGCCTCTTCCAATGCCCCTATCGTCCCCCCGCAGCAAAGAACCGCGCCTTCCGCCAATTCTGTCGAATACGGAAGTTCCAGTGTCATTATTTCTTCCGGTGACAATCTTCCGGTTTTCAATTTGTCTACGTACCCTTTCGTGTGCACCAGAAGAATATCCTCTTCCCGGGCTTTTTTCGGCTCAATGAAAAGAATTTTATTTACAACGCTCAGAGAGCGAGAGAGTTTCTCTTTTATCAATCGATACTTCGCAGTAGGGAACACATGCTTGCCGATATCAATGCAGTATTTATCAGAGTAAAAAATTTTGATCTTCTTCATGCTAACTTATAAGCTACGCGCTTTGCGCCTTATCTTCCGGCGAGAGAGCGCCGCATCACGTCAATTCCTCGATCATTCCGACTACAGCATCCGAAATAAGCTCCCAATCTTCCTGGGAATGCACCGCAAACTTCTGCTTCCTCTTCCATTTGTCATCTCTCTTCTGCCAGAGATAAAAACAGACTTGCTTCCTTCCGTAGCTTTCCAAAAGAACGACAGCCGACCACCAGCCAAACCGCTTATTTATGGTTTTAGTCCTGATGACTTTAAGCGGCGCTATAATCGGCACCGTCTCGGTCTCGCGCCTCACTGGCCTGTCCATAATAACCCTCCTTTTTTAATTTCTGTCATTTGTTTCGCAAATTCACTTTGCGGTTAGCCCCTTCTCCGGTGAGCACAATATGCCCTTCCCGGGCGAGCCAGCCCATACTCATGAGTATGGTATCCCTTGGCCTATCGATATTCTTCACGATATTATCCAGGTTGTCGGTTTTGTTTTTACTCTCGAGGTAATGCCAAATCTCGCCCGCAACAATACCTATCTCCGTAATCATATTTTTTGCACCTCCTTTTTTACTTCCATGTTAGCCTCCTGTTATTCCCGCGAAAGCGGGAATAACAGGAGGGTTAATTCGGGATTCGTCATTCAACTGACTGTTTGCCCTGGCGCTTGTTAATGCTATTACACTGCGGACATCTTGAAAAATCCCCCGGCTCCGGGTTGATATACATGTACTTACATATGGAGCAATGCCATACGTCTTTTCGCAGAGGTCCGAAATCACCGAATTTCGAACCCACCTTCGTAAAGACCCAGAAAAAGAGGACTAATATTACGGAGCTAAAAAGAAATAAAAAGAGCGCCAAGGATATATCGAGTTTTATCATCAATTCCCCGCACGGTTTCTCGCGCTCTATTCGGTTCTCACCATAACTGTTACGACACCCCAGGCATCCCTGCTATGCCCTTCAGTTACGCTTAAAGGCGTAAAACGCCATCTTTTCAAAAATCTTATGGCCTCGAGGTCAATTTCAGGGTAACCGCTCGATATGGCCGGCGTTGCGTCATATACAATTCCGTTTTGAGCCACAAAAAACTTGAGTTCAAGGCGGTAATCCTCCCGATCACCGTAAAGGCCGCGGGGGATCACGGGCGCCTTGGGTTTAAAAATAATTTCTCTTTTCCGCGCTGGCCCTTCCACCAAAGACAACAATTGTTTGTCGTTCGATTTAGACACGAAATTTTTTATATTTTTTGTAATATAACGCGGGATCTCTTTCTTGCCTTTCGCGTAATTTCTGATAAAACCAAATCTTTTGCTCATGGATACGGGCCTCGACCCTTGCGGCATCCTTCTTCGCGGGCCCCGAGGCTTCAGGTAGATACTTTCTGAGAGTAAAGCGGAGCTTGAGTAAAGCGTCTCGGCCTTGGGAATTGCCTGATCGACCATAAGATCAAATGCGGTTTTTTCCAAAATAGGCCCGAGGAAATCCACTTCCTGGTAAGCATTGTTTGATCTGACATTCGGCGTAACCACAATGCCTATAGCGAATATCCAGAATAGGTGCCATACCGTAGAAAACACTACCGCCAGATTAAACTTTCCATCCCTAAACATGCTTCATCTTTTCGGGCTTGTCGCTATACTTATTTTTTGGACCCCTTCTACCCTGCACAGGTCCCATATCTCTACAACCTTGCCAAGCGACGCCTTTCTGTCCGCCTTTATTAAAATCGGTTTTGATTCTTTCGCAGCGATCTCAAGCCGCGAATTGAGTTCTTCCTGGCTAACCGGCCGTTCCTCAATATGCAAGGAATTGTCCTCCCGTATTACGATTATCAAATTCTCTCTCTGTATTACCTCGCTTGTGAGCGCTTTTGGAAGGTTTATTTTTATGCCCGGTTGAAAGATAAAGCTGGATGTCAGCATAAAAAATATGAGGAGGAGAAATACAACATCTATGAGTGGCGCAATATCCAGTTGCCCTTTTTCCAAAAATACCCTTCTTTTAAATTTCACTATACCCCTCTCATGTCAGACAGGAGATTCACAAGTTCCGTAGCGCTTTTCTCCATGTCCAATACAAAATTATCGACACGGCTTACAAGGTAATTATACGCCACGTAAGTCGGTATTGCGACGGCCAACCCCGCAACCGTTGTTATGAGCGCTTCCCAGATACCGCCCGCAAGGTCGCCGGGACTTACCGGGACCATGCTCATCGCTTTTGCCTCGATAACCTGAAATGCCTTAAGCATGCCTACTACCGTTCCGAGAAGCCCCAAGAGTGGCGCTATGTGCGCTATAGTGGCAAGAACTCCCAGGTTTTTTTCAAGAAGCGGCACTTCATGAACGCCGGCATCTGCGATAGCCTCTTTCATTTCGCTCTTTTGTTTATCATACTTCATTATGCCTGACTTGAGTATGCGGGCAATAGGGCCTCTGGTGGAATTACACATATCAACCGCTTCCATCACGCGATTCCCTTTTACCTTGTTGGAAATATCCTGCATAAATTTTCCGGTGTCGATTTTGGCGCTCCTAAGGTGTCCCATTCTTTCCAGAACAACCGCAAATGCGATCACCGAACACAATATTATGAGGCCCATTATCGGTCCGCCTTTTACGATAAGTTCCCACATGTCAGTTTTACCTCCTATTATTTCAACCTAAGCCAGTCCAATCTTTTTTTTGCGTATTTAGATTCTTTTACCCCGCGGCTTGCGAGCCGCTGATACACGTTTCTTGCCTGGCCCCATTTCTGCATTTTCTCCAATAAATTACCGCATCTAAGTTCTGCTCGCGATGCCCAAAAGGTGCTGCGCGGATACATATAGCTTAACCTCAGGTATTCCACAACAGCCGCCTCAGTATCCCTGGCAAGTTCGTAAGATTCGGCAATGTCATACTGAATCTCGGCGTTAAAATCCGTATCACCCGGTGTTTGAGCTTTCTTAAAATACTCGAGCGCCTGGAGGGGCTTCTTTTCATCCTTTAAGATGCGCCCGATCTTGCGGTTTGCCGTCCGCGCAAACGGTTTATCACCGTAATTTTCCACTACCAGCATGAATTCCCGGAGCGCCAGAGGCCCATTGCCCTGCTCGAGAAGAATGTCACCCACGCGGAATATCGCCTCCTGGCCCCATTCGCTATCAGGGTAATTTTTGTAAAGCGTCCTGAATTCGTTTATAGCCTGGGTCGGCTTTCCTTCTTCATAGAGGGCCCAGGCCATCCAGTAAAAAGCATCGTCGACAAAATCAGAATTGGGGTATTTTGAAAGAACGGCGTTAAAATATTTCTTGGCTTCTTTCATGTTGCCCTTATTGTAAAAATACTCCCCGAACCACATATTTACTCCGGCTGCAAGTTTTGTGTTCGGGTGGCTTTTCAGGATAGCTTCAAACTCCCGGAGCGCCTCCTTGTTCCTGCGCATCCTGTAATAGCACCATCCCAGCTGGTAATGCGCGGTTTTGACGATCTCTGTGTCGTTTTTTTCTTTCGTAATAGCTTTAAAAATCGGGATTGCTTCCGTATATCTCGAGGCATTATAGAGAGAGAGCGCTTTTTGGAATTTTGCGCTTTTAGCAAGAGGACTACCAGGGATGTTTTTTACAATTTCGTCAAACCGGTCGACCGCCAGGTCGAAATTGCCTTTCTTGAAATACAGCATCCCCAACTGGTAATGCGCCTGGTCTTTGAAGCGGGAATCCGGAAAGTTCCCCAAGAGATACTGGAACGCGAGGATACCTGAGTCCGTCCTGTCCGCGAGCGCAAGAAGCCTTCCCAGTTCGTACTGCGCGTAGTCCGCCCACACGCTTTTCGGGTGCTCTTTTAATATTTTGCTGAATGTCTCGATCGATTCGCTGTTTCGCCCCAATCGCTCGTTAATCTCCGCTACGCGGCAAAGCGCCCCGACTGCGAACTCGTCGTTCCCGGAGGAGTCGGCAACTTTCCGGAACTCGGCCAGCGCTTCCGGAAAGCGGTTTGCATCCCTGAGGGCCCAGGCGAGATTGTAACGAAAATCATCGATAAGGTCGCCTGTAAAAAACCTCCGAAGCGCAGCCCTATACGTGTCGATAGCCATGCCGTATTTTTTCTTTTCGTAATACAGTTCCCCGAGCCAGAGGTAAGCGTCGTCCGCGCACTCGCTATCGTTGAAATCGTCTATAAGCTTGGCGTAATATTCTTCCGCTTTTTCGGTGTTTCCTAATTTTTCGGAAGACCGGGCCTCGCCTAACAGGCTTGCAGCAACCAGTTCGGTTTGGCGGGTTTTCTCCTTAGCTTTTTCAAAATACTCAAGCGCCTTTTTGAAGTTTCCCGATTCGAAGTAAGACCTCCCGGCCCTGTACATGGCCATATTTCTCCAGGCCACATTTTCTTCGGTTGAAAGGGCGTTTTCAAAATTTCTTATTGCGTCCTTAAAATCTCCCAAATTGAAACTCGAATCCGCCAGCATATTGTATACATACGACCGATTTTCATACAGCGGGTAGGCTTTCAGAAAATTGTACATCGCAAGGCGCGCCTTTGCGAATTCCTTGTTCTCGTAAAGGATCTCGCATATTTTATACGCGGCTTTTACGGCAACGCCTTCCCGGGGAAATTTCGACAAAACCGCTTCGAACTTAACAAGGGCCTGTTTGTTATCTCCGATCTCGTAATAGCACCATGCCACTGAATAATGGGCAAAGGCGCTCTGCGGTGAATCCTTAAAGTCGTCTATTATCTTTTGGTAGTAGTTGAGGGCTTCTTCGAAATCTTCGGAAGCAAAATATGTTTCGGCAGTCCAGTAAATTGCCTCGTCCGTAAGATGTATCAGTTTTGGGTTGTCGATTACGAGGCGAAATTCGTACAACGCATTTTTCAATCCGCCTTGTTTGTAAAAGCACTTGCCGAGTAAAACATGCACCTCTCCTATGTGCCGGGAATCGGGATATTTCTTCAAAAAGGATTGCAGCTTTCCGGCAGCCAGGTCGTAAAATCCGTCACTAAAAGCTCCTTTCGCAAAGAGCACATCCCTCTGCTCGCCTTCGGCGCATGCAGAAGAAACACACACCCCCACAACCGCAACCCCAACTATCACACTCCGCCAAATATACTTCATATATAGCTCATTATAGTAGCACTTACGCTGATGCAGTTCAAGCCAAAACTTTTCCCAGGTTGTACTATATGAATAGTTGCGTTACGCCCTCCAGTCCGGTAGGTAGGCCCACCTGCCGGTAGGCAGGCATGATTCCGGGCGCTGCGATTTTGACCTCAGCTAACTCCGGCAGGAGAAGGTACGGTAAGGATACTCTTTTACATTCTCCTGCCGGAGTGGATCTTCGGTCAAAATTTCGCAACGCGCCCGGAACCATGCCTGCCTACCGGCAGGTGGGCCTACCTACCGGACTGGCGCGAAAGGTAATTCTACCTACACATCCCGGTAAGGGTAGGGGTGTCCTGCGTGCGTTGCGAAAATTCCGGCCGAAGATCCACTCATACAGGAGAACTGTATAGGGTTTCCTTATTGTGTTTTCTCCTGTATGAGTTAGCTGAGGCCGGAATTCGCAGCACGCAGGGCACCCCTACCCTTACCGGGATGTTTTGTGCTAGCGCTTGCTTAAGACGGTTTTGAGGAATTGGCCGGTGTGTGAGGACTGTATATTTGATAGTTCTTCGGGGGAACCTTTGGCTACGATTTTGCCGCCGGCATCGCCGCCTTCGGGGCCCAGGTCGATAATGTAATCGGCCTGCTTTATCACGTCCAGATTGTGCTCGATAACCAAGACTGTGTTTTTTCCGTCAACCAGCCTTTGCAGCACCTTGAGCAGGCACTCAATATCAGCGAAATGTAACCCCGTTGTGGGTTCATCGAGAATATAAAACGTTCTGCCCGTAGCGCGTTTTGAGAGTTCCGTTGAAAGCTTTACCCTTTGCGCCTCTCCGCCGGATAGCGTCGTGGCCGACTGGCCGAGCTTCACGTAACCCAGGCCTACGTCGTAAAGTGTCTTAAGTTTTGCCTTTACGGGCGGTATATTCCCAAAGACGCCAAGGGCTTCTTCTATGCTCATGTCAAGGACTTCTGCAATGGACTTCCCTTTGTATTTGACGGCAAGCGTCTGCTCGGTGAATCGCTTGCCCTTACAAACCTCGCACGGGACATACACATCAGGCAGAAAATGCATTTCTATCTTTTTTATGCCGTCACCCGAACACGCTTCACATCGCCCGCCTTTTACGTTGAAACTGAATCTACCGGGCTTGTAGCCCCGCATTCTCGCTTCGGGCAGGCGCGAAAATAAAAGCCTTATCGGCCCGAAGGTACCAGTGTAGGTAGCGGGATTGCTGCGCGGCGTCCTCCCTATCGGGGATTGATCAATTACAATAACCTTATCAATGTGGTTTGTTCCTAAAATTTTCTTATGAGCCCCTGGTTTTTCTTTTGCCCTGTAAAATCGCTTGGCCAATGCCCGGTAAAGTATCTCGTCGATAAGAGTACTTTTTCCGGAGCCGGAAACGCCGGTTACGCACGTAAAGACACCGAGCGGAATATCAACGTCTATATCTTTTAGATTATGCTCGCTCGCTCCGACAATCGTAATGGCATTTTTTTCCCTGTAGCTGCGTCTTTTTTTTGGAATTTTTATTTTTAATTCGCCGTTTAAATATTGGCCCGTAAGCGACCTTTTTTCCTTTAGTATGTCGTTAAGTGTGCCGCTCGCTATTATCTCTCCTCCGTGTTCTCCCGCGCCCGGGCCAAGGTCGATAATAAAATCGGCATGCCGTATAGTCGCTTCGTCGTGTTCGACTACGATGAGCGTATTTCCCAGGTCACGAAGCGCGATAAGCGTATCGAGCAACTTGGAATTATCGCGCTGGTGTAGGCCGATGCTCGGTTCGTCGAGAATGTATAGAACACCGACGAGCCCTGCGCCTATTTGTGTAGCAAGCCTTATGCGCTGCGCCTCTCCGCCTGACAGAGTACTACTCACCCTATCCAGCGTCAGATAGTCAAGTCCCACGTTTTGCATAAAATTAAGCCGCGAAACTATTTCCTTCAGGGCCTGGTGGGCTATTAATTTTTCCTGGGGAGTGAGCTTAAGGTCTGTGAAAAACTTTTTTGCTTCTTTTACCGAAAACTCGGCGAGCTCTGTTATATTCTTCGAGCCTATGGTAACGGATAGCGCTTCGGGCTTCAATCTTTTCCCCCTACACGCCGGGCAGGGCAAAATCGACATATATTTATTGATTTCGGTTTTGATATATTCGGACTCTGTCTCGCGGAACCGGCGTTCAAGGTTAGGGATAACACCCTCGAAATGCCCCTCTTCTTCGCCGTAAAGGACCTTCTTTCTTATGTCTTTGGTGAGTTGGTTAAACGGCGTAAAAACATCGAAATCGTAACTTCTCGCCAAAGACCTGAGATACCTCCTGAAATAAAGGATCAATCCCTTCCCTCCCCTCCTCCAGGGCTGAATAGCCTGTATGAGCGGCTTCGTTTTGTCGGGAATGATAAGTTCGGGATCTATTTCAATTTTATTGCCCAGCCCTCCGCAAAGATGGCATGCCCCGTACGGGCTGTTAAACGAAAACATCCGCGGGACAAGTTCCTCGAAACTCAATCCGCAATGCACGCACGCGTTTTTTTCGCTGAAAAGAACATCGCGGGGTTTATTGTTCTTGCCCGGAACGCTTACGATCACTACGCCATCACCGATCGAAATAGCCGTTTCTACGGAATCATTGAGCCGCTTCTTCATTTCGCTGCCCATAACCAGCCTGTCGATCACTACCTCAATGGTGTGCTTTTTGTTCTTATGCAGCTTTATATTGTCGTCTTCGGTGTTTACCAGTTTCCCGTCGACTCTTGAGCGCAGAAATCCGTCTTTCCTCAACTGATTAAATAAATCCTTATACTCCCCCTTCCGTCCCCTTATTTTCGGGGCAAGAAGCATGATCCGGGTATTTTTCGGAAATTCCATGATTTTCGCTGTAATTTCCTGCGAACTTTGTCTCGTGATTTTTCTTCCGCATTGGTGGCAATGCGGGATACCGATTCTGGCAAAAATGAGCCTCAGGTAATCATAAATCTCTGTCTGGGTACCCACGGTCGAACGCGGATTAGACCCGGCCCGGCGCTGCTCAATACTTATGGCGGGTGACAGCCCTTCGATATACTCCACGTTGGGCTTCTGCAACTGCTCAAGAAACTGCCTGGCATAGCTGGAAAGGCTTTCTACGTACCGGCGCTGCCCCTCCGCATAGATAGTATCAAACGCAAGCGAACTCTTGCCCGAGCCGGACAAACCAGTAATTACACAGAGCGTATTGCGTGGTATTTCAATATCAATATTTTTGAGATTATGCTCCTTAGCCCCTTTTATGATAATACTCTTCTTCTCCATATTGCCATATCTTAACACACCTCAGTAAGAACCGAAAGTACTAAGTTAGGGACGGGGCATTCCGTGAACTCTGGCCTGTCCCTATTTCTAGCTTTTGCCCCTTGACAGGGTGGGAAGATATGATACACTAGCTGCGTTATGGCACTACTTAACCCCTTACACGGAGATTCTGACAGGATTAAGCGGGAGCTCAGCATACTTTACGAAGTTTCAAACGCTATGCGGACTACGTTAAAATTAAATCAGATTTTCTACATGATACTTACTGCCCTCACCTCTCACGAGGGGCTTGGATTTAACCGGGCTATGCTTTTTTTAGTCAACGAAAAGGAAAATGTCCTTGAAGGAAAGATGGGGATCGGCCCCCATTCGGGCGAAGAAGCCGACCGGATATGGAAAGGCATAGAAAGGGAAAAATTGAGCCTGGATGACCTTTTGAATTCCTACGATAAATTCAAGAAGGACGTTGAGTCTAAGCTAAATATGCTGGTAAAAGGTATAAAATTACCTCTTACCGAGGGCATGGGGATACTCGCCCTTACAATACTCGAGGGCATGCCGTTCGAAATAACAAACGATGACGCGAAGCAAAAAGTATCGCACATGGTAAAAAATGCGTTGAACACCGAGCATTTCGTCACCGTTCCCTTAAAGGCAAAAGACAAAACCCTCGGGGCGATCCTGGTAGATAATATATTTACCAAAAAACCCATAACGAAATCCGATCTTCGGATTCTTACCATGTTTGCAAACCACGCGGGACTCGCCATTGAAAATTCGCGCCTGTATGAAGAGACGGAATACCTGTCAAAGACAGACTGGCTTACAAAATTATGGAATTCAGGAGAGCTCCACAAAAGGCTCACCAAAGAGCTTGAAAAGAGCAGGCTCGGAGACCAGGCCCTGAGCATACTTATGATCGATATCGATAATTTCAAGCCTTACAATGACTCCGTAGGGCACCAGATGGGCGACGAGGCTATGAGAAAAATCGCCTCCATACTGAGCCGCAAATCGAGAGGCAATGATTTTGTTGCGCGCTACGGCGGGGAGGAATTCACCATCGTGATGCCCAATACGCCTAAAAAAATAGCCGCTACCATAGCCGAAAGATTAAAGCATGACGTAGAAGATGCATTCTCCGCGGAAGAAACCACGAAAACCGCCCCCCCCCTTACCATAAGCATCGGAATATCAACGTTTCCTTACGACGGGTCCGACAAGGTCACGCTGATCCATAAAGCTGACATTGCGCTTTACGAATCCAAAAGGCAGGGCAAAAATAAGGTATGCTCATACAATCCCCGAATGGGCCGGGGAATTTTCGGATTCGGCAAAAAAGACTAATCGGCAGATAAAGACAACGCTTTAAACCAAAACCTCCTCATTCTCAGCCGGTTTGGTTTCATCGTTGGCAAATTTTACTGACACTATCTTCGAAACGCCCTTCTGTTCCATTGTAATACCATATAATATATTCGCCATTTGCATAGTACGCTTGCTATGCGTAATAATAATAAACTGCGAGGTTTTTGTAAAGTCGTGCAAAATCCGCGTAAACCTGCCGATATTTGACTCGTCCAGGGGCGCATCAACCTCGTCAAGTATGCAGAAGGGGCTCGGCTTCACCTTGAATACGGCAAAAAGAAGCGCCATAGCGGTAAGCGCTTTTTCGCCTCCGGAAAGCAGGAGTAAATTCTGCAGCTTCTTACCCGGTGGCCGCACAACGATCTCTATGCCGCTCTCAAGAACATCACTTTCGTCCAGAAGCAGAAGCTCCGCATGCCCACCGCCAAAAAGCAACCTGAAATAATTCTTAAATTCCGCTTGTATACTTCTGAACGTTTCGATAAAAAGTTCCATTGTGGTTTTATTTATCTTTACTATCGCCTTATGCAGGGTTTCCTTCGCCTGCAGAAGGTCTTCCTGCTGCCGGGTGAGAAACGAATACCTCTCTTCCAATTCTTTATGCTCCTCTATGGCAACCAGGTTTACGGCGCCCAGCTTTTCGAGTTTTATCTTCAGAACCTCTACCTCGTTTCTGGCGTCTTCTAAGGAGGCAATATCGTCAAATTGCGCATTAACGTCATGTATGTCAAGTTTGTACGCCTGTCGGATCCTGTCGGTCATATTGACTTCCATAAGTTCGCTTTCTCTGTTTTTAATTTCTACATTACGCATTTGATTGCGCAACTCCTCCGCCTCTTTCTCTTTTTCGCGCGAAACCCTCTCCGTCTCGCGCAGTCCTTTTGAAATCTCAATCCTCCGTTCCGAGATCCCACTCAACTCATCTTTAAGGCAGCCTTCATCGGTTCTTTTGCCGTCGATTTCTTTTTCCAGATCTTTTGTTTCTTCTCTAAGCGCAGAGGCCTTTTCCTCCGAATCCAACACATCCCGTTTCTTGTTTTCGTATTGCTCTTTGAACTCCTCGGACATTTTAGCTTCTTTTTCAAGGGCCTTTGCAGTTTCCTCTTCCGTATTTTTTAAGAATACGAGTTCGGATTTTATCTCTGATATCGTAAAAAGCAGCTCATTTTTTGACTTTGCTTTTTTTTGCGCTTGCTCCTCCGCCGTAGAAATAAATTCCTGGACACCGACATACTCGCTCTCCTTTTCGTTAAGGCGGGAATTTAAGCCCTCTCCTTTAAAAGAGAGCTCGTGAACCAATTCATCGATCTCGGTGATCTCAAGTTTGACGATGGAGAGTTCATCGGTTATTTTCTTAAAATTAACCTCCGCCAGTTCCTTTTTCGACATGGCGTTGGCGGAAGAAATCTCCTCCCTCTTTAAGAGGCTTTCGGCTTCGGCAATTTTATGTTCAAGGCCGAGAACGCCCTGCCGCTCCCTTGCCTCACTCGCAGCAAGTGACTCAATATTCTTTTCGGAAGCCACCCTCTGGTTGCGAATATCTTCCAGTTTCTTCGCCCTCCCTATTATGGAAGTAGCTGTATCGGCCCCGGCAAATCCGCCCAGCACGTGCCCTTTTTCGAACAGAAGCCCTTCCTTCGTTACAAATTTCACATTTTCTCCGTGCGCATTATATATTTCCGTTGCTTCATCCCGGCTTTCCGCAAGGTATGTGCCTTTCAGCAAATATGTCTTAAGGGTTTCATAAGGAACCTTGAGCTTAACAAAAGAACTGAGTTCAGGTGAGGCGATATTATTCATGATCTGCCTGAGGCGGTTTTGGGGCGCCATGCCTTTGATATCTTCGTAAATAATAAAATGGGCCTGGGCTTTTCGCTCCTCAAGAAAACTTAGCGCCCTTTGGAGTGAGTCCTTATTTTCTACAACTATCGCCTGCGCCTTTTTCCCTAGAGCCGCCTCAAGGGCCGACTCATAACCGGCCTGCGGCTCTAAAATATCGGCTACGACACCGATAATCCCGTATAAAACACCGTCGGGGGCGCCTTCCATGACGAGCCTGACACCGTTGTCAAATCCCTCGTAATTCGCTATCATGTCCTTTAAAAGTTCTTCTTTTGACTCAAGGGCTTTCAGTGTATTTGTGTTATCCCTTATGCGCGCGACAATGTTACCGAGCGCTGCCTCACAAGCTCTCAGGCTATTTTTTAATCCATCCAGGAGCTCGGCCTCTTTCCGGACCCGCTCCTTCGATGCCCGAAGTTCACGTTCCGCGCACGCGAGCGTTTCCCGGGCAGTTTCCTCTTCCACCTTTACGTTCTCCCGCTCGGTTTCAAGCCTCCTGAGCCTCGTCTTTCTATTTGTAAGGTCTGCTCCTAATTTTATTAATTCGTTTTTAGTTTTTGTCTGGAAGGCCAAAAGGTCCACGGTCCTGTTTTTGGCCTCCCTCACCTCTTTTAGATGCGCCTCTATCTCATGTGAAAAATTTTCTACGGCCACCTCTTTCTGTGCGAGCGCCTTTCCTTTCTCTTCTTTGTTTTTAAGCGCATCCTGAAACCGCCTCTTTACGGATTGTATCTCCTCTTCCTGGGCTTTTACCTTTTTTTCCAGGCGGCTCTCTTCGGCTTCGGACCGGGCCTTAAAACCCTCGAGGTCATTGATCCTCTCACCGTTCAACTCAATCTTATGCCTGCCTTTATCGATGAACAGCGTGGCCTCGGAAAGATTCTTCTGGATATCGGTGAAGTCCCGCATAACCGCATCCAACTCGCTCCGGCAGTTGTTTATCGACGCCGTATACCCCTCGAGTTCCAATCTTGAAATGCCTTCCTTTTTTCGCGCCTCTTCCAGGTATGCGCGGCTTTCTTCGAGGGCTTTTGTTATGTTCTGCAATTCATAACGGGCGAGTTTCAGGTCCAATTCTTTCATTGTTTCGAAATCTTTTTTGTATCTTTCGGCTTTTTTCGCATGGCGTTCGATTGAATTGATCTGGCGCCTGACCTCGTTTATGATGTCTCCTATCCGCACCAGATTATTTTCCGTATGTTCTAATTTCCTGAGCGCCTCCTTCTTCTTCGATTTATACCTTGTTATGCCGCTCGCCTCTTCGAAAATAAACCGGCGGTCTTCCGGTTTTGAGCTAAGGATCAGGTCTATTTTACCCTGCTCTATGATGGAATAGGAATTTGTACCCAGGCCTGTACCCATCAGAAGGCTTGAGATGTCCTTGAGCCTGACCGGCGTCTTATTCAAGGCATACTCGCTTTCGCCTGAGCGAAAGAGGCGCCGCGTTATGGTGACTTCGTCGTAATCTATGGGAAGCATTTTGCTTTCGTTCGACAGAGTAAGCGAAACCTCCGCCATGTTGATAGGCTCTATGGAAGCGGTCCCGTTGAATATAACATCTTCCATACACCCGCCCCTTAAGGTTTTCGCGGACTGTTCGCCAAGCACCCATCGTATCGAGTCGCTAACATTAGATTTTCCGCATCCATTCGGGCCCACTATAGCAGTAATGCCCGGCTCAAATTTTAGCTTTGTTTTATTCGGGAATGATTTAAATCCACAGATTTCGAGTTCCTTAAAATACATTTTACTCTTGCCTCCTAGTTATTTGCCCTTAAGCAATATTCGTTTTAAAATTTCGATATCCTGCGTAGTGTACTCGCGGTATTTGTTGATCGGGTTGCGGCGGGATTTCGGAAATATCCCCCTATCCTCGTAGTTCTTAATAGTCCCCTTGTAGATCCCAAGGATAACAGCAATCTCCTGAATATTATACTGCTTCCTTCCCAACCGAGCTTCATCCATAAACGCTACCTTTATATATGTTTGTTTATGTGTATCGTTCTCACTACAAGTATATACGATTTTGCTGTTCTTGTCAAGGTATAAAAGGGGACGTCCCCTTTTGAAAGGTGATTTATTGCTTTTTTAGGACTTGTTTGAATTTTTTTGTTAGGGCGGGAACGATACTGAAGAGGTCGCCTATTATGCCGTATGTTGCTATTTTAAAAATTGGCGCATCGGGGTCTTTGTTTATGGCTACGATGATCTTGGATGACTGCATACCGATCAGGTGCTGAATTTGGCCGCTTATGCCGCATGCTATATATATTTTTGGGCAAACTGTTTTGCCTGTCTGCCCTACCTGGTGGGAATACGGGATCCAGTCTGCGTCTACGGCGCTTCTGGATGCGCCTACGGCGCCGCCAAGTGTCAGGGCAAGTTCTTTTATGATCTTGAAATTTTCCGGGCCGCCTACCCCGCGCCCGCCTGATACTATTATGTCGGCTTCGGTGAGGTTTACCGTTGCTTCTATTTCTTCGACTACATCTATGAATTTTGTCCGTGTGGACAATATTTCATCGTTATATTTTTCCTCAATAAGAATTCCTTTTTTGCCCACATTCATTTCAGCCTCTTTCATAACCTTGTGCCTTACGGTGGCCATCTGAGGCCGGTGGTTAGGGGTTATGATCGTAGCCATTATGTTGCCGCCAAAAGCAGGCCTTGTCTGGAGAAGCAGCCTTTCATTCGTATCGATATCAAGCCCCGTACAATCAGCGGTAAGCCCTGTATTTACCTTTATTGCAACTCTGGCTATCAGGCTTCTTCCGATCGTTGTAGCGCCCGAAAGGAGGACCTCGGGTTTATATTTATTTACGAGTTCGACAAGGATTTTACTGTAAGGATCGTCCTGGTAATGTTTCAACTCGGGCGCGTCTACAAGATAAACTATGTCAGCACCCCTGGAAAAGAGTTCGCCTACCCTGTCTTTTACGTTTTCTCCTAAAAGTACGGCGCATAATTTGCCGTTGAGTTTTGAGGCAAGTTTTTTTCCTTCTCCGAGTAGCTCGTATGCGACGGACTGTATTACCCCTTTCTTCTGCTCGCAAAAAACCCAAACATCCTTGTATCCCGTATGGGTATATTTTCTCTCGATGGTTTTAAGTTCGATCGCATTAAATTTGCAGGCCTCGACACAGGCGCCGCAGAGGTTGCATTTGTCATAATCTATTATGGCTTTTTTGTTTTCCATGCGAATAGCCCCAAAAGGGCACTCTTTAACGCATAGGCTACAACCCGTGCAAACTTCTTTCAAAATTTTAATTCGTTTATCCGAGCTCATTTTTTAATTCGTCGGTAAGTTTTTCCACTACTTCGTCCAATTCGCCTTTCAATATCACCCCGCCTTTACGCGGAGGCGGGGTATAAATCTTTACCACCCGTGTCGGCGAGCCGTCTAAGCCTATTTTATCAAAGTCACAATTCAAGTTCTCTGCGTTCCATTTGGTAATCTCGGCGCTTCTGGCCCGCATCTTGCCCTTTAACGACGGCAGGCGCGGCTGATTTATTTCCTTTACTACAGTCAGAAGGCACGGCAAAGGTGTTTCTATTATTTCAAACCCCTCTTCCATCATCCTCTCCACGCGCGCGCTCTTCTCCTTTATTTCCTCTATCTTCTTCACGTACGTAACCTGCGGAATATCCAGGAATGTGGACACGCCCGGCCCTACCTGCGCCGTATCGCCGTCCGAAGCCTGTTTTCCGCAAAGTACTACGTCAAAATTGCCTATTTTTTTGATTCCCTGCGAAAGCACGTAACTCGTAGCCCATGTATCGCTTCCGGCAAAATACCGGTCACTCAAAAGGATCGCTTCGTCGCACCCCAGAGAAACAGCCTCTCTCAATGCCGTCTCCGCCTGCGGCGGCCCCATTGTGATAACGGTTACCTTGCCGCCGTGTTTTTCTTTAAGCCTGATCGCCTCTTCGATAGCATACATGTCGAAGGGATTAATAACGCACTCCACGCCCTGACGCACAAGGGTGTTTGTCTCGGGGTTGATCCTGACCTCGGTAGTATTCGGAACCTGTTTTATGCAAACTACTACGTGCATCGTATTCTCCGCTTTTATATCGTATATAGTATGTCGTATATAGTATAGCGTATGTCGTTTTTGGCTATATACGATATACGACATACCATATACGAACGTACGAACGTGCTATTTCTTTTTTAATTCCTTGATAAGATTAGCAGCAATCACACCGCGCTGGATTTGATTGGTCCCTTCGTAAATCTGCGTGATCTTGGCGTCTCTCATAAGTTTTTCGACTGGATATTCCCTCATGTACCCGTATCCGCCAAAAATCTGGACGGCATCGGTTGTGACCTTCATTGCCGCATCGGAAGCAAACGTCTTTGCAATAGCCGAAACTTTCGATATGCTCTTTTCTCCGGAATCTACTATCTTTGCCGCGCGGTAAACCATAGCCCGCGCCACCTCGACCTGTATCGCCATATCAGCCAGCATAAACTGCACACCCTGAAAACTCGATATTGACTGTCCGAATTGTTTGCGCTCGTGCGCATAAGCTACCGATTCATCCAGGGCTCGTTGCGCAATACCAACGGCCTGAGCAGCAACGCCGGGCCGGGAATGATCAAATGTCTTCATAGCCACGATAAACCCCATGCCTTCTCTGGATAAAACATTCTCCTTCGGTACCCTGCAATCCGTGAATATTACTTCACGCGTAGACGACCCTCTTATGCCAAGCTTC
>JAMXCZ010000002.1 GCA_024542975.1 Candidatus Omnitrophota bacterium | reverse complement strand
ATTTTTTTCTGTTTCCAAATTAAGATTACACCCCACCGCACACCCCCACAAATCTAACCAGGTTACAAGTAACGGAACGAGGTTTGGAATGCTAAAGAAAAAAGATAAGTATAACGTAGCGATAATGGGCGCGACGGGCGCTGTAGGCGGAAAGTTTATCTCTATTCTGGAGGAGAGGAATTTCCCGGTCAAGGAGGTCAGGCTTTTGGCCTCCGAAAAATCCAAGGGCCGAAAACTAAAATTCAAAAACAAATCCTGTCCGGTAGGGGCGCTTACGCATAAATCATTTAAGGGTATAGATATTGTGCTCTCAAGCGCGGGCGCCGAAAGGAGCCTCGAGTTTCTACCGAGTGCGGTTAGGGCCGGAGCGGTGTGCATTGACAACTCAAGCGCTTTCAGGATGGATAAGGCGACGCCACTCGTCATTCCGGAGGTGAATCCGGAAGCAATCGGAAGCCATAAAGGGATCATAGCAAACCCGAATTGCTCTACCATACAGGCTGCAGTAGCCCTGTGGCCGCTCCACAAAGAGGTCCGGATAAAGAGAATCGTTATTTCTACGTATCAGTCTGTTTCCGGAGCCGGCCAGAAAAAAATCCTCGAAATGGAAAAACAAACCGAAACAATTGATAAAGTAGTTGATAACTGGACAGTGGGAAGCCACAATGTCGACAACTTTCTAATAAAGGAATTTCCCTATCAGATCGCATATAATCTGATTCCGCAGATCGACATTTTCCTTGAAAATGCGTATACCAAGGAAGAAATGAAGCTCGTAAATGAAACGCGGAAGATCATGAAAGACGAAAATCTAAAAGTTACCGCAACCTGCGTACGTGTCCCGGTATTTTTTGCGCACTCCGAAAGCATAAATATAGAGACTGAAAAGAAGCTCAGTGTCACGGAAGCAAAAAAAATACTTAAAAATGCGCCGGGCGTTCAACTTATCGACGATCCGAGCATCCAAAAATACCCCATGCCTCTCTCCGCAGAAGGCGAAAACGAAGTCTTCGTAGGCCGCGTGCGCGAGGACGAATCGATCGAAAATGGCTTAAACCTATGGGTTGTAAGCGACAATCTTCGCAAGGGCGCGGCGCTTAACGCAATCCAGATCGCGGAACTCCTCATAAAGCATGCCTAATATTCGCCTTACCATAGCATATGAGGGCACGAAGTATGCCGGTTGGCAGGTGCAAAAAAACGCTAAAACCATACAGGGCGAGATCGAAAAAGCCTTGCGCAAGGTGCTCGGGGAAAATGTAAGGCTGGTAGGCTCAGGGCGGACAGATTCCGGTGTCCACGCGAAAGCGCAAATAGCCAACTTTAAGACAGGGAAGGAATTTCCGCTCACAAACCTTCAAAACGCCCTTAACGCAAATCTACCGGATGAGATCTCTATTACCAAAATAAAAAAAACCTACCCCAAATTCCACTCCCAATACGCTGCTAAGGGTAAAATCTACAGATACACAATTCTCGGCGGCAGAGCTCATGACCTGTTCTTAAGGCGTCTCTACTGGAGAGTCCCTTATGCGCTTGATCTTAAATCAGTGAGAAAAGAAGCGAAAACGTTCGTGGGAAAGCATGATTTTAAGTCATTTCAGCGAAAAAGCGCTCATTCTCCCATAAAGAACACCGTAAGGACAATAACGAGGCTGGCAGTAAAGAAGAAAGGCGCTTTTGTACAAATAGAGATCGAAGCCGACGGCTTTTTGCATAATATGGCCCGAAATATTGTTGGCACGCTCGTTGAAATCGGAAGAGGATACCTCCCCGAAGGCAGCGCAAAGGCCATATTGCGCGCCCGTGACCGCCGAAAAGCCGGACCTACCGCGCCTGCAAAAGGCCTCATTCTTCTAAAAGTCAAATATTAACAGTTTGGAAGGTTTTCGCCCGCCTATTTGACAAAGAATATTCCTCCATGTATACTTAAAACTATGACTTTTAGAATATCTACTAAGCTTATAATTTGGTTCTTATTTATAGCGCTCTTGCCTCTCACGATAGGGATATACATAAGCTATGACAGCTCACAAAAGGCAATTGAACGGGAAGCGAGGGAACGCCTGTTTACAATCGCTGACAATGAAGCAGGCCAGATCAAAGCCTACTTCCGGGAAAAAGAGAAGGAGATAACCCAACTATCGCTCATGCCTGATCTTAGAACCGCCCTTATCAAATTTAAAAGCGAATATGACATAGGCGGCTTGGATTCCGCAGGATACAACGCCGTCTATACCGAATATGCCCCTTTTCTCAATTATTACCAGAGGACGTTCGGTTATAGCGATATACTGCTTGTTTCTGCGGAAGGCAATGTGGTATTTTCCGCAAAAAAAAAGCGATTTACGAATCTATTTTACAAAAGAGCCCCGAATCAGGATTTAGAACTGCCTCTTGTGTTTACCAAGACCACCAGGCTTTCGTCTCTTAAAACAGAGGTTTCCGATTTTGGCTATGATCCGGTTGACGGCAAGGTGGTTGCCTACATAGGCGTGCCGGTATTGGAGAGCGGTAATTATATTGGGACCCTTATTACCCGCATGGACACGAAAGGGATTTCCGAGATCGTAGGCGATTATAGAGGCTTAGGCGAAACAGGGGAGGTGATTATAGCGGCCAAAATGGGTAGTAATGCCGTGTATATCGTACCTCTCAGATTTGATCCCGATGCTACATTCAATAAGAAAGTGTCCATCGGGTCTCTTAAGGCGCTTGCGGTGCAGGAGGCGGTTCGCGGAAGAAACGGGTCAGGGATGTATCTCGACTATCGTGGGAACGAGGTGCTCGCGATTTGGAGTTATTTGTCGTCTTTTAATCTCGGCATAGTCGTAAAGATGGATACGGACGAGATATTCGCTGCCGCAGACAAATTGAGAAGGATTCTATCGGTGACAGGTTTAGTGCTTTTGGTTGTCGTTGTGATCCTGGCCATTGTGGTGGCGCAGACCATTTCAGGCCCTGTAACAGATCTTACAAGGGTTTCCGGCATAATTACGCAGGGTAACCTCTCAGAAAGGGCGAAGATAAAAACGGGGGATGAAATAGGGGAGCTGGCCCACTCGTTTAACCAGATGACTGATAGCCTCGTAGAGGCAAAATCCCATGTAGAGGCGCAGAAGTCCCAGCTTGAAGAGCAGAAAAAGATGCTTGAGAAGGTGAATAAGGAGCTCGACAGCTTCGTGTATACGGCAAGTCACGATCTGCGCGCCCCCTTACGGGCAATTTCTTCGTTTTCCGGTTTCCTGGAGGAGGATTCAAAAAACAAACTCAACAAGGAAGGCAGGGAACATTTAGGTGAGATCCAAAAAGGTGTCGACAGGATGGATGCTCTCATAAGAGACCTGCTTCTCCTTTCACGCATTACAAGGATTAAGAACCCGTATGAAGACGTTGACATAAAAAGCCTCATAGATTCGGTTGTAGAGCGCATTAAATTCGATATTAAAAAAAGCAACGTAGATTTGAAGATACAAGAGAATTTGCCGCGTATTCGTTGCGACCGGATAAAAATGGGCGAAGTATTTGTGAACCTCATAACGAACGCCATAAAATTCTCGTCAAAAAATAATAAAGCCCGGCCGAAAGTAGAAATAGGTTACAGGGATGAAGGTGACTCTTACGAATTTTACGTCAGGGACAACGGCATAGGGATCGCTCCACAGTTCCACAAGGACGTGTTTACGATATTCAGGCGCCTGCAGACAGCCCAGGACTATGACGGCACCGGGGCGGGCCTAGCCATCGTAAAACGCATTATCGACGATCACGAAGGCAGGATCTGGATCGAATCCGAGTCCGGCAAAGGCGCAACGTTCCGTTTCACGATACCAAAGAGTAAACAAACCGCATCTCACCCGGCGGGCGGGTAGAGTTAGGAGAATAGCGTGAATAAGAAGATACTTGTGGTTGATGATAACGAGCAGGACCGTAAGATTATAACGAGAGTTCTCAGTAAGGCCGGTTTTAAAGACATTATCACGGCTGAAAGAGGCGAGGAAGGAGTAGAGGCGGCGGAGAAAGAAAAACCGGAGCTCATCGTTCTTGATACCGTGCTTCCCGGAATAGACGGCTTTGAGACTTGCCGCCGGATACGAAAATCCCAGGGCCCGAAAACAACGAAAATAATCGTTACCACAGGCGCTATTGACGCGGTCGACGCCGGCAAGGCAAGGGCTGCCGGAGCGGATGACTATGTGGTAAAAACCTCCGATTTTGCGCATCTGGCAAAAGCGGTAAAAAGCCTGCTCAAATAGCATAAGGTAAAAAGATGCCCGTAAAAACACAAAAAAATAGTACAAAACTCGATAAACTCGAGAATGAAATCGCGAAGCTAAAGAAAGAGATCGAGGACAGAGAGTGGGCCAGCAAAAAAACAAACGAAGGCATAAAAATTCTATATAAAGAGCTCGAAGAGAAAAATAAGAAATTAGAACGACTCGACCAGATAAAATCGCACTTTGTAGCTAACGTTTCCCATGAGTTTAAGAACCCCCTTGCCATAATCAATGAGTGTATATCTTTGGTCTTTGAGGGAGTTGTCGGTGGCATAAACCAGCAACAGAGAGAAACGCTCGCAAGGGCAAAAAAAACTGTGGAACGTCTTCTCAGGCTGGTTATGGATCTTTTGGATCTTTCCAGAATCGAATCCGGCAAGATGACGCTTAAAAAAGAGGATATCAATGTGGCATCGGTTCTGGAAGAAGTAGTTTCCGTATACGAAGGCGAGCTTTCCAGGAAAAATATTACCCTTAAGAAGCATATTGCGCCTGAGGCAGGCGTAATTTTGGCTGACAGAGATAAGATAAGCGAGGTTATGATCAATCTTCTGAACAATGCAATAAAGTATGCGCCTGAGAGGGGTACTATTGACATCAGGCTTACGGGGGACAACAAAGGTATTTCTTTTGAAATCTCAGATGATGGGCCCGGTATTCCAAAGAAGTATCACACAAAAATATTCGATAAATTCGAACGTATTACTGCTGAAAAGCAGGAAGGAACCGGGCTTGGCCTTCCGATCGCAAGGGACATCGTAAAACTTCACAAGGGGCGGCTTTGGGTTGAGTCGAAACCTGGCAAGGGAAGTAAGTTTATTTTTACATTGCCAAGAACGGAGAGGCGCCATGCTTTTGGCTGTACAGGTGCCAAAAAATAATGAAGATACGCCTCGAAGTCAACGGCTGCGAGATATTGGCGGCCTATGACGACCCGGCAGGCTGGATAAGACACAAGCGGTAAGTTGTAAGCAGAGGGTGGGATGGATAAAAAGAGGATATTAGTAGTTGATGATGAAGTTGAGATTGTCAGGGCAGTAGAGATTAGGCTCAAGCAAGCCGATTACGAAACCCTAAGCGCTTATGATGGCATGGAGGGTTTGAAGAAGGCGCGTAAGGAGAAGCCGGATTTAATTATTTTAGACCTTATGCTCCCTAAAATGGACGGATATAAGGTATGCGCATTGCTTAAGAAAGATACAAAATATTCCGCGATTCCTGTAATTCTATTTAGCGCCCGGGCTCAGGAATCGGACAAACAGCTGGGTGAAGAAGTCGGCGCGGATGCATATATTACGAAGCCATTTGAGCAGCAAGCTTTACTTGGGAAGATTAAAGAATTGTTGAAGGAGTAGATATGGTGAAGAAAACAAGGAAGTCTCTGGGTGAAAGCTTGGTTGACGAAGGAATCATAACATCCGGACAACTTAAGCAGGCGCAGGCCGAGGAGAAACGGCAGGGGCTGCGTTTGAGGCAGGCGCTTGTTAAACTGGGGTTTATTGCCGAAGATGACCTGGTTGTTTTCGTAAGTGAGAAGCTCGGAGTGCCGAGGATTGAGCTTGCCAACTACTTGATAGATCCCAAGATAGTGGAGCTCGTGCCGGAGGTGCTGGCAAGGAAATACGAGGTGATTCCAATATTGAAAATAGGAAACCGCCTTACGTGCGCGATGGTTGACCCATGGAATATTTTTGCTCTGGATGAGCTCAGGATGAAAACAAATCTTATTATAGAGCCCGCGGTAGCGACCGTTGCCGAGATTAAAAAATCTCTCGATCAATATTACGGAGCAAAGGGGTCTATGGAAGACCTCATAAAGAACATTGACGAAAACAGGTTTGGCGTGAAAGAGGAAGAGGAGATTGACGCCAAGAAACTTGAGGGGATGAGCGAGGAGCCGGTCATAATTAAACTTGTAAACCTGATGGTGCTCAAAGCCGCCAAAGAAGGCGCCAGTGACATTCACATCGAGCCGGAGGAGACGGTTCTCAAGACACGGTTCAGGGTTGATGGAATGCTCCACGAGGTTCCGTCTCCGCCCAAACATCTTCAGTCCGCAATAATATCCAGGATAAAAATAATGGCAAACCTTGATATCGCGGAAAGACGAAAGCCCCAGGACGGGAGGTTTTCCATTAAAATGGAAGGAAGGACGATAGATGTGCGCGTTTCGTCAGTTCCTACTATATTCGGCGAAAATGTCGTAATGCGTCTCCTGGATGTAGCGAGCGCCCTTTTAACCCTTGAGAACCTTGGGTTTTCCAAATCCGTTTTCGAGAAATATCGGAAACTTATCGCGCGGCCGCACGGAATAATTCTCGTGACAGGTCCTACCGGAAGCGGTAAAACAACGACGCTTTATGCTTCGCTCGATAAAATAAATACGGTTGAAAAGAACATAATAACGATAGAGGATCCTGTTGAATACAAACTCAAGGGGGTAAGGCAGATCCAGATAAACCCAAAGGTCGATCTTACATTTTCCAACGGGTTGCGCTCGATATTGAGACAGGACCCGGACGTAATAATGGTGGGAGAGATGAGAGATTCTGAGACTGCCGAAATTGCGATCCAGGCAGCTCTTACCGGTCATCTCGTGTTTTCTACGCTTCACACCAATGACGCGCCCGGCGCCGTAACGCGTATGATCGATATGGGAGTCGAGCCCTTTTTGGTATCATCTTCTGTAATAGGTGTTCTGGCGCAGAGGCTGGTTCGAACAATTTGTCCGAGCTGCAAGGAAGAATATACTCCGACACAGGAGGAATTAAAGGATATAGGGTTTAGCGAGGGAAGCCGTAAGGACGTCAAATTCTATCGTGGAAAGGGTTGTGATAAATGTATGAAGACGGGGTATAAAGGCAGGCTTAGCATCTATGAGTTTATGCCGGTCGATGATGATATGCGTAACCTGATAGTAGGGAAAGCCTCTGTTACGGCGATAAGGAATAAGGCGCTTAGTTCAGGTATGATCACACTCCTTCGGGATGGAATCGAGAAGATCAAGGTGGGCCGCACTACGGTTGAAGAAGTTCTGCGCGTAGCGGAGGAAAAATAATGCCGACTTTTACGTACAAAGCTCGCGATACTTCGGGGAAAGCAGTCCGCGGTACTATGGAGGCTGCTACGAAGGAAGGGCTCATAGACAAGCTTCATAAAATGGGGTATATGACTACCAACATTGCCGAAACCCGGGCTGGGGTTAGAATCGAGTCATGGTTTGAGAATTTTCGGCCGGTAGGTACGGATGATATGATCCTCTTCTATATCCAGCTTTCAAACATGATAGGAGCGGGCATACCCATACTAGCGGCCCTGGAAGCCTTAAGTAAACAGGTTGCAAACAAAAGATTGCGGGAAGCTGTCGGCAGCGCCGCGCGGAGCATTGAGGGAGGGGATAGCCTTTCGCAGGCTCTCACGGGGCATCCGCGCATATTTCCCAAGCTTTTCATAAATATGGTAAAAGCCGGCGAGGCGAGCGGAAAACTCGACATGGTCTCTCTCAGGTTCGCGCACTATTTTGAACGCCGGGTAGATTTGCAGCAAAAGATCAAAGGCGCGCTCTTTTATCCGGCGATACTTCTCGTCGCGGGGGTTGCCGTTACGCTTTTTATAGTAACATTTATTATTCCGCAGTTTGTCGATATTTTCTTAAAGAGCGGGATCAGGTTACCCCTACCCACGCTTATTCTTTACCAGGTAGGCGTTGGGATTAAGCGTTTTTGGTTTTTGGCGTTTTTATTTTTTATTGCGACCTATATCGGAATACGATTTTATGTCAAAACAAAAAATGGAAAACTTAAACTCGACCGGCTTAAGCTAAAAGTGCCGATATTCGGGTACCTGCACAGGACATCTGCGCTTTCCGGATTTGCGAGGACTCTGGCGACCCTTACGGAAAGCGGAGTGCCAATTTTGCAGTCGCTGGATGTAACCAAAAATGTTATCGGAAACGAGGTATTAGGGCTTGCTCTTGAAAGCGCGCGAGTCGCCGTAGAAAAAGGGGAAAAAATATCGGAACCACTCAAGGTAAGCGGGGAATTCCCGCCTGATGTCATCCAGATGATCTCGGTTGGCGAGGAGACCGGCAGTTTGGATAAAATGCTTAACAAGATTGCGGATTTTTACGACATGTCACTGGGATATGCTATAAAAAAACTTACAACGGTGCTGGAACCTCTGTTTTTAGTTGTTATGGGTAGCATGGTGGGCTTTATTATGGCATCTATGCTTTTGCCGATGTTTGATATGATAACTGTCTTGAAACGTTAAAATAAGAAACCGGATAACCGGAAAAGGGAGGATGGTATGTTGAAGAAAAAAGGCTTTACACTGATTGAACTTTTAATCGTAATAGCGGTGATATCAATTCTGATCGGCATAGCGCTTCCGCGTTTCAAGGGAATGCAGGACGAGGGTAATATCGCAAAAGCGAAGGGCGAATTAAGGACTTTGCAGACGGCGGTGGAAAGCTATTATATCCACAATAGTAATGCATATCCGGCCACGGGCGCTGCGGCTCTACAGACTGCCCTGGCCAGCGCTGTGCCCAGCATTATAAATTTCGTACCCACAGACCCTTTTAGCTCCTCCGGCGCCGATTACGCGTATGTAATGGGAGGGACCAATAGCAAGTTTTATATAATCTACTCCGCCGGCCCGGACGGAAATGGTAGCGCCTCCATAGTGGCTGATGCTGTATCTGAAACAAACAGCTCAAGCTGTATCTATGTCTCCAACATGAGTACAGACACTCAGCCCTAACTCGTCGTTCGTCGTTCGTCGCTCGTGAATTGGTGAAATTGATATGGTTAAGTCTTATAAAGATTTGAATGTTTGGAAAAAAGGTATTGCTATTGTTGACAATGTATACGTAATTACTGATAAGTTCCCGAGACAGGAACAGTATGG
This sequence comes from Candidatus Omnitrophota bacterium, assembly GCA_024542975.1. Lineage (GTDB taxonomy): Bacteria > Omnitrophota > Gorgyraeia > JABMRN01 > RBG-13-46-9 > JAMXCZ01. The sequence continues at coordinate 52,910 of JAMXCZ010000002.1, read as the reverse complement.
ACTTGTTGCTCAAATGCGAAGATGTGCTGTGAGTATTCCCTCGAATATTGCCGAGGGATTTGTGCGGCATCATAGCAAGGAATATAAGCAGTTCTTATATGTATCGTTAGGGTCTTGCGCGGAGCTCGAAACGCAGCTGATCATCGGCAAAAAGAGAAAATACGTGACCTCCGATGCTATGGGAAAATTAGAGGAAGACCTAAACCATGAGAGCAAAATGTTAATGAACTTAATAAAATGCCTTCATTAGTAACTAAAAAAAAACGCACTATATCCAAACGATCAACGAACGACGAACGACGAACGACGAACGACGGTTTTACGTTACTGGAGGTTATGATCGCGATCGTTCTTTTTGGGGTTGGGATTGTTGCTGTGGTTTCGTTACTCTCAAGCGGTATGGCAGGTGCTCTCGACGCGGAAAATACTGCGATTGCTGTGAATCTTGCGCAGGAGAGGATGGAAGAAATCCGTAATCTCACTTACGCAAACATTGTGAATGAGGCCAAAGCAGTCGTGACCGGGTTTTCAGTATTTCAAAGAGAAGTCGTAGTTACGGAGCCGGAAACAAACCTTAAACAGGTAACTGTTACGGTGTATTGGACGCATAAAGGCGGGGAAGCAGAAGTCCCGCTGGTGAGCTATGTCGCTGCGAATTAGAAAGAAAAGTGCCTTTACGTTAATAGAGCTTACGATAGTTGTGGTGCTTTTCCTTGTATTGACCGGAGTTCTGGCGCGGGTATTGCTGGTAGGCCTGGAAGTATGGGGTTCGGAAAATAATAGAGCGAATCTCAGGCAGGAGGCAAATTTGGCTATGGAGAGAATCGTGCGGGAGCTTAGTCAAACGACGAGCATTACTGATGCGAATGAGGATGGGATAGAGTTTGTAGTGGATTTGGATGATAACGGAGTCAATGAAACCGTAACGTTCGATGTAAGTGGCACTACCCTCAATAGAACAGAGGATGCAAAAGCTGTCAAACTGGCAGAGAATTCGCAAACTTTCGCTTTGGCCTATTACGATACAACGAATGCACTTATGGCCGTGCCTCAAGATGTTTCAAACCAGGCAAAGCGTGATAATATAAGGTTGATAAACATAGCCCTTACTATGAACAACGATAGCGAGACGGTTGCCTTGAGATCGAGCGTGTATACGAGAAATCAGGGTTTGTGAAATGTATTCGCTTAAAAATAAAAAAGGGGCCCTACTCATATGGGTTTTTATTGTTATTGTCGGTTTGAGTGGAATGGCCTTTGCTTATATGACACTGGTTCGCTATGAGATAATAAGCGCCGGTACGGAATTATGGAACGCCCAGGCTTTTTATCTGGCCGAGGCGGGGCTCGCCAAGGCGAGGTGGGCATTGACTGATGGCGAAGAAGCCGTTGGGTGGGGGGATGCGGATGTGGAATTAGGAGGAGAAGGCACATATACTGTTACCACCGCTGATAATGGCGATGGTACGTATACGATTACCTCGTCCGGATACGTTCCGGATGATACTAACCCTCTTGCCCAGAGGAGAGTGGTAGAAGAAAACATTGGTACTTCTTCGGCTGCGTCCAATCTTTCTTTGACTGCGACGGCTTCCGCTTCTTCGGCTCAGGCGACTTTTACGGCAGCCAATGCGATCGATGGAGATAGCGGTACTCAATGGAAATCATCAATCGCTAACAGTTCATGGCTAAAATTGGATTTTGGAAGCTCAAAAACATTTGACAGGGTTGTGTATGATGGCACAAAGATCGATTCATTTTCAATAGAATACTCCGCTAACAATATCGCTTGGAACCCGGTAACAAACCCTGTCGAAGCGCCCGCAGGAACGGTTAGTTTTGATTCGGTTTCGGTCCAATACCTTAGGTTTAACGTAAACGGCAATAAGCCGGAAATAAACGAGTTGGAAACTTACGACATAGCCGGCGGTGGCACAAGCCTCGGTCAGGGCACATTTATTACATCATGGTAAGGCAGAAAAAATGAGTATTAAAAAATTTTTTACAAAAGACTTCGTCATAGGCTTGGATATAGGCGCATCTTCCGTTAAAATTGCCCAATTTAAAAAATCGGAAGAGGGACTCTATCTTGTAAAGGCGGATTTGCGGGAGATAAAGCCTACGACAGATCCGGCCCTTCGTACAAAAGCGATAGCCGAAGCATTAAAGGGTTTATTTGCCGGGATCGACCTAAAGAAGTCCAAGGTCATAGCGCATATCAATTGTCCAAAAACAGCTATAAAACTCACTCACGCGCCCTATATGCCTAAATCAGAGCTTTATGCCGGTATGAAACTGGAGGCAAAAACCGATTTTCCGTTTCCAATAGACGATTCGCTCCTTGATTATGAGATATTCGGGGATGTTGTAGAAAAGGGTGTAAGAAAATACGAGGTAGCCGTATCGGTTTCGCCGAAAGAAACGGTTAGCCGCTACCTTGCGATACTCGGAAAAGCGGGGATAAAACCCGTTTCTTTCGTGCCCAGTCCGTACGCCCTCAAAAAAATAGCAGAGGTTGCGCAGTCGAAAGACGGCAAAGCAGTATGTGTTGTTGAAATAGGCAAACTTCATACGGAACTCATAATTTTAAAAGGCAATACCCTTGTATTTAGCAGAAAGATTCCCGTTGCGGGGGAGGACTTTACAAAAAGCATGACAATTGTGCTGGACTCGGACCGCGGAAAAACACAGCTTAGCTTCGATGAGGCGGAGAAAATAAAAAGCGAGGTCGGGCTGCCGGCCGAATCAGAGCCAAAAATTATAGATGGGAAAATATCTACAACCGAGATTTTATCGATGCTTAGAGTTCCCGCGGAGCAGCTCGCAACCGAAATAGAGAGATGCTTCGATTATTACCGAGAAGAGTCCGGAGGCGGAAAAATAGAAACGCTTGTGGTATTTGGTGGTGGCGCGTCCCTGGGAGGGCTTATAAAGTTTTTATCCGGAGAATTAGGCGTGGAAGTGAAGCTCGGTGATCCGCTGGAGGGCTTTAAGGTGGGCCCGAATGCTGTGCGGGAAAGGAATAAGACTTCGTATCGTATGGCACCTGCAATTGGCTCGGCTTTAAGCTTTGGTAAGGGAATAAACCTTTTACCGCTTGAAATGAAGGAGGAGGCAAAAAGAGCAGTCAAGCGCGGAACCATTGAGATTGTTGCGACTGTAGTCGTTCTCGTTTCAGCGCTTCTTTTTGTCGGTATGAAGATTGAGCTCGGCAATTTGCAGACCAGGATATCTGTTGCTGCTCTCGAGCTTTCCGGTTTAGCCCCTGATTTAAAGAAGGCCGAAGCGCACCATGCGGCAAATATGGTGTTAGTGGATGAGCCGCACTGGGAAGATATATTTAAGGAATTAGGGCATCGCGTTCCAAAACACATCCATCTTACGGGTATAACAATGCGGGAGGACGTTATTAACATGAAAGGGGTCGTCTCCTCCAGTGACGGGGAAGACATTCTCTCTGATTTTATACTTACACTTGATGAGGGCATATTTAAGGATGTCAAACTTGTAAAAACCAGGGATCTCGCAGATAAGTCCGGTAACGAGTTTGAACTGGCATGTTGGGTGGATTAATTCGTCGTTCGTCGTTCGTGAATCGTAAGGAAAAAAGGGAATGTGTAAATGAGGATAGGAAAGATTGAACTTACGCAGGAAAGGCTGATCATAGCGATTGTTACGGTAGGAGCGCTTATCGCTTTGGCGGTATATCTTATATTTTTTGCGCCTTTGATGATGAAATTGAAAACAGAATATTTAAAATGCAAGGCAGCCGAAAATGAGGTAATAGAGTGCCGAAATATTATTGCCGTATCCGGCAGGGTTTACGGAAAGAGGGTTCTTATGACGGAAAAAGGGCTCTCGCGCGCGATGAACGAATTGACAAGGCACGGTAAGACGAAGGGTATTGATTTTATTTCGATCAACCCCGGGAAGATAAATAAAGAAAAAGGGTCCCGGTACAAGATATTGCCTATAGAGATGGAGATCGAATCTGCGTATGAAGAGATCGGGACATTTTTAGGCTCGCTTGACGATCTTGAAAAGTGCCTCATAAAAGTAAAAAGTTTTAAGATGTCCCTCAGCGCTAAAGATCCGAGAAAAATTACGACGCATCTCATTGTTGACCTCTACCTTTCGGGAAGGGGATATGAAAAATAAGAAGGTAATAGCTTTAATTATTCTTGGCATAGGGGCAGTGGTGAGCCTGATTTATGGGGTAACCGCTCCTCCGAAGAGAAGTAGCAGGGTTTATACAAAACCGGGCCCAACGCCGGGCTTCGCCGATAATAAAACAGTTTACAGGCCGGCGGGAAAAATTATCCCGACAAAGCGTCGCACAAAACGCACGGAATTCGACTCCTGGGGCAAAAACCCGTTCATCACCCAAAAGGTCAAAATAGCCGAGAGGCCTGCGCTCGGCGGCATAATGTGGACTGAAAAAAATCCGAAGGCAGTAATAGGAAGCGAAATGGTAAGTCGCGGAGACGTTGTAGGCGGATATAGGGTAGTCGAAATAAGGAAAGACCGCGTTATTCTGAAAGACGGCGCCGAAGAAATTATCCTTAAACTCGAATAATAGCAAGGATGCGTCCGAAATGTTTGAGTTGGTCGACAAACGGTTTTATAAGAATAAAAAGAAGGAGGGGCGATGAAGAAAAAAATTCTGATAATAGACGACGAAGTAGATTTGGTAAAATTGCTCGATATGCGGCTCAAGGCCGAGAATTATTTTGTCCTGCCGCTCTATACGAGCTCGCGGGCCGTCGAAGTGGCAAAGAGAGAAAGGCCGGACCTGATACTTCTTGATGTGGTGATGCCGGATAAGGATGGCTATGAGGTCTGTCGAGAGTTAAAGGCGGATCAGGATACCCGCGGCATTCCCGTGATCTTATTTACCGCAAAAACCGATGCGGAGGAGAACTTGAAGGAAAAATATAAGGCCGTACATGCGGATGGCTACATTGTAAAGACTTTCAGCTACGATAAGCTGATCGCAAAAATTAACGAGGTATTTAGCAGCAAAAAATAAAGGTTCGCAAAATGCGCAAGAAAAAAATTCTGATAATTGATGATGAAGAAGACCTTATGTACCTGATGAAGCTCAGGCTCGAGTTTCAAAATTACGAGGTCCTACCGCTTAATACAAGTACGAGGGCGCTCGAGGTGGCAAAGAGGGAAAAGCCGGACCTCATCATACTCGACATAATGATGCCGGAAAAAAATGGGTATGAGATATGCAAGGAATTGAAAGACAATATGGATACCCACCGGATCCCGGTCATTTTATTTACCGCAAAACCACAGGCCAAAGAGCGCGTTTCGGGCCTTTACGAATCCGTCGGTGCGGATGATTACATTTTTAAAGATTTCGAGCTGGAAAAACTTCTTTCTAAAATCAAAATTTTATTACACGAATAAGGAAGTATGGCCAAAGCGAGAGAAACCTGGGAATCGCACTGGGGAATGATCGCGGCGATGATCGGCACGGCCATCGGCCTCGGAAACATCTGGCGGTTTCCGTACCTTTGCGGAAAATACGGCGGCGCCTCATTTCTTATCCCTTATATTATTTTGCTGTTGGGTGTTGCTATTTTCGCTATGATGTGCGAATGGGTGTTAGGCCGCCACACGAAGCGGGACCCACTCGGCGCGTTTGAAAAGATAAAATTTCCTTTCGGAAGGGACATAGGGGCATGGGGAGTGATCGGGCCGTTTTTTTTGTATTCTTATTACATCGTTATAACAAGTTGGGTTATATTTTTCGTTTTTGCCTCTCTCGAGGGGCTCTATTTCGGGAAGGATACGGAGGCATATTTTGCGTTGTTTCTGGGGAGCAAGTGGATATTTCTTGTACACTTCCTTGCCGTATGCCTGACGAGCGGGATATTGGCTCTGGGGGTCCGTAAAGGTATAGAGAGGGCGTGTAAGATCATGATACCCGCGCTTTTTGTGCTTCTCATAATCGTTGCAATAAGAAGCGTGACATTGCCTGGTGCATGGGAAGGTATTGAGTTTTATATGAGGCCGCGCTGGGCAGGGCTCCTTGACCCTGAAACGTGGATTGCGGCGTTGGGACAGGTGTTTTTTACTTTGAGCCTGGGGATGGGCGCTATGCTTATTTACGGTTCTTACATGAAGGACGAGTGGGGAATACCCCAAAACGCGCTCGCTGTGACGCTTGGGAATACCTCTGCGAGCATACTGGCCGGATTTGCGATTTTCCCGGCGGCATTTGCGCTTGGCTTTGGGAACGTTATAGGCAAGGCCGAGTCGATCGGGCTTACGTTTTTCGTACTGCCTAAGGTATTTGAGGCTATGCCGGGCGGGCACTTATTTGGAGGGATGTTTTTTATTCTGCTTGCGTTCGGAGCCATATCGAGCGCCATAAGCATACAGGAGCCTGCTATTGCGTGGCTTAAGGATGAAGTCGGGTGGCCCAGAAAAAAAAGTGCACTAATTACAGGGGCCATACTGTGGGTCATGGGGTTTCCTTTTATCTTAAATGGCTTCGTAAAAGGCGGAATTGGCGCGAAACTTGCGCTTCTTTCCAAAATGGACACAATAATCGGACAACTTGCTATCCCTGTGTTTGGCATACTTGCCATAATCGCGGTCGGATATTTTATGGGCAACCGCGGGTTTGACGAGATGAATAAGAATGCGAGGGTTAAACTGAGCCACACGCCGATAAGGTTCTGGATACGAGCCGTTGTGCCGATTTTTGTGGGGCTCCTGTTTATTCTTTCCCTCATAAAGATCCTGCAAAGTAACGGTGTTATGCCGGTCATTTTACCGGTGTCGCAAGGTGCCGGGTTTACATCGATCGGAATTACACCCATTACGATCGTAATGATGGCCTTAATAGCGATTCTTTTCTGGGGCGGATTCATATATTTTACAGCAAGAGTACTTATCGTAGAAAGAGATAAACAGCGGAGGGTAGCCCGTGGACTTCACCATTCTGACTGATACAAACTTCGGCTGGCTCTTTGTTATCTCTGAAATCATCCTCCTCTACACCCTCTTCCTATTCCTCCACCGCGTAGTCCGCCGCAGACTCAAGAAGCAATAGCCGCCACCTATCTTTTCGAGTGTAGAAATGTAACATTTCGCAAGTTGCGCTACATCCCCCCGGTCCGGTAGGGAAGCTAGCCCTTGGCACGCGAATTTTGGCTTCAGCTAACCCAGCCAGGAGAATACACAATATAGGAAACTCTGTATAATTCTCCTGTCTGGGTGGATCTCGAGGTAAAATTTTCGCAATGTGCCAAGGACTAGCTTCCCTACCGGACCGGAGCGCACATTTCTGCGATTTCACACTTAAGTTACGGATTCGTCTTCATGTCGCTTCTGCATAGTGCCGGGGAGGGTGAGAGGTAATTCTATACACATCCGTATGGCTCCCGGGTGCATTGCGAAAATTCCGGCCGAAGATCCACTCATACAGGAGAACTGTATAGAGTTTCCTTATTGTATTTTCTCCTGTATGAGTTAGCTGAGGCCGGAATTCGCAGCACGCAGGGCACCCCTACCCTTACCGGGATGTGTAAATATGACTTGCGGAATATCACAAATGGAAAAAGGCATAAAAAAAGAGAGTAGAGGGAAATCCCCACACTCTCTCAAAAAGCCGCATTTTTTTTGGGTGCGGACTTTTATTTCGTTACAAATTTTCTCTCGAGCATGCGTAATTTTTTATCGATCATGTGAACCTTTATCATGACGATAACAACCATTGCCATGTGAAAGATGCTCTTAAGACTTCCGATGTGTTGTTCCATGTTTCCTATTCCGTTTTGTGAATGCAGATTTTTATCGCATGCACAAAAACTATGTCGTAAACATCCTTGTCTGAAATTATGCAAAACGATCCGCGCATCTTGCAGACCAGTTTATCCTCGTGATCTTTCGTAGAGTATTTATGCAAAATATGGAAAAATTTCTTACCCAAGCCGGGAGATTTTTGTCTGTTCGCCACCCATTTTTGGAGCGCATCGTGGGTTTTCATGTGGTGGACTTCACGCACGAAATACATCGAGCGTTTTTTCGTAGAAGACACCACCCCGTCCCTCTCCACGATCTCCTCCATGGAAATATCACGTTTGTTGGCGCGCGGCGTATTTAAGTTTTTGAATATAATCTCTCTCATTTCAGGTTCCTTCCATCAAAAACTTTTTAAATCTTTTTACTTAAATCGGATAAAAAATGCGCCTTCAGCGCTGAAAGCTGCGACGCTTACTGTTTAATTTTCTACCTATAGTATACCTGACTAACTCTGGATAGTCAAATCGTGAAACTACCTTTTTTATACTCTAATCGGTTGAAATCGGCCATTTTTAGCATGGGGGCATTTCGCATTGCCGTAACCCATTACTGTATATACCGTTACGAGTGATACGATTGCAATTTTCAGGCGCTGAACCTCGCTGAAAATTGCAATTGTATTGCATGTAAGTGTTTGTAGGATAAGGGGTTATGGCGAAGGGAAACGTTCCCATGTTACAATCTTCCCCATAGCAACCTGTTCCTTCAAAATAATCTCTTTTCCTCTCCCCGCAACAGGCGCCGTATATTGGCTTTGTGCTTATAGGTCGATAGTATGCATAAAAATACGAAAAATAAAACATTATGCATGGGTAAGCGGAAAAGTATTGCCGCTATAGGAAGAAATACGGACGCTGTTACGGACGCGACTGAAATGACCCTGAAAAGCGAAAAAGTGATAAGCCAGACACCCAGACTGGCCGTAAATACTTTCGGCGCCAGCACCATGAGCACACCCGCCGTCGTAGCGACCCCCTTGCCGCCTTTTCCTTTCAAAAATACGCTCCACACGTGCCCGGTTATGACGGCGGCGCCTAACAGTATCTTGTAAACACCGAACCCCATGGTTATGCCGATATAATTATTGAAAAAGATATACGGTAAAAATGCAACCGAGAAAATACCCTTAAAAATGTCGAGCGCAAGGACGATAACGGCCGGAATTTTTCCGACTACGCGAAAGACATTTGTGGCGCCCGCATTGCCGCTACCGTGCTTGGTTATGTCCACCTTCTTCAGTAATTTTCCGAATATAAAACTTGTCGGTATTGAGCCTACGAGATACGCAAAAAAAAGCGATACCACAAATGCTATCATACTATCAACCACTCCTTTTTCTTCCAAGCCTTCGGTATTTTATCCGAATCGGCACGCCGGAAAGCGGGAATTCTTCCCGCAGCCTGTTTTCGATAAACGCGGTGTGGGCGTGGGTTACAATTTCAGTGTTATTTACAAATACAAAAAATTCCTTGGGAAAAACGTTCGCCTGTGTCATATAGAAAAACTTCGGGATTTTTTTTCGATGGGAAATCGAAACGCCCGCGGGATTTGCCTGTTTCAAAAACATCTTTAAGGTGGCCGCATTTATGAAAAGGTCTAAATTTGTTTTGATAGCCAGAGTCAGGTTAAAAGCCTCAAGCGCCCGTTTTCCGGTTTTCGCGGATATAAACGCGATGGGAAATTTTTTCGCGTCGGGTATCCTGCGTAATATCGCCCGTACGTACCTTGACGTCTCTATGCCCTTCACCAGGTCCCACTTGTTTACAATTATTGCGCATCCCTTCCCCTCTTTCCGAATGTACTCAAAAATCTTTACGTCGTCTCCTGTTACGCCTTCGAGCCCGTCAATCAAAAGAAGCGCAACGTCCGAATCCGCAATGGCGCCCTTTGACCGCATCATGCTGTAAGCATCAACCGCTTTTTTTACCTTCCTCTTATGCCTCATACCTGCCGTATCGATAAGTAAAAACAGGATCCCGTCCTTCTCAAAGTAGCTATCTATGGAGTCCCTGGTCGTTCCGGGTTTTTCGTGGACAAGTGCCCTTTCCTCGTCCAAGACTTTATTAAGAAAGGAGGATTTACCGACATTGGGCCTCCCTACAATTGCGATTTTTATCGGACGCCTTTTTTCTACGGCGTCGGCTGCATGATCCGGCACGGACTCTTTTATCCGCAGGATCAGCTTTTTAAGTCCCATGTTATGAAGGCATGAAATCGCAAAAACGTCCCCCAACCCCAGTTCGTAAAAATCCGTGAGATTTTCTTCCCTTTTTTCATTGTCTACTTTATTTACGACCAATATTACCTTTTTGCCGGATTTGCGCAGCACTTCAGCCAGGTCAAGGTCAAGCGGCAGTAGCCCGCTTTCACCGTCCGAGACAAAGAGAAGGACATCCGAGGACGCTACGGCCTTCTCGATCTGCTTTTTAATCAAGGCCTCTATTTCGCCTGCGCCGCGGGCGGGAAAGCCTCCGGTGTCCACTAGATTTAAGTTTTTGTCCCCTATCTTTACGCAGTGCTCATTCCTGTCTCTGGTCGTGCCCTCTTCCTCGAAAACCACAGCAACCCTCTTCCCGGCAATCCTGTTAAAAAGGCTGGACTTGCCCACATTGGGCCTACCCACAATGGAAACCGTAGGGACTGTGTTATTTCTCACCGAGGACCCTACTTCCCTTTATGATGTAATCGATGCCTGAGGCAATTGTAAGACCTACGGCAATGTTCCATAAGACGGGTGATACCGGCGTCTTTAGAAGAATAGCTATAACTGTGGCCATCTGAAAAAAAGTCGTTACTTTGCCTATCATCGTGGGTTTTACTTCAAGCTCCTTTTTTACAAAAAAGATGACGAGCGCACCGAGAACAATAATAGCGTCCCTTGAGATTATTATAATCGGCACATATACGGGGAGCTTTAGATGCATCGGCGGGTTTGTGGTAACACTAAAACATATAAAGGCACTCAAAATGAGAAGTTTATCTGCGATTGGGTCGAGAATCTTGCCGAGTTCCGTCCTCTGAGAGAGGGCCCGCGCAACATAGCCGTCAACAGCGTCCGAAATCGCCGCCACGAAAAACACGAGAAGCGCAAGGTCCCATTTCGAGTAGAGAATAAACGATATAAAAAGAGGTATTAGAAGTATCCTGAGAATAGTGATTTTGTTGGCAATATTCATATTTTCTTACGCCTTACTTAATAACCCGAATCCTTTTAAGCGGCCAGTGTATGAGAAAAACCTTTCCCGCAATGTTCTTAGCCGGCACAAAACCCCAGTATCGGGAATCTACGGAATTCAGGCTGTTGTCGCCCAGGGTATAGTAAAAACCCCGAGGGACAGTTATGGGATGTCCCGCCTTTCCGTATTCTCCACGGTTATAATAAAGGTTCCGTTTTAAAACCAGGGGTTCCTCTATGGGTTTTCCATTTATTCTTATGTGCTGATTTTTTATTTCAACCGTATCTCCCGGTTTCCCTATCAGCCTTTTCACCAGATATTTCTTCGACTCCACAGGTGAGGTAAATACTATGATATCCCCCCTCTCGGGCTCCTTAAGCTTCATGATATTTATATCCGTAAAAGGTATTTTCGTCCCGTATACGAATTTATTGACAAATATCCTGTCTCCGGGCTTGAATGTCGGAACCATGGACGAGGTAGGTATTTTGAATGGCTGCGCGACAAACGTCCTTATGAAAAAAGCGATGATAAGCGCGTATAGGACCGGCTTTATCCATTCCTCGAGCCAGTATTTCCAGGTTTTGTATTTGGTCATGTATCCTCACTTGTTCGGTTATGCTTTAAGGGCAGCAAAGAACGCCTCCTGCGGGATCTGGATCTTTCCGAATTGCTTCATGCGTTTTTTGCCTGCCTTCTGCTTCTCCCACAATTTTCTCTTCCGCGTTATATCGCCTCCGTAACACTTGCCCGTAACGTGCTTGCCGAGGGCGCTTATGTCTTCCCGCGCTATGATCTTGCCTCCTATGGCAGCCTGGACAGCGATCTTAAATAGATGCCGCGGTATAGTTTCCTTTAGTTTTTTGACTATGGATCTTCCTTTGAAATGAACCTTTTCTTTGTTGACGAGAAGCGAGAGCGCGTCTACAATGTCGCCGTTTATGAGTATATTGAGCTTAACCACCTCGGCGGGCCTGTAATCTATCATTTCATAATCAAGAGACCCGTAGCCTTTGGTAAGCGACTTTATGATATCATAGAAGTCTGTTATGATCTCCGCTATCGGCATCTCGTAAACCAGTTTTACTCTTTCCTCATCGAGAAATTCCGTGCTACTGTAAACCGCGCGCCTTGACTCCGCCAACTTCATAACATCTCCGATCGATTCTTTCGGAACAATGATGAAAACGTGCGCGAATGGCTCGCGTGTCCATTCGAGCAAGTCGGGCTTGGGAAACTTGGCAGGGTTATCGACTTTCAATATGTCACCGTTTTTAAGCTTCACTTCATATATGACGCTGGGGGTCGTGATCACAAGGTTTAGGTCGTATTCCCGCTCAAGCCGCTCCTGGATGATTTCCATGTGGAGAAGTCCCAGGAAACCGCACCTGAACCCCATCCCTAAGGCAGTGGAGGACTCCGGCTCAAATATAAAAGACGCGTCCTGCAGTTTCATCTTTGCCACAGCGTCCTTCAACGCAGGAAAATCTTTCGGCGTCACCGGATATATGCCGCAATACACCATCGGGGTTACCTTTCTATATCCGGGAAGCGCACTCGCTGCCGGATTCTTGCTGTCCGTTACGGTGTCACCGATTATGACTTCCCGCGCATCCCTTATGCTGCAAGAGATATATCCGACTTCACCGCAGGCAAGGGTACCGATTTCGCTCGGTTTCGGCTTGAATACACCCACTTCCTTTACCTCGTAAACCTTGCCGCTATTCATTGTCTTAACGTGCATGCCTTTTTTGACAACGCCATTTACCAATCTTACAAAAAGGACAGCCCCCTTATATATATCAAATCTCGAATCAAAGATAAGGGCCTGTAGGGGGTTTGAAGCATCACCGCGTGGAGAGGGAATCTTTTCTACGATCTTCTCGAGTATGTCTTCAGTGCCGCGGCCTTCTTTAGCGCTCGCAAGTAGTATATCGTCTTTTTTGAGGCCCAGTATACCCTCTATCTGCTTCTTCACCTTGTCCACATCCGCGCTTGCGAGGTCTATCTTATTTATAACAGGGATAATGGTAAGGTTGTGCTCCATGGCCAAATAGAGGTTCGCCACTGTCTGCGCCTCTACACCCTGGGAGGCGTCCACAAGAAGCAACGCCCCTTCACATGCAGCTGTCGATTTGGAAACTTCATACGTAAAATCTACGTGCCCGGGCGTATCTATGAGGTTCAGGCAATAAGTTTTGCCGTTTTTCGCCTTATATTCAATTCTTACGGCGCTCGCCTTTATCGTTATGCCGCGCTCTTTTTCCAGGTCCATATCATCCAGGATCTGGTTGCGAAACTCCCTTTTTGATATGGCGTTGGTAAATTCCATTATGCGGTCCGCAAGGGTTGATTTGCCGTGGTCAATATGCGCTATTATCGAAAAATTTCTTATTAAATCTTTTTTCATCTCTCAAACTCGAGCTTCTCCCACCATGTCTGCTCAGGAAGTGACTTCCATATTGTTTCAATGTTAACGTTTTTAAGATAGCATTTCATGATAGAGAGGGTCATGCTGCCGGAGACAACGCATACGTTGCCGTCTTTATGCCGGTCGACTATTTTATGGAGCGCGCTTATCGTTCTGTCGAAAGCGTCTTTCGCGGATTCGCCCTTCGGGGGCTGGACAGAAGTCGGAGAATTTCGCCAGGCGGCATACTGCTTCCTGTAGCGCTTCTTGACATCGGTAACACATAACCCCTGCCACAGGCCGAGATCCAACTCTTTAAGTTCGCGAATCTTTTTTACCTTGAGATTCCGGGACTTTGCTATTTCACTCGCCGTAGAAAAGCTGCATGAGGCGCAGCTTGAATAGATAGCGTCTATTTTAGTTTTTGCAAGCTCGCCCGAAATCTTTTGGGCCTCTATCGTGCCTTCATTGTCGAGAGGAATGTCCACAGCGCCCCTTATACGCTTCTTCCTCTCCCAATCCGTCCCGCCGTGCCTTACAAGTATAAGTTTTGTCATATTTTTAATGCGAATTTCTTGCCGAATTCTACGAGCCGAAGCGCCTCTTTCTCGTTCCGCGCCTCCGAATATATGCGTAACTTCGGCTCAGTGCCGGAGGGGCGCAGCATAAGCCAACTTCCGTCCGAGCGTATAAACTTAAAACCATCGTATGACTTGATCGTGACTACACTCTTCTCCAGTATTTTCCTGAATGGCTTTTTCTTTAATGCCGAAAGAAGCCTTTTCTTTTTGTCCCTGCGGAGGCGAAGATCCAGGCGCTTATACACATACGTCCCGTAAGAGGCATCTATCTTTTTCAGGATCTCTGTCAGGCTCTGCTTCCTCTTTGCCATCATCTCTAAGATGAGAATCGCAGACAGTATGCCGTCCCTCTCTGGAAGCCAGCCTTTTACCGCAATGCCTCCCGTTTCCTCTCCCCCTACCAGTATGTCTTTTTTATTTATTACATCGGCTATGTATTTAAAGCCGACGGAGGTTTCGTAAGTCTTGAGGCTGTATGCCCTGGAGATCTTATCAATGAGCGCAGTTCCGCAAATGGTCTGAACTACGCCGCCTTTCATGCCACGGTCCTCCAGCATATAGAGCAGTAGAAGTGTCATGACCTTGTGCCCGCTCAAAACCTTGCCGCTCGGAAGCATAACGCCAAGCCTGTCTGCATCCCCATCGGTAGCGAGCCCCACCGCAAAGCGCCCTTTTTTTACGATCTTCCCTGTGCTCTCGAGGATCCCCTCGTTGGGCTCGGGCGCTCTTCCGCCGAAATACGCGTCCCGCGCGCCATTTATAGTTGTAACTTTATTATTCGTGCCCTGAAGCAGGCCTTCTATGTATTTTGCTCCGGCGCCGTTCATGCTGTCTATCAGTATTTTGAAACCGGTTTTTTTGAGAAGGTCGAGCCGCGCGTACTTTTTTATGGCCGCAAGGTGAGGGAGAACTATATCCGTGGTTTCAAGCAGTTTTTTTGCAATAGCCTGCTTTTTGTCCATAAATTGCACTTTTGACTTGTAGAGCAACAATTCAATCTTATCCGTTATGTCCTTGCCGGCAGAAGCGCCAAAATGGCATTTATATTTTATTCCGTTATAGCGGGCCGGGTTATGACTTGCCGTCACCATGACGCCCCCAAAAAAGCGCCTCTTCCTTATGCTGAAACTGACCGAGGGCGTGGGCGTAGGGCCGGACGCGAGAAGCGTTTTTATGCCGTTCGCGGCAAGCACGCAGGAGATGAGCTCTCCGTATTTTTCCGACAAAAAACGCGTATCATACCCTACAACCAAAGCATACTTTCTGCCGAAGACTTCGGAGTTTTTCTTTTTGAGCTTCTTCTTTTGACTCTTTACGTAATCCGCGATTGCCTGCGCTACGATTTTTACATTTTCGAAAGTGAAATCCTCGCTTATCACCGCTCTCCATCCATCCGTTCCGAACTTAATAAGGGACATCTTACCTCCTCTTTGCCATACATATCATAGGACAACCAGCTTTTTAAGTTTTTTTCCGATATCTTTCCCGGCAGGGCCGATTGTTGCGAAATTTAGATTTTTCTTTTTAAAAATCATGTTTGCGGCGCACTTTACGTCTTCTGTGGTAACTTTGTTTACACCGTATACGATCTTCTTAAGATCGGGCGCCTTTCCCTCCAGGACTATTCTCTCGCCCAGCCAGAGCATTCTGGATGCGGTGTCCTCAAGCGCGAGAAGAAGCTGGCCGCTTAAGTATTCCTTGGCGCGCTTCAGTTCGTCTTTCGTTACACAATTTTCTTTTATCGTCGTGAGTTCCCGGATAATTTCGGCCGTTGCCTCCTCGAGTTTCGCGTTGTCTATACCTGCGTGTATGACAAAAGCGCCCGTCTCTTTATATCTTCTCACGCTTGAAGATATTTCGTAGCAAAGCGGATTTTGCTCTCTAAGCCTTTCAAAAAGCCTCGATGACATGTTGCCACCCAGGATTATATTGAGAATTGCTACCGCGTATCTAAGGGGGTGGGATCTCCGCGCGCTATGAAACCCGAAGGCAAGATGAGATTGCTTTGTGTCCTTATAACAGGGCTTTATGCGCGCGCTCCTCCCGACTGTCACCGGAGTGTACGAGAAACTCCTTTTTGGGGAAGGCCTACGGAAAGTATTCTTTAAGAAGGAAACGCATTCTTCACTTTTCCCCAGTTTACCGCAGAGGACTACGGAGACGTTAGCCGGCACATAGTATTTATTCATGAAGCCGGTGAGATCTTCGCGTTTGAATCTTTTTATAGTATCGTTGTAGCCGGCAATCGGCCTGCCCAGGGCGTGATTCGGCCACATCGTTTCGGCCAAAATGTCAAAAACGTGATGCCCGGGATGGTCCATATACATCTTTATCTCTTCGCAAATTACGTATTTTTCTTTCTCGAGCTCCGCCGGATCAAGCTTGGAGTTAAGCACCATGTCGCTTAAAATGTCAAGCCCCAGTTTTGTATAAACCGAAGGTAATTTTACGAGATAACACGTCGCCTCTTCGCTCGTAAACCCGTTGAAGCTGCCGCCGACACCTTCTATTGCCTCCTTCAGCACATTCGCCGCGCGAGTGAGTGTCCCTTTGAAAAGCATGTGCTCTATGAGATGGCTCATGCCGCACAGCCTTTTTTCCTCGTATCTCGCGCCCACACCGATCCACACGCCTATCGAAACCGATTCCATATGCGGCATATGTGAAGTTATGATCTTTAAACCGTTCTTTAAAACTGTTTTTTTATGCACTTCGTCCTCATGTTAATTTTTTAAGTAGTTTCGTAATGGATTCCCGCTTTCGCGGGAATGACAGAGAAGCCTCCCTCATTAATTCATCCATTACACGTCTTTCGCGCGCTCAAGTAGCTCTGCAGGATAACCTGAGCGGCAAGTTTGTCTTTTTTTCTTTTTCTTTTGTTTCGCGAAGCGCCGCCGGCAATCATGATGCGTTCTACTTCCATGGTACTTAGCCTCTCATCCCACAGCTTTACGGGGATCTTAAGTTTTTCTCTAAGGCCATCCGCAAAGGCTTCGGCTTCCTGCGCCTTTGGGCCGTGGGAGCCGTTCATGTTAAGCGGAAGGCCCACTACAATTTCCGAGACGCCCTCGCGAGCTACGACGCC
Source organism: Candidatus Omnitrophota bacterium (assembly GCA_024542975.1). Classification (GTDB taxonomy): domain Bacteria; phylum Omnitrophota; class Gorgyraeia; order JABMRN01; family RBG-13-46-9; genus JAMXCZ01. The sequence goes on along the minus strand of JAMXCZ010000002.1, from coordinate 35,834 downwards.
CTTAATGTATTCGATGACTTCTTCACCTTCCCCCTGTTCAATTACATCGAGGCCTTGCGCTGTAATACCAAGAGGATCACTTATAGCAACACCTATCCGCTTTGAGCCTAAATCTAAACCGAGTATCCGCATTATTCGAGGCCCGCGAGTTCTTTTACTTTTTCGGCATCTTTTTTAGCGCACACAAGCGTGCCATTCTTAGTGGATACCACTATGGTGTCCGCAAGGCCGATTACACCGAGTGTGGATTTTTGCGTATTATACACTATTGAATTGCGGGTATCTACTAAATTTACCTTGCCAAACACAGCGTTTCCATTTTTATCTTTTTTTAATACTTCCATCGCGCTCCTCCAGTTGCCTAAATCGCGCCAGCAAAAGGTGCCTTTTACGCAATAAAGGTTTTTCGCTTTCTCCATGATCTGGTAGTCTATCGAGATATTCTTCATACGCCGGTACGAGGCAGGTTTCTCTCTCTTATTTTTCTTTATGCGCAAAAGTTCTCTGTAAAGAACGGGCGCATGCGACCGGCAGGCATTCAGAAAATCTTTCGCTTTAAAAATAAAGATCCCCGCGTTCCAGGCCGAATCCCGCCGTTTTATGAGCGCGGCAGCCAAGCGTCCGCTGGGCTTTTCAATGAATTTATTTACTGAATAGATTTTTCCTTTTATCCGCGACCGTAATTTTACATAACCGTACGCCGTAGAAGGCGCCGTCGGCGTAATCCCGACGGACATTATAACCCCGTCTTTAGCGCGGACAAACCGAATGGCCTCTTTTAACGTTTTCCTGAATGCGTTTCCGTCTTCTATCAAAGCATCGGTCGGTAAAACCGCCATTATGTCTTCATCTTTTAACTCTATCGCCGCAAGCCCGGCTGCGCTCGCAGTACTCCTTCCGAACGGCTCAACCAGGATGTTTTTCTTCGGAACGCCCCTCACAAGGGATCTTACCAATCTTTCCTGGGTTTTATCTACCACGATTATCAGGTTTTTATCAGGTATAAGCCCGTGAAGCCGCTTCCGGCTTTCCTCTATGAGGGGCCGGCGCTTTCCTATACGGATAAAAGACTTGGAGCGATCCGGCGTTGACAGGGGCCAGAGGCGCGTCCCCTTCCCTCCGGCCAACAATACTGCGTATACATCGCTTTCCGTTTTTGCCATCAATGCACTGCTCTCTCCAGGCTTTTTACAAAACTGATTACCTTCTTATGCAAATCACTTTTTCCCAAATTTTTCTCTATAACTTTTATGACCGCGCGTCCTACGATCACTCCGTCCGAAGAGCGCGATATTTTTCCCGCCTGTTCGGGGCCTGAAATGCCGAACCCCACGCACACGGGTTTTTTCGTAAGGCGCTTTATGGCTTTCACCTTTTTAGCTACCTCGCCCGGGAGCCTGGCTCTTGCGCCCGTTGTGCCCGTTAAAGAGACATAATACAGGAACCCGCTTGTCTTATTTGCTATAGCCCGTAGCCTCTCTTTTGTGCTTGTGGGAGCGGCGAGAAAAATTGCGGCAAAATCCTTCTTTCTCGATTCCTCTATAAGCGTCGAGCCTTCTTCCGGGGGTAAATCCGGGATTATTATGCCGTCCGCTCCCGCATTTTTAGCGTTACTTATAAATTTTTTTATGCCGTAATGCAACACAAGGTTATAGTAAGTCATAAAGACGATTGGAAGCCCCGCTTTTTTTCGCGCGCGCCGCACCATTGCCAAGATCGTACGTATATTCACACCCTTAGAAAGCGCGCGCTCGGAGGCGCGCTGGATAGTCGGCCCATCGGCTAATGGGTCGGAAAACGGTATGCCAAGTTCGATCAAATCAACCCCGCACCCTTCCAATTCATGAATGAAACGCTCTGTAGCACTGATACCGGGGTCGCCGGCTGCTATATAGACGATGAGCGCTTTTCTACGCCTTTTCTTGAGATCCCTGAATAATATGTCTATCCTGTTCATAGCTTAATATACTCCTTTGCTATGTCAATATCCTTATCGCCGCGCCCTGAGAGGCAAAGGATAATCACTTTTTTTCTGCTTAGTTTCGCTGCGAATTTAGAGACATAATGTATCGCATGCGAAGGCTCCATGGCGGGTATTATGCCTTCCGATTCGGATAGTAGCCTGAAGCCCCTAAGAGCGTCCCTGTCGGTGACAGCTTCGTATTTTGCCCTGCCTGTTTTTTTATAATACGAATGTTCCGGGCCGACTCCGGGATAATCCAGCCCCGCCGAAATCGAGTGCGCAATATTCACCTGGCCGTCGGTGTTCTGCAGGAGATAGCTTTTCGAGCCGTGGAGCACCCCTATTTCGCCTTTAAGCAGGGTCGCGGCGTGATGCTTCGAGTTGAGGCCCTTCCCCGCGGCTTCCACGCCTATAAATTTCACTTTTTTATCATTGAAAAACGGATGGAAAAGTCCGATCGAATTGCTGCCGCCCCCAACGCACGCTACGAGAAAATCGGGGAGCGCGCCCTCCGCTTTTAGAATCTGCGCTCTCGCCTCTTTTCCTATAACCGATTGAAACTCCCTTACCATGAAGGGATACGGATGCGGGCCCACCACCGAACCCAGCACGTAGTGCGTATCTTTCACGTTGGTAACCCAATCGCGTATGGCCTCGTTTGTCGCGTCCTTGAGCGTCCGCGAACCCGAATCCACAGGGACTACGCGCGCGCCCATAAGCTTCATCCTGTAGACATTCAAGGCCTGGCGGGTTATATCCTCCGTCCCCATATATATGTCGCAGGTAAATCCGAACATCGCAGCTACCGTTGCGGTAGCAACGCCGTGCTGGCCCGCGCCCGTTTCGGCGATTAAGCGGTGCTTCCCCATTCTTTTGGCAAGAAGCGCCTGGCCGAGCGTGTTATTTATTTTGTGCGCTCCCGTGTGGGCGAGGTCTTCACGTTTCAGATAAATTTTTGCGCCGCCCAGTTTTTTCGTAAGGTGTTCGGCGAAATATAGAGGTGTCGGGCGCCCCGCGTATTCTTTAAGATAATAGTCGAGTTCCCGCAGGAATTTTTTGTCCTTAAAGGCATCTCTTAGCTCGGATTCGAGTTCGGAGAGCGCGCACATAAGCGTCTCGGGAACAAATTTTCCCCCGAATTCGTTGAAATATCCCTTTTTATCGGGTAAACTCGGCTTTTTTCGCATTTTCTATAAACTCCTTTAAAAGTTTGTGGTTTTTTTTGCCGGGAGATTCTTCAACGCCGCTTGCGACATCCACCGCGTAGGGCTTTATCTTCGTTACCGCCTCGCCCACATTTTTTGGCGTAAGGCCTCCTGCGAGAAATATAGGCCTTTTGAATGTCCTGCCGGTTAAAATATCCCAGTCAAAACTTACCCCGGTCCCCCCGGGCACGCCTTTCACATACGTATCAAACAGATAATGATCGCAAACGTTATAATCGCTTGCGCGCTCTACGCTCGCTTTATCTTTTACCCTGAACGATTTTATAATTTTGAAATCTTTTTTAAGCCTGGCGCAATACCCGGGATCCTCATTTCCGTGCAGCTGCAGAAAATCAAGGCCGCACTTCGAAGCCGCAGCATGCACCTCGTTTAAATCCTGGTCAAGAAAGAGCCCCACCTTTAAGACATTTTTCGGAAGTTCCCGTATTATAAGGCGCGCCTCGTCAGGTTCGAGCTTCCTCGGGCTATTCTGAAAAAATACAAACCCCAGAAAATCAGCCCCCAGCTTATAGGCCTCGAGAGCATCCGTTAGATTGCAAATCCCGCAGATTTTAACTTTTACCATAGTAGCACCAAACCTCGAATCCCTGTCATTCCCGCGAAAGCGGGAATCCAGATTAGAGCATCCATGGATTCCCGCTTTCGCGGGAATGACAGGGGAAGCGGGGATGACATATTAATATCGCATGATTTCGCGCATTTTTGCGGCGATATCGTCCGCTAACATGAACGCTTCACCGATTAAAACGGCGTTTATACCCAGGCTCTTCAAAAACATCACGTCCTCGTATGTCTTTATGCCGCTTTCGGAGACCTTGACCTTGCTTTCGGGTATAAGCCTTACCAGCCTCTGCGTAGTTGCGAGATCTACCCTGAACGTATTGAGATCCCTGTTGTTTATGCCGATTATGGAAGCCCCGGTCCTCAGGACTTTTTCTACGTCCTCCTCATTATGAACTTCCATCAAAACGTCCATCCCGAGCTCCTTTGACAACTTGTAGAAATGCGCGAGCTCTTCATCCGTCAATATCTGGGCTATGAGTAAAATAGCGTCCGCCCCGTAGTAGAGTGACTCGTAAATCTGATATTCGTCGATTATGAAATCCTTCCTGAGAAGGGGAATAGTCACCTTCCCCCTGAGCTCTTTTAAGGTATTTATGCGGCCTTCAAAAAATCTCTCATCGGTGATTATCGAAAGCGCGCTCGCGCCGCCTGCCTGATACGTCAGGGCGATTTTTATCGGGTTGAAATCCCCTCTTATGATCCCCCTCTGGGGCGTAGCTTTTTTGAGTTCCGCAATTAAATTTATGTGGTGGGGGCGCGCGATATTTCGTTTAAAAGAGCTTTTTAAATAAATTTTGCCCGCAAGTTCCTTAAGCTTCTGTTCAGGCATCTTAATCCGGGACTTTTCGATCGTTTTTCGTTTTTCGTTTATTATTTTTGATAGGATCATGATCAGCTATAAGCTTTAAGCTTTTTTATTGTTTGTTAGCTCCTTTAGTTTATTCAATTTTTCTAATGATGCGCCCGAATCAATGGATTTTTCGGCTTTTCCGATCCCGTCCTCTAATGTGCCCGCAAGCCCTGCAACGTAGATCGCGGCTCCGGCGTTTAGCGTAACGATATCGCGCTTCGGGCCTTTTGCTCCATTCAGCACATCAAGCGTGATCTTCGCGTTGTCGCGTGCGTCACCGCCTTTTAAATCATTTTTTCGTGCTCGCCTCAGTTTGAACTTCTCCGGTTTTATAATATACTTTACGATTTCACCGTCTTTGAGCTCCGCCGCTACGGTTTCATCGGTTGTTGTTATCTCATCCAGGCCGTCTTTTCCGCAAACCACCATTGCGCGTTTTGAACCCAAATTTTTAAGGACTCGCGCCACAATGTCCACAAGGCCTTCTTCGTAAACCCCCAGAAGCTGGAACTTTGCGCCGGCCGGATTGGTAAGCGGGCCTAAAATATTGAATATTGAGCGTGTCTTTATCATTTTTCGCGCCGGCATTGCGTATTTCATCGCAAGATGGAGCTTCGGCGCAAAGAGGAAGCCTATTCCTATTTTATCAATGCACTCCTCGACTGTGGTATTGTCGACGTCCAGGTTTACGCCAAGCGCCTCGAGAACGTCAGCGCTTCCGGAACTTGAGGATACGGCCTTGTTGCCGTGTTTGGCAACTACGCAACCGGCGCCGCAAGCAACGAATGCGCTTGTTGTCGAGATATTGAACGTACCTGAGGAGTCTCCCCCTGTGCCGCATGTGTCGAGAAGCTCCTTGTTTTTTGGGTTTATTTTTGTGGCAAACTTTCGCATGATAAGCGCAGCGCCCGTTATCTCCTCGACGGTTTCCTTCTTACTCTTAAGACTGACAAGAAAATCGGCTATTGCCCCGGCCGGCAACTTCCCTCTCATGATCTCTTCAAAAACCGCCTGCATTTCCTCTCTGGAAAGGTTTTCTTTCTTTCTTATTTTTTTTATCGTTTCTTTAATCATTGCTTACAGCTTATAGCTTAAAGCTTACGGCTAATTTTTCAAGAAGTTCAACAAGATTTTCTTCCCTTCCGAAGTCAGAATTGACTCCGGATGAAACTGCACACCCCACGTCGGGTGGCTTGTATGCCTTACGGCCATGATCTCTCTTCTTTTTGTCTCAGCGGTAACTTCGAGGGCCTTCGGTAAAGAGGCGCGCTTTATTATAAGAGAGTGGTAACGCGTCGCCTCAAAAGGATTTGCAACATCCTTAAAGATCGTCTTGCCATTATGGTAGACATGTGAGGTCTTCCCGTGCATTATGCGCCGGGCTCTCACTATTTTTCCGCCAAAAACCTCACCTATGCATTGGTGCCCCAGGCAAACCCCCAAAATAGGAATCTTACCGGAAAATTCCCGGATCACATCGTTAGAAATGCCCGCGTCCTCGGGCGTCCCCGGCCCGGGCGAAATAATAATCTTCCCCGGCCGCATTTTCCTTATCTCGCGAAGAGTAATTACGTCGTTCCGCGAAACATAGGGCTTCGCCCCAAGCTCCCCCAGATACTGAACCAGGTTGTAAGTAAACGAATCATAATTATCAATAACTAAAACCACCCTAAACCTCCACGCCTTCCCCAAGACCGTTACAAGCCTGCCTCTGCCTGTTCTATGGCTTTAAGCATTGCTTTGGCTTTATTCAGCGTTTCTGTATACTCGCGGGCCGGATTTGAGTCAGCTACGATGCCGGCCCCTGCCTGGATGTAGGCTGTCTTACCCTTGACCATGATGGTGCGAATCGCTATTCCCGTATCCAGATTACCCGAAAAACTGAAATATCCTACGCTTCCTGCGTATACGCCCCTTTTCGTATTTTCGAGTTCGTCGATTATCTCCATTGCGCGTATCTTCGGCGCCCCCGTCACGGTGCCTGCCGGAAACGAGGCCCGCACAACGTCGTATATGTCTTTCCCCCGCTCGAGAGTGCCAGAGACGTCGCTCACGATATGCATAACGTGCGAATATTTTTCGACTGTCATAAATTCCGGCACCTTTACGCTATCAAACTTACAGACCCTGCCCACATCATTCCTTCCGAGGTCAACGAGCATTATGTGCTCCGCTCTTTCCTTCGGGTCGCACAAAAGCTCCCTGGCAAGCCTTCTGTCTTCATCATCATTCTTACCTCTGGGCCTCGTCCCTGCTATCGGCCGGAGCTCCACCTTCCCGTCCTCGCATCGTACCATGATCTCGGGCGACGACCCCACAAGGCACATTTCCCCGCATTTAAGATAGAACATGTAAGGAGACGGATTTATGCTCCGGAGCGCCCTGTATATGTCAAAAGGCTTGCACTTGATATCCGTCTTAAGCCGCTGCGAAAGAACGACTTGTATAATGTCACCTGCTGCTATGTACTTCTTGGCTTTTTCTACGATTTGCCCGAACTGCCGCTTTGTGAAATTTGATCTAAGCGGCGATTTGCGGGATGGTTTTTTTTGCCTCGCGGTATCCAAAGGCGCGGGATGTTTTATCTCGAGTCTTTTTACTATTTTCTCGATTTTTCGGATAGCCGCCTCATACGCCGAAGTTGCATCTTTTTCAATAAGGGCGTTGGAGACGATCTTTATCTTGCGGTCCACGTGGTCAAATATGAGTATTGTGTCTGTCAGCATAAATATGGAGTCCGGCACTTTCAGATCATCTTTCGTTTTGTCCGGTAATTTTTCAAAAAATCTTACCGTATCGTATGCCATGTAACCTACCAGCCCCCCGCAAAATCTCGGAAGGGCGCTTGAGGGCACATACTTGAATTTCTCCATCAGCTTTTTAATCTCGGCAAGCGGGCCGACTTTCGCCCGGAAAACCTTTTTCCTTTTTCCGTCCAAAATGGTAACTTCCCTCCCTTTGCTCATAAAAATCATGGAGGGCTTGCTCCCAAGGAAGGAGTATCGCGCGATTCTCTCGCCGCCTTCCACAGATTCCAGAAGGTAGGAAAATTCTCCTTCGTCTATCTGCGCAAAAGCCGAAAGCGGCGTTTCGAAATCCGCCAGCACTTCCCTGTAGACAGGGATGAGATTCCCCTTCCGGGAGAGTTTTATAAATTCTTTCTTGCTCGGGTAATACATAATAACCAGCTATAAGCTTTAAGCTATACGCTATACGCTTTATTTTTTATACACTTCGTCCGGGTTAAATACCCGTTTTTCCGTAACCTCACAGCAATCGTCTTTTTTAATCCGCCTGAAGAAACAGGTAAAATACCCTTTGTGACAGGCAGCCTTTTTTTGTTCGACCTTGAAAAGCAGCGAGTTATCCGCGCAATCTACAAAGACCTCTTTTACGGTCTGGGTGCACCCCGAAGTTTCGCCTTTAAGCATTATCCTTCCCTTTGAGCGCCTGAAAACATAGATCCTGCCAGCTTCCAGCGTTTTCTCCAAAGCGCTTTTGTCCATGTAGCAAAGCGTAAGCACCTTGCCCGTTTTATGATCCTGTATGATTGCGGGAATAAGCCCATCTTTTCCAAAATTTAACTTGTTAATCATGATATCTCCTTAAATCCTCATTTTAAGCCTTTAATAATTGAGTGCTGTGTCCTTCGAATTCCCCAATCATTACTTTGGTATTGGTTAGAACAATAAATTTCTGCTCCTAAGCTATTCCATGTCATAATGATATGTTTCAATATTTTTATACTGAGGAGATATTTCCCAAACCTTTCTTGTATAATAGGGCCTCGGCTTACCAATTCTATGTTCATCATAAAAAGTATATTCAACTGTTACTACAAGAAATAAATGTTTTTCTTCTATGCTTCTCTTTAATTCTTCATATATTTCTTTCCTTCTTTTATTATAATCTTTTTTTAAGGGATTGGGTTCGAGAATTTGTTTGATTTTCATTTCATAATAACAATGCTCTCCTGGAAAAATAACATTTTTTCTTTTTACAACACCAAATTCATTTTTATGGAATCTTATAGAATATAAAATTTCACTGGTATAATGCGTGTTTGGATCGTATTTACCAATAGTACATTCAACCAGTTCTATTTTAGCGGGTGTCTTACCTACATTTGTAAAGGAAATAGGGGAGTTTATAAATTCTGCTTTTTCATCTTCATCTAATCCTACATCGATTAAATATCTATTTCTACTGTTTAATAATCGATCTTCGTGTTCTTTTGTAGAATGCTCATCACTCTTCTTCTTAATTGTTATATATGGTCTATTCCTCACTACGAAATCTCTACGTAAAAAATGCGCCTGAAAACCAGAAAAACAAATAGCAGCTATTATACTTGCCACAGTTATAATTTCTCTAATTCGTATTCGTACTTTATTTCTAAATGCTTTTTTTGTTACAAATAATTTATGTATGACTAAACTTCCGATTAAAAAGCCAATTATGAAGGTCAAAGTTATTTTCATATTTTTGATAAACCCACTGGATTTGCCTACTATTGCAATTTTGAGAAATTATAGTCTATTGGTTTATTATCTTTGGGTATTTCATAAAGAACAAACCCTTTATATCGTTCCGAATAGGTTTCGCCTGTATTTGCATTGATATAGCTATAATCGAGCGTGAGTGCTATTTTTCCTTTTCCATAAGTTGTCATATCCGGGACGTATTTTAAACTTCTTGCATTTTCTGAAGGGATGTTCTTAATGACTAATGGGCGTTGTCCTAAGTATTCTGTAAGCCACTCATTTAATCCAGTAATTCTTCTTCCGTTGTCAACTATTGTCCATTTAGTAACTAAGTCTTTGGCTTCAACTCCCCCTATGTTAAAAAACGTTATTTCGAAACCACCTTTTACAAGACCTGCGGGAACAACATCTGCTGTGTAATTTATCATTGTTACTCGAGGATTTGCGATGGCCAATTTTGGTCTATTTGGAAAAGAGCCTCTATAGCTTTCTAGTTCTTCGATTTTTTCTTTTAATTTGCCCAGCTCTCTTGAGCTAACATCGGCTACACCTGCTGGACGACTAAAGTTAAAAATTGGATTTCCAATTATATCACCTGTACTAATTACAATGGAATCACCATTTGTTGTTCTTTGAAAAAATATGCTGCTAAATTTAACAATTCCCACTACACCTAAAGCAATTCCAATTAGACTTATAACAATACCTACAAGCCACTTATTTTTAGCTACCATTTTGACCTCCGTTATTATAATTTTATAAAAATAATTTTTTATTACTCTCCGAGCTGGTTCTTTACCACTGCACCAAGATTGTTGTAGTACATGCTTAAATAATTTTCATCTGTCCATATGTTCGGATTGTTTTTTGCAAATTTTTTAATTGTCGGATTATTGCGTAATATGTTTACATCTTTGGCTATATCCGAACGAGATGCCATCTCACCTTCCATATTTACAAGCTCTAGATCATAGAGAGTATCAACAATAACCCATCTTCTACCAATTTGTGCTTCAGCAAAAGTATGCGGCGAAGTACGTGTACCGTCTTTGATAATATGTAAGAAAACCTTTCGACTATTAATGCCTTGCTTCTTAGCAAGGTCCATAAAAACATCTACTTGTTGATCACACCATCCCCCAAGGCCAGATTCAAGTCTTTCAATTGTGTTCAAAACATATATATCGCTTGGTTTAAGCGGTTCTCCATTTGGCTTAACTCGTGGTTCTGGAAATTTCATTTTTTCATGTACATACTTCCTTAATAACCTTATTTTCTCCTCAACAGTTGAGCAACCCTTAACTACTTTATTAGATATTTTTTTTATCTGGTTTTCATAAGTATTCGCATAAGTATACGTCGATATCATTAAAACGGAAATAATAAGAGGTAAAATTTTCATTTTTAAAACTTAATCATTGGTTTCAATCAAAATACTTGCCTTTTTAGCAAGTGCGATCTACGAGCCAAACATATATTTTTCCTTTTTGATTTTATTAACTCATCCCTAAAAATCACTATTAACCTTAAATCCTCACTTCAACGCCTTTGGAGCGCAAATATTCTTTTACTTCCTTTATGCTGAATTCTTTATAATGAAAGACACTTGCCGCCAGCGCCGCGTCGGCTTTGCCGTCTTTCAGGGCAACGCAAAAATGTTCGAGTTTACCGCATCCGCCGCTTGCAATAATCGGTATGTTTACGGCTTCCGAAATTTTTCTCGTAAGCTCCGTATCGTATCCATCCTTTGTGCCGTCTCTATCCATGCTCGTAAGCAAAATTTCGCCCGCGCCGAGAGAGGCGGCTTTTTTGGCCCACTCGATTGCATCCTGCCCCGTAGCATTGCGCCCGCCGTTTACATAAACCTCCCACCTGTCCGCATCGCGTTTCGCGTCAATCGCGACCACTATGCACTGCGCGCCAAACTTATCCGACGCTTCGCTGATAAGATCGGGCCTTTTAACGGCCTGAGTATTAATTGAAACCTTGTCGCAACCTGCATTTAAAAGGTTCCTTATGTCATCGAGAGAACTTACGCCGCCGCCTACGGTGAAAGGCATAAATACTTTCTCCGCAACGCGCCGCACTACGTCCAGCATCGTCTTCCGGTTTTCCACGCTCGCAGTTATGTCCAGGAACACAAGCTCGTCTGCGCCTTCGTCATTGTAAAACTTGGCATTTTCTACCGGGTCTCCTGCGTCCCGCAGGTTAACAAAGTTTATGCCTTTTACGACACGCCCCTCTTTTACATCGAGGCACGGTATGATCCTTTTAGCCAGCACGGAGCGCCTCCCGAAAATCAATCCGGCCTTCATACAGGGCCTTGCCTATTATGACCGCCGTAAGCCCAAACTCCTCCAGTTTTTTAAGCTGCTTTATATCATTTATACTGGAAATTCCTCCGGATGCCGTAACCTTGAGTGAAGTTGATTCCAGAATAGATTTCAATATTTCCAGATCCGGCCCTTCCAGCATACCGTCGCGCGATATGTCGGTATATATGATCTTTTTTGCGCCAAGGCTCTCCAGCTTTTGAGCGTACTCAAGGATGCTTTCTCCAGAAACTTCCTTCCATCCCTTCATCGCAACATACCCGTCTTTTGCATCTACCGCAAAAATTATCTTGTCTTTAAACTTTTGCACCAGGCTTTTTACGAATGTCTCGTCTTGAACGGCACTTGTGCCGATTACGACAAAATGCGCTGCCGCCCTGAAGGCCTTATCAATGTCGGCTTCGCTACGAAGGCCTCCTCCTACCTCTACGTCAATCTTGACGCTGTGCGTAATCTCCCGGATAATGTCCAGGTTGACCGGCTTCCCGAGTCGCGCCCCGTCAAGGTCAACTATGTGCAAAAGTTGCGCGCCGCAATCCTTCCAGCCCTCTGCAACCTTAACGGGATTCTCAGAGTAGACCTTCTCCGTACCAAACTCTCCCCGTTTTAGCCTCACCACCCTCTGGTCCATTATGTCTATCGCAGGAATTATATTCATACTTTTTCTCCTACAGCTTAATGAAATTTTCCAGGAACTTAAGCCCCAGCTTCTGACTGCGCTCCGGGTGAAATTGGACGGCGTATACATTGTCCCTGCGGATCATGGATGCAAAGTTTATGCCATATTCGGTATTGGCGGCTATGGCCCCTGTGTCCTCGGGGCTGGCGTAGTATGAGTGATCGAAATAGAAGTAAGAGCCGTCTTTGATATCAGCTGTAAGCTTAGAGCTATCAGCTTTAAGCTTTACAGTATTCCACCCAATATGCGGCACTTTGATCCCGCTCGCCGCCTGAAATCGCTTAACCTCTCCCTTAAATATGCCCAATCCCTTAACACCGCCCTCCTCGCTTTGCTCAAAAAGAAGCTGAAGGCCCAGGCATATGCCGAGATATGCTTTGCCGCTTGTGAGAAAGTTTTTTATCGGCTCGATGAGCCCTCTCTTGTGGAGCCCCGCCATGGCATTACCGAACGCGCCGACGCCCGGCAGAACAAGCTTATCCGCTTTATCAATATCCTGCGGCAAAGCGCTCACCTTAGCGTCCACCCCCAGAAAAGTCAGCGCATTATAAACGCTCGCCAGATTACCGAGCCCATAATCAATTACGGTTACTTTCATTCTCTTCACTCCGGCTTACAAAATCCCCTTTGTGGACGGCACAGCCTTCTTCCGCCTGGGATCAATCTCTGTTGCGTGGTCCAGGGCAAGGCCCAGCGTCTTAAATATCGCCTCGAGCATGTGATGCATGTCGCCCCTCGATACAATATCGACGTGCAAATTTATTCCAAAATTCTTCGCAAGTGTGTCCAGAAAATCGTTTCCGTCTTCCATTGAATAATTTTCACCTGGGCGATTGCCTTTTATTGAGGAAAGGGGTACGTCCTCCTTGCCGTCTTTGAACTTTATTCCCTCGTAGGAAAACCTGCCGCCTATATCGATCGCGACCTTAGCGCGTGCGTTATCCATGGGCACTTCCGCAGAGCCAAACCTCCGTATACCCTTGCATGCGCCGAGGGCCTTTTTAAAAGCCTGCCCAACACATATCGCCACATCCTCATTGGTGTGATGAATATCAACCTCCAGGTCGCCTTTTACCTTTAGCTTAATGTCAAACAAGCCATGAAAAGCAAAAAGTGTAAGCATGTGGTCCAGGAACCCTATGCCCGTCTTGATGTCGGATTTCCCGGCCCCGTCAATCACAAGCTCGCCCACTATTTTCGTCTCAGTGGTTTTCCTGTAAATCTTCGCCCTTCTCTTCTTACTGCTCCGCCTTGCCATATTATTTGCCTCCTACAATGAGATCCTTCGGCACTTTCAGTGCCTCAGGATAAATTCGGCTATACAACTTACGTAGGCCTATGGCCTCCGTAAGTTGTGGCCTCATTTACTTAAACCTCGCGTTAACTGAATCCATGTGTTTGGGCAAGCCTTCTATGGTTGCAAGCTTGCTTATTGAGTCTTTTACTTCCTCCAACGCTTTTTTCGTATACGAAATAATATGGGAACTCTTTACGAAGTCTTCCACCCCTAACCCGGAAAAGAACCTCGCAGTGCCACCCGTAGGCAGGACATGGCTTGGCCCGGCTATATAATCGCCTACCGAAACGGGCGTATAGGGGCCTATGAAAATTGCGCCGGCGTTTCTTATTTTTTTCACGACATTTTTCGGATTTTTCACCATAATTTGTAAATGTTCGGGCGCAAGGAGGTTTGTAACCTCTATCGCTTCATTGATGTTTTTGGTCAAGACTATAAAGCCCTTGTCGACTTCCCGCTTTACGGCCCTGACAAGACGCTTTGACGGCGTGACAAGCACCGCAAAACCCCTATGGTGCTCTGCCTGCGCCCTGAGATCCACTTTCACGTATTCACTATCGGCATAGTTATTAGCGAGAATTACAACCTCACTCGGGCCGGCGAGCATGTCAATATCGCAGTATCCGAACACCTGCCGCTTGGCCTCCGTAACATACACGTTCCCCGGGCCGACGATTTTGTCGACTTTCGGTATCGTCCGTGTCCCGAATGCCAAAGCGCCGATCGCCTGCGCGCCACCCGCCTTGTAGATCTCGTCAACTTCGAGGAGGTTGGCAACGACCAGTATGTAAGGGTTTATGGATCCGTACTCGTTCGGCGGTGAAACAAGAACGATTTTTTTGACACCCGCGATCCGCGCAGGCATTACCGTCATGTAGACGCTCGAAACAAGCGGGACGGTGCCGCTCGGCACATAAACCCCTACGCTGTCGATAGGGGTGATCTTTTTCCCCAGCACAACGCCGTCTTTGGTTTTTGTCTTCCACGACTTCCGTATTTCTCTCCTGTAAAATCTATCCACATTATCCATAACGGCTTTGATCGTCGTTACTATTTCCGGTTTTATGTTCTGATATGCCCCCGAGGTCTCGCACTCCGTCACCCTTATATCCTTAGGCTTGATCTTTATCTTGTCGAATTTTCGGGTATACTTCAAGATCGCTTCGTCCCCGTTAAGGCGCACGTTATCGAGTATTTTCTTCACGCTCTCCGTAACCCTCTTTCTGAAATGCGAGTTGCGGTTTACGAGCTTTTCAAAATTAGCGCTTCCTCTTTTTACAAGCTTCATTTCGATACTCCTTCAATAATATGTGAGGCCATCTTTTTTGCGGCCAACAGCGCAACTTCCAGCTTCGACGCGTCTTTGCCGCCGGCCTGCGCAAAATCCGCCCTGCCACCGCCCGAGCCGTGAATTATTTTTGCGAGGGATTTTATTTCTTCCGATGCGTTTGCGCCGCCGGACACAAGGCCCTTCGCTAAAGTGAGGACCAGGCTCACCTTGCCTCCATCGTCTGCGGCAAGCATGACAAAAGAATTTTTTTCCGCCGCTTTTATTTTGTCCGCAAGATTACGCAGGATACCCATATTGGCGCCCGGCACTTTTTCGATTATGATTTTTACGCCGTTTTTTACTTCGGCTTTTTTAATTAATAAATCGAGGTTCCCGAAAGCCGCTTTCAACTTCTCCTTCTCGAACGCTTTTTCTTCTTCTTTTTTCTTTTCCAGTTTTTCGTTTTTCGCTTTCCGCTTTTTGCTTTCTTCCATCCACTCCCGCGCCCTGCCGGCCGTAACCACCTCTATCCTTCTTACGCCCGAAGCGACAGAGCTTTCGCGCACGATTTTAAAAAATTCGATGTCCTTGGTATTATCTATGTGTATTCCTCCGCAGACTTCCTTCGAGAAGTCGCCGGCAGTCACGACCGTCACCATCTTTTGGTATTTCTCATCGAAAAGGGCAATGGCGCCTTCCTTCTTCGCCTCATCCAGGGTCTTTTCTTCCTTCGTGACCGGTATGCTGTTTTTTATGCATTCGTTTACGAGCAATTCCACTTTCTCGAGCTCTCTTTCTGTGAGTTTTCTCACGTGCGTGAAATCAAACCTGAGCCGATCCGGCGTCACAAGGGAGCCTGCCTGGTGGACGTGCTCTCCCAGGACCCTGCGAAGCGCCGCCTGTAAAAGGTGCGTGGCGGTATGGTTTTTTGCGGTTTCCGGCGTTTCCTCGGAGAGGCCGCAAAAAACGCCTTTTTCGAGTTTACTTTTTTTACGCGAACGCGCGCGTTGTTCTTTCATCAGCTTAATGTATCCGGCGATATCCGGCCGGACCTTCTTTTTCTTCGCTCGCTCCTCAATAACCTCAAGCGGAAGCCCGTATGTATCTGCAAGTTTAAAGATCTTATCCCCTTTTAAAACCTTGCTCTTCGCGGAACGTAACCCCTCTTCCAGCAGGGGCAAAGCCGCAGAAAGCGTATTTCCAAACCTTTCTTCCTCTTCCTTTACGATAAGGACTATTTCTTCTCTTTTCGGGAGAAGTCCGGGGTAACTATCCTTCATTATTCCCACAACCTTCGGCACTATACAATATAAAAATGGCTCTTTTCCCCCGCCACGAAGATACGCGCGGCGTATGAGTTTCCTTATGACGTATCCGCGCTCTTCGTTGGAAGGCGCGACGTTGTCAGAAATCGCGAACGTAACCGCTCTTATATGGTCGGCTATCGTATTCAAGTCCTTCGCTTTCAAGCTTGGACGATAAACTTTAATTTCATCAATAATCGGTTTGAAAAGGTCTGTTTCGAAATTCGTCTTAACGCCCTGCATGATGGCCGTAATTCTTTCAAGGCCCATGCCGGTATCAATGTTCTTGTTCGGAAGAGGGGATAGCTTGCCTCCATCAATCCTCTCGAACTGCGTAAAAACGAGGTTCCACACCTCGACTGATTTGCCGCCACCGGTGTCGTAGAAAATTTCCGAGCACGGCCCGCATGGGCCGTTCGGGCCGTCTTTCGGTGCGTTCGAGGGCCAAAAATTTTCCTTCGCGCCGATTTTCTTAATTTTTCCCGCCGGCACCTTTACCAGATCCCGCCATATCCCGTAAGACTCTTTGTCTTCCTTGTAAACGGATACCCAGAGTTTCGCCCGCTTTAAACCCAGCGTCTCCGTCAGAAACTCCCACGCCCAGAGAATCGCTTCCTTTTTAAAGTAATCCCCGAACGAGAAATTCCCCAGCATCTCAAAGAACGTGTGGTGCGAAGGGGTTGTGCCAACCCTATCCAAGTCCGCCGTCCGCAGGCACTTCTGCGACGAACAGACCCGCGCGTATGTCACGTTGTGCCCCAAAAATTGGTCCTTGAATTGGTTCATCCCCGCGCTTGTAAAAAGAAGTGTAGGGTCGGCCTTGGGAACGAGGCTCGCGCTCGGCACAACCTCATGCCCTTTGGCTTTGAAAAACTCGAGAAACTTAGCCCGTATATCGTTACTGCTTAGCATGGCCTTAACTCGCCTATTATTTCTTCTATGACTTCGGGATCAAAACCGCGGCGCGCGAGAAGGCCGAAAAGTTTAGCTTTGGCTTTTTCTCTCGGAAGCGCTCCCAATTTACCGAGAACGTCTACGGCAAGAGCCCTGGCGGTTTTGCTTTCCTTCTCTGCCGTCTCTCTCAGGGCGCTCGCTATGATCTCGCCTGATATCCCTTTTTCTTCAAGTTCCCTTTTTAGAAGCATTTTGCCACTGGGCCTTGTATTCATCCTGGATTCAATCCAGAGCCTGGCGAACCTGGCATCATCGATCACGTTCCGTTCTTTTAAGAATGAAACGGCGCTGTCAATAACAGCGCGGCCGAAGTTTTTGCCCAGTAAACGCTCTCTCAATTCCTTTTCGCTTCTCGGCCTTACGCCGAGAAGCCTGCCGGTATAGCCGATCGCCTCTTCCCGCTTATCTTTTACTTTCATCCTTGACGGTGAAATAGCCCCTATCGGTCCTAATGAGCACGAGGCCCTTTGTTTCGCCTGTGATCTTTTTGTAATCGTCCGGGCCAGCTATTTTTATTTTGTTTATTTCTCTGATCACGTCCCCTATTTTCAGTCCCGCTTCGTATCCCGGGCCGTCCAGGCTCATGTCAATTATCACAACGCCCTTACTGTTTTTCAAACCAAGTTCGGCAGCAATGCCTTCGGTAATTTTGACTGCCTGTATGCCGCGCCACTCCTCGAGCTCCTCGAAGGACGCAAGGCCGAGTTCCTCTTCAAGTTCAGCTCTTGAAGGCCTTTTCCCTACTATTATGTCCATCGTTTTCTTGATCTTGTCCCGTGTGATGCCAACCCGCACGCGATCACCGACTTTTTTGCCGCCTATTTCCCTCATGAGGCCATTTACAGCTTTAATGGATTTTCCATCAAGCGATGTTATGATATCGCCTTCTTTCAAACCCGCTTGCTCAGCCGGCCCCCCGGGCATTATCTCAGAAACAAGCACCCCGTTACGATTGGGCAACTTGAAATATTCCGCTATTTCCGGCGTAATGTCCTGAATGCCGATTCCAAACCAGCCATGGGCGATTTCCTTTCCCTTTATCAAGTCCTCAAGAATATCTTTGGCGGCATTTATCGGAATAGCAAATCCTACTCCCTGATAACCCCCGCTTGTGGAGAATATGGCAACATTTATGCCGATTACCTTTCCTTCAAAATTACAAAGCGGGCCGCCGCTGTTTCCGGGATTTATAGCCGCGTCGGTCTGTATCATATCGAGATAACCTCTTTCGCCGCCGGGCGCGGGAATGCGCCGGTGAAGGGCGCTTATAACGCCTACAGTAACAGTGGGCTCCGCGCTCTGAAGTATATGGCCAAACGGATTGCCAAGTGCGACAGCCCACTCACCTGTCCGTATCAGGTCCGAATCGCCAAGTTCCGCCACAGGCAGATTTTTCGTTTTTACTTCAATAACAGCAAGGTCACTCCTCGGGTCGCCGCCCTTCAGGAGACCTGAAAAACTCCTCCCATCGGAAAGCGTTATGTTGATCTTGTCGGCTCCCTCCACAACATGGTAATTGGTAAGTATGTGGCCCTCTTTGTCGATGATAAAACCGCTGCCGAGGCCTCTTTGTTTGTATTCTCTCTCCGGAAGGCCGCCGAAAAATTCCTCAAAAAACCTCTCGATCGGATCTTTGCTATCAAACTGCCCCTTGCGGCCAAAACGCCTAAACCGCGCGCCCGGCGTCGGCCCGATCTTTTGCATCCGCTCCGTAGATATGGCAACAACGGATTTCCCCACCTTATCTGACACTTTTACAAAAGCGTTCCGGATATCGGTTTTGCCGCTCAATTTCTCGATTTTTGCGGCTCCGGGCATTTTAAACCCTGCCCTTTTGCTTACTGCCTCCGGTGTCATACTGCCGCGGTTTGAGCATTTCGCAATACCGATTATAACAAAAACAATCGCAGCTAAGACGGTGGCGTATAATAAGCTCTTTTTCATTGTATTACTTTTTCTCCGTAAACGCATTCATCACTTCCTTCTCTATCTTATTGAGGACCCCGGGATTACCTTTAAGGAAAAGCCTGGCATTTTCCTTCCCCTGGCCCAATTTATCTTCGCCATAGGCGTACCATGTGCCGACTTTCTTTACGACGCCCTGCGTTTCTGCAACATCCAATATGTTCGCCGCGCGCGAGATTCCCTCATCGTACATTATGTCAAATTCAGCCTTGCGGAAGGGGGCTGCTACTTTGTTTTTAACGACGCTTGCGCGAACCCTGTTCCCCACGACTTCCTCGCCTTTTTTAAGTGAGGCTATCCTTCTCAGATCAATCCTGACTGATGAGTAAAATTTTAACGCCCGGCCGCCCGGAGTCGTCTCGGGGTTCCCCCATCTGACAGCTATTTTTTCGCGTATCTGGTTGATGAATATAACGCACGTCTTCGACTTGGAAATAGAGCCGGAAAGCTTCCGCAGGGCCTGGCTCATGAGGCGCGCCTGCAGCCCCATAAACGATTGTCCCATATCGCCTTCGAGTTCGGCCCGCGGCGTGAGTGCGGCTACGGAGTCTATCACGATTACGTCGACAGCGTTGGTTTTGACCAGCGTCTCCACGATCTCGAGCGCCTGCTCGCCGGTATCGGGCTGGGAGATCAGGAGGCTGTCAAGATTTACCCCGATTTTCTTCGCATAGCCGGCGTCAAATGCATGCTCAGCATCTATGAACGCGGCTTGCCCATTTGTTTTTTGGACGTTCGCAATTATATTGAGCGTAAGCGTAGTTTTACCGCTCGACTCAGGGCCGAACACCTCTATTACCCTGCCGCGCGGTACGCCCCCAACACCAAGGGCAATGTCTAAGGCGATCGATCCCGTAGATATCGCGGGAACGTCTATCTTGAAATCCTGCCCCAGCTTCATGATCGCGCCCTTCCCAAATTGCTTCTCGATCTGGTTTAACGCAAGTTCCAGCGCCTTCATTTTATCCGAATCCACCTTAGGCTTGCCCAAATCCGCCTTCGCCGATTCTTCAGTCTTCTTTTTTGTCTTTACCATTACACCTTCCTTCATAGCGCCCTCCTCTATTTATTTTGAAAAAACTGCACACCACACATTTAGTATAATATAAGCTATATATTATACCTATGCAACCCCATTTTTGCAAACACTTTTCACCCCCATTTCGTTCCCATTTTTCACCACCTCCCTTCATATGTATAGACACAGGAAAGCCCGTTTTGCTGCATTTTATTTTAAAGTTTTCTAACCTGGTTAGATTTGCCGGGTTAGAAAACTTTTCTAAAACCTTCTAACCCGGCAAATCTAACCAGGTTAGAAAACTTTTTTGCTCTTGCTTTATTTCGGGCGCGCGTTATAATATTTCTCATGCGCGCGGAAATTATCTCGATAGGGACGGAGATTCTTCAGGGGGAGATCGTAGACACAAACACGGCATATCTTTCACGCAAACTTGCCCTCCTCGGGATCGAACTCGACCGCCACACCACCGTGGGCGACAACCCTGCCAGGCTCGTTTCCGCGCTTGAGGAAGCGCTTTCGCGTTCCGACATCGTGCTCACCACAGGCGGGCTCGGGCCCACCGTAGACGACATCACCCTTTATGCGATCGGGAGCGTAACCTCAAAGCCGCTCGTCGTAAATAACGACATAGCGAAGCTCGTAACCCGATACTTCAAAAATAGAGGCCTCGTAAAAATGCCGCAAGAGGCATTGAGGCAGGCGCAAATCCCGCGCGGCGCGCGCTGGTTTAAGAATAACGTAGGCATCGCGCCCGCTATTCTCGTCTATTACGGAAGAAAACCCGTAATAGCGCTCCCGGGCCCGCCCAGGGAATTAATCCCGATCTTCGAGGAAAAAATAATACCCTATCTCAGGGAAAAAAGTATCGCCGGAAAGCAGACGATAAAAACAAAAACGATAAAAGTGACCGGCCTTCTCGAGGCAGAAGTAAATAGAATAGTGAAAGACCTCTTTTCCGCAGGGACAGGCACGGCTCTCGGGATATACGCGCGACTCGGCGAGGTTGATCTAAAAATAACATCTAAAGCAGGCAATGAAAAAGCTCACCACAGCCAGATACGAAAAATAGAGAGGGAAATACGGCGCCGGCTCACGAATCACGTGTATGGCGCAGATTCCGATACCCTTGAACAAGCGCTGGGAACTCTGCTCCGGAAAAAGAAGAAAACGCTCGCCGTAGCCGAATCCTGTACCGGCGGGCTTATAGCAAACAGAATAACAAACGTAAGCGGCAGTTCCGCATATTTTAAAATGGGCGCCGTCTGCTATTCAAACGAAGCGAAGGCTTGTTTACTCGGCGTATCCCGGGAAAAAATAAAAAAGCACGGCGCCGTCTCAAAAGAAATTGCTTACGACATGGCAAAAGGCGTAAAAAGCCTGTCGAAAGCGCATATCGGCGCCGCGGTAACGGGAATCGCCGGCCCAGCAGGCGGAACAAAGAAAAAACCCGTAGGCCTGGTCTACATCGCGATAGCGGGTAACAAAATAACGATGGTAAAAAAGTACAGATTTGCGGGAAGCCGGGAAGACATAAAACAGCTTGCATCCACCGCAACGCTTAACCTGATTCGCGCCACAATATGAGAACGTTTGTAGCATTGGAGTTGTCGGATGCGGTCAGAGCGGAACTCGAGCGGCTTCAGGGGAAGCTCGGGCAGGTGGATGCTGACGTTAAATGGGTTGCGCCGAGGAACATACACTTGACGCTTAAATTTCTCGGGGACGTAGAGGAAGGTAGAATTGATGAGATCAAGAATGCCCTCACCCGCATTTCTTCGGGTGAGAAGGCATTTGAAATAAGCCTCTTCAGGCCCGGCGCTTTCCCGGGCCTGGATCGTCCGCGCGTCTTATGGGTAGGGATAGACAAAGGATGCGCTCAAGTAGAAAAAATAGCAAGTTCCGCGGAAGAAGAACTTGAAAAAATCGGCTTCCCCAAAGAAAAGCGCCCCATGAGCGCCCACCTCACTCTGGGCAGAGTAAAATCCGGCAAGAATAAAGACGCGTTAAAAGAAAAAATCCTGTCACTTGAAGTCCGGCCCGTAACCTCTCAAATAAATCACATCACGCTTTTTCAATCAACTCTCACCCCTAAGGGCCCTATCTATTCCGTTCTCCACAAGGCAACTTTAATATAAGGGGACGTCCCCCTTTTGAACTACGGGGAAGTGAAAATCGGGGTTGGATTTGAGAAGGTTATTTCTTCGATTTTTTTACTCGCGAGGATGCTTATTATGAACTCGGAAAGGGCTGTTTGCGTGGGTGAATTGTGGGGTTTTTGGAATTCGGCGTAAGCCTCTAGACGCCCCTCTTGGGGCTTTACAGGGCCGGACACCAAATCCAGCGGGAGCGCGCCTTGAAAGTACACCAGAACCAGATAAACCCATAATAAGACAAGTTTTTTGCCGGCCATTTGTGCGTCAAAGCCTCCTCTAAATCGAGTATGCCTTGTAGCGCACATTTTGTCAAGTTAGAGAGGCCTTGATTTTCTGTCAAGTTGGTATTGACATTGGCGAAATAAATACTATAATGGTTTAATAGAGGATAAAATGAAAATCGGAAAACGCCTAAAACAGCTGCGCAAAGAAAGAAAAATGACGCTCAAGGAGCTCTCGGAAAAAAGCGAGGTGCAAATCGCCACCTTGAGCCGCATGGAACACGATATAATGCCGGGGACCCTTAAATCGCATATCAGTATATGCAAGACGCTTAAGATATCCCTTGCTGATTTTTATCGCGAGGTCGAGGACGAAACCAAAACAGTGTCGTTGATAAAACAGCAAATCTCGAATAAGCCTTTTG
This sequence comes from Candidatus Omnitrophota bacterium, assembly GCA_024542975.1. Taxonomy (GTDB): domain Bacteria; phylum Omnitrophota; class Gorgyraeia; order JABMRN01; family RBG-13-46-9; genus JAMXCZ01. The sequence goes on along the minus strand of JAMXCZ010000002.1, from coordinate 13,125 downwards.
TCCGTTCGGAAGGTTACGCTATCGAAATGCTTACGGACGCAATTTCCGGCAGGCACATGATGCCGGTTTTAAATCGCATAGGAAAAAACGGCGAGATAAAGGATAATAAGCGCAGGGTCGGTGTTGAAAAATTCATATACGTCCTCGAAGGCAGGATTGAGGCAAAGATCGGGAAAGAAAAATACAACCTCAAACAAGGTGATAGTGTTTATTTCGATGCTTCGCTCGAACACGCATTTTCCAATACCGCCAAAATCGATACGCTCATCCTTACGGTTAGCTCCCCTCCCGCAGCTTAGAATCAGAATTCACCAACCGCCGCCGGCGCCTACAAAAAAATTGGATTCACGTTTTGACCGGAGCGCTTTCAGGAATGCTTCGCCTTCCCCTTTTAGAATTTTGCGGGATAGTTTAATGCTAACGCCCATGTCTTTACCCAGTTCGTTCCGGAGCCTCAGGAATACCGCACCGTTCTTTGCAAAGGAAGCATTTGCTCTAAAAGTGATTGCGCGGATTTTTTTGTCCCCATATTTTATTTCAAATGTTAATCCGGTGTTTTTTCTGATTTTCCACACCCCATATAACGTGATGCTACGCTTTACCGGCCGGCGCCTCTCCGACAATCTTATCCCTACCTCGTATTTTATGTAATTGTCACTGAAGAAGCCAAGTCCTGTTTTGAAATTGAATGCCGAATTCGTATTTCTATCTAATACATATGATAGGCGCGACTTATCTTTTATGTCCCAATGCCCTTGGAGTACTATGGTATGCATTTTTTTGGATTTGCGCAAAAGATGCGCTCTTTCGTAGCTGTATGTTACCCGGTAATTTTTATCCACTTTCCATACGCCGTCAAATGTCAGGATATCATGTTTTCCTTTTTCTTTTTTTACCCTGAAGGTAAGGCGGTTTGACTTATCGGCCTGCCAGGCGCCTTTCAGATCCAGGACATAGATCGAGCGTGTATTTTCCTTTGTCTTTGACGTAACGGCAAACAATATGGAATTTTTATTGGCGGATATTATGTCACCCTTGATCGTCAAGCTGTCCCCGAAGGTCCGGCGGCCCCACTTATTAAGTGTGAGACGCAAGTTGTGATTTTTGGTCAATGACCATTTGCCCTTGAATTTTACCTGGTGGGGAATATTTGCGCCATGATGAACGGGTGATTTTATATGGTAGGATAACGCGTTATTTTTGCCGATCCTGAAACGCCCGGACAAGACTTTTCGGAATCTCGAAAGGCGCGCCCTCCGGCCGGACCGCACAACAACGAGCCTGTTATGCGGGTCTACTTCATACCTTATTTTTTCCATTTCGAAAACGTTTCAGCATCCACATAATAAGCGAGAGAAGAAGGTATAGCGGATAACCGATAGAAATGATTGACGCGGCTAACCCGCTTATCCCGGCGCGTTGTTTATGCACCGCGTCCATTTCCGTCCGGCGGTAAACCGCGCCCGTTATAAAATCAGGCACGAGGTCTTCCGCATCATACCCCGCAAGGGGCATATCCAGCCTGGTCTTCCCCGGAAGCGTGTATGTGACGGGTTTTGGTAGCGGAGGATGGGCTAAGGATACATACAATATTGAAACGCTCACGGCAAGAAACCCCAGTATGACAAGCGCCTCTCGCAGTATAATTTTCACGGATTTTTTCATTCTGCGGATTTCCTCCTAGCGGTTTTAAGTTTACTCTTATATATTTTTTTTCGTTCTCTCAGAAGCCTCGACAGGTTTTTCTGCCTCGGCGTAATCCTTTCCCTCGGCATCACGCACCCCTCACTCCCCTGAATTATACCCCGTAAATCCCAAAATCTCAAATTAAAAAAGCAAAAAGGGGTCAGACCCATTTTTGCTTTTATTTTGCGGGTTTGGGGGTATAATTGGGTTTGGAAGGCGGTGGGGGTTATGAAAAAGTTTTATGGTTTGTTTTTCATACTGGCATTCACATTTACTGCACAAACAGTTTGCGCGGAAAGCAGCAAAGAATATCGGACTTACGAGAAAAGTGCGCTTAAGACATACAGGCGCGGCAAAGAGAACATATCCGTAAAGCCCGGGATGGAGTTGCGCAAAATTGGCGGCATCAACCTTTTGATACCGGAAGGCGCCAAGGTTTACGAGCAGGGCGGGCAATATTTTATAGAAAGCACGGAAGAGTTTGCAGCAAGGCGGCTAAAGGAGATGGAAAGCCGCCTTGAAGCAATGGAAAATAAAGTAACCGGGTTAAGTGGAGAGATCGAAAACCTGAAGAGCGAGATAGCGGCCCAAACCGAAAGCGCGGAGACGGACGAAGCCGCAAGCGAAACTACCGAAGAAAACGAATATGACGGCTGGCCGGAAGAGAGGGCCCTTGAGCAAGGAAAGGAAGAAAGTGCTTCAGGGATAAGTGTCTATTGAACCGGTGTTAAATCAGCTTAAGGAGCTCCTGATAATAACTCATTATAGATTTAACCGCGCCGGCAAACATTACGGACAGGAAATAGGTAATAACAATAGCGATAACGCTTATGATTACCTTTCGATTCCGGCTGAATCCCGGATTGATCCAGACAAGCGGCAAAGCAAGCGGCCCGATGGAAAGAAATAAAATCACAAGCCACGAAGTCTTAAAATACCATTTGGTTTCTTTTTTCCCCTCTTCCATTTTTATCCGATACTTTTTTTGATTGCTTCCAGGAGCTTCTTTGGCGTTTGGGATTTTGAGATGAAATGGACGTCCCCTACCTTGCTTCCCGTAATGTGTCCGTCCTCTATCTCTGCTTCTTTAAGAAGGCCCGAGAGGTATATTATGGGGATATTTCTGGTGGAATCGTCATTTTTCAGGATATCCGTTGTACGGCTGCCGTCTATTCCGGGCATGTTTATGTCAAGAAGGATAAGATCCGGCCTGTGTTTCCTCGCCAGATTTGCGGCATCTTTACCGTTTGAAGACTGGATAATCTCATATCCGGCATTTTTCAGTATGGGCCCCGTAGTATTTAGAAAATCTTCTTCATCATCCACTATCAAAATTTTCTTCTTCATGGTGTCAATTATACTACGCGCAAAAATTAAGGTCAAAGGAAAAATGAAGCCCCAGTACCGGTAGGGGGGGTTTAAACCTGCCCTACCGGTACTGGAGCTTCATTACAAAAGAAACGGCGGCAAAGATTCGCCGCACGTTTTCAAGCATTCGCCGAGGACTTCAAGATACCTATCCCTCGTTATCACGCCGCTTATCTCGCTCAAATACGGGCGCATCTTGCCCAATATTTCCTCGTATTCATCTCCCCACTCAGTGTGATCTTTTTGGCCGTATATTTTATTCAACGCAGGCTCGATAATTCTGTTTTCTACCGCATTCAGAGCGATTATCTGGTTCTTCGTAAGCTTTTCCGTGTCGGCGTAAGGCAGGCGGTTTCTATACCTGAGCGCGATATGCAAAAGCTCATGCGAAATAACCCTGTCAATATCGGGGTCTTCGAGCCCATTAAGTTTAATAACCCATTTTTTTTCGCATAGGTATATAACCTCTCCGCGAATCCTGACATCCGGCAGAAGTTCTGCTTTATCACCAGGGGATCCCGGCTCAAAGATGACTGTCACGCCATATTTATGCTTCAGCTCATCGTATAATTTAGCGCAGTGGCCCGAGGGATTTTCTTCGAAGTAATGATTTACTACATAGTGGTGTGTTTCATTCATTATCTTTTTTCCTTTTTTGAATTATACCCCGTAAAATAATAAATCCCAAGCAAAATATGCGTGGGATATAGGGACAGGCCAGAGTTCACCAAATGCCCCGTCCCTAATTCTTTACTGAAGGTCTGCTTGTAGGCGCTTCTTGTCTTCCGGGCCCAGGTCCATGAATTTCATGCCGACTCTGTAACAACCCGCGCCTTTACGTTTTGGATCTATCCACATCACCCTGGCTCTCGTGTATATTGAGTCCTTGCCCTGGACTATAAGTTCCATATCGAATTCATGGTTGACATCCAGGAATACGCTTGATATGACTGAAAGCCCGCTCGGGCATATGTTGACCGGATGCCGCAGCGCCATGCCAAATGCGGGTATTCGCACGGCTACCTGAGCCTTCACGCGTTTTTCAGAGCGCCTTTCCCGAATCATATGATCGCCTCAGAATTTATACGCCATTTTTTTACTATCCCCGTATTCTTTAATCCCTTTTATATATTTGAATATCGATTTGGCATCGCCGTTTATTATTTCCGCAAACTCTATCCCGACTTCAAAACGGTGATTTTCCAATGGGATAATTCTGATAATCCTTGCAAGGATCAGGAGGGGATCGGGGTATAGTTTTCTCGGATGTTCGATCTGGAGTATTGTATGCGGCGTAGACGGCTCGGAATTGCATTTTAAAAGAATTCCCTTCGCGCTTAAATTTCCCATCTCGGCTTTCTTGTAACAGGTCGATGTGGAGAAATAGATATCTATTTCGACATCGTGCCTGATTGTCCTGCGGCGCTCAATGCCTTCATAGCCATCAGCGCAAATATACGAGGATATTTTTGCCCTGGATGCCGCCGGTTTCTTGGCGGCAAGCTTGTAATACGTATGCAGGGCATTCTGGATATCCGAAAAAATGCCGACAAATCGCTGCACCCAGCAGCCTGTCGCTTTTTCGACTGCGTTAATCGCGCCCCGATCGAAGGGATTGGCCATGACAACGCTTAGAACATCCTGTATTTTGTCAATCGGCACCACTAAATATTTTTTTGCAAGCTCGGGCGATATCATTTTAATTACTTCGTCCGGTATCTTGTACGCACCCAAAGGAAGAAAAGGAAGTCCGAACTGTTGCGTGAGGGATTTGACAAGGTCCTTCTCGTTTATGAGGCCCCTTCTGATTAGATATTCGGTTACTCTAACGCCGGATTTACGTTGAAAAGCAAGCGCCTCTTTCAGAACCTTATCGGTAATAAAATTGTTTGCTACTAGAATCTCGCCTATTTTTTGCTTTTTTAATGACATGGCGCACCTTACAAGTTTAAACAGAACTTTTGAAAAACGTTATATAACCGGGTAAAAAAAATGCCACTCGCTCATATCTCTCATGCGCTGCTAAATATAGTATACATTACATAGAGAACCGCAACAAGAGCGCAGAATAAACTTTTGTATTACCTAACAGCATATAAAGCAACCCGGGGGTGGAATTACCACCCCCGGGTTGGAAAAATCAACTAACTATCCTTATTATGTCCTGCGTCAAAACTCTAAGAACGGCTCCATTAAGGGCTTATCGAATGGCGGGACAATGAACAGGGCTGTATCTATCGCTCCCGCTACTGTCCTGACTATCATATTCGCCAGCCCATTGATAAATCCGTAGGGTAGCCCCTTTACGCCTTCCTCTTTGGACGAGATCGTAATTTGCCTCGGCAACTCCAGCCAGCCAGTTAGTAGGTTGTTGATTCCCTTGCCAAGCTTGTTTACCGGCCCGGGTTCACCGCTACCTGCGAAACAGGCAGATGTAAAGGCCAAAACCACAAAGCACGCGACCACAGTGATCGCAACAACTTTTACCATTTCCCCACCTCCTTGTTAAATAATAGACACCGCGTTCCACCTGGCAAGCGGAACGCGGTTAACATTCTGTGTTAATTAGAAATACAAATACCGGTTAGTCTCCCATGCCATAAATCGGATCCATGGCGGGTTGGTCATACGGTTCAAAAGGAAACGTAATTACATCAAATGTGCCCGCGATAGTTCGCGCAAGCGCGAGGCCTATGCCTTTTACGACGCCATACGTCATCCCGGCGAAAGCATCCTGCTCTTCGCTTACCGCTTTCACCTGCCTCGGTATATCCATCCAGCTTGTCAGCAGGTTGTTCAGCCCGTTGCCGAGCTTGTTTATCGGCCTTGCTTCAGCCGCAAAAGAAACAGACGTAAAAGCTACAACCAAAAAAAGTGCAACTATAGTAATCGTAACAACTTTTATCATCCTCCACCTCCCTTTAAGTATAAACTATATCACATTCTTTTTAAAAATCAAGTGCAAGTATGTTTTTGTGTAAATGCATTATAACTTGCCGTTCTTACTGCATCTTCTGTACTTCTCGATCGCTGCCCGCGCTTCTTTTACGGGACTCTCGGCGATGTTGGTGATAATAAATTCTTTCGCATCAAGCGATACCCGACCGTCAAAAAGAAGCCTGCACAATTCGATAATATCCTTTCGTGAAATACCTTTCTCTTTTTTCATTCTTCCCATAAAACCTCCTTTCATATGTATAGACACAGGATATTCCGTTTTGCTGCATATTATTTTAAAAAAAGGGCAGGCGTTGGTTAGTTATGGTTTGATATAACTTGTATGAAGGTGTCGGCGTAGATCTTTAATTTATGTTCGCCTACGCCGAATACGGCGGCGAATGCTTCGCGGGTTACGGGTTTTGTGAGGGCCATGTCTTTCAGGGATTTGTCGCCGAAGATGATATATGCGGGAACACCATGTTTTCCGGCAAGTTCCGCTCTTTTTTTCCGAAGAAGCTCAAAGAGTTTCTGATCCATGCCGGCCCAGTCTCTTTCTTTTTTCTCTCTCGCTTTTTTCTGTATCTCTTTCTTCTTTGCCGCAATCATGGGCTTGACCAGTAGAGGTGTGGCGTCCCCCGAAAGAAGCTCCCTTCCGGAAGGCGTTACCGAAAGCGTTGAGAATTCCCCTTCGCGGAGCAGGAAACCCTGGCCTATCAGCTGTTCGATCATGTATCGGATAAACGGTATCGAGGCTTCGGGCATTATTCCGAAAGTCGAAAGATTCTGGTGGCCTCTTCCGGTAATTCTCTCTGTCGAATTTCCCCTAAGGACATTTGCTATATGATCTGCGCCAAATCCAAAACCGCGCCTTTCTCTCACCCTGACAACGCAGGACAGGATCTTCTGGCCCAAAAGCAAAGGATCCTCCACCATCTCGAGCTCATTCAGGCAATAGTCGCAGGCCTCACATGAAGTTTTTTTATAAGATTGGCCGAAATAATTTGCAAAAATCCTGTGCCGGCACCCCGGCTTTGTGCAGAAATTATAAATAGCGCCGAGCTTCGCCTTCATCGTTTCCCGGCTCGGAGAATTTTTAAGAAAATAACTCCATGTGCGATAGTCCATCCCGCCATAGAACATATAGCAATAAGACGCGAGTCCGTCGCGCCCGGCGCGCCCCGTCTCCTGATGATAGTGCTCGATCGTCTTGGGCATGGCAGCGTGTATAACAAAGCGGATATTGGAGCGGTCTATCCCCAAACCAAAAGCCACCGTAGCCACGATGATATCCACTTCCTCGCGAACAAACCTGTCCTGGTGGAGATGCCGCGCGCTGTCTGTCATGCCGGCATGGTAGGGGATGTTTTTAAAGCCGAGGTCATTTAGTTTGGCCGATACATTTTCAACATCGTCCCGGCGAAGGCAATATATAATGCCGGCTTCATCGGGATGCCTCATCAGGACATCGGTTATCTGTTTTATGATATTTGTGCGCAGCATTACGCGGTAAATCAGATTTGGACGATCCACCGAACCTATCTGCGTCTCAGGATCATTGAATGCCAACTGCTCTATAATATCTTTCCGGACTTCTACGGTAGCCGTAGCCGTAAAGGCGTGTATCCTGATCCCCTCAAACGTTTCTTTGATAATACCAAGATTCCGGTAATCCTCCCTGAAGTCATGCCCCCAGTGGCTTATGCAGTGCGCTTCATCAATAACAAAGAAAGAAACCCCGGCCGACTTAAGAAGACGTATCATCGTTTCTTTTTGCAGGCGTTCGGGTGAGATATATAAAAGTTTGATCTTCCCCATTCGAATCGAATCTATTACGGCGCGCTCTTCGGTAAGCGAAATACTGGAGTTGAGATACGCAGCAGAAATCCCCATATCCTTAAGGCCATCTACCTGGTCTTTCATAAGGGCAATGAGCGGCGAAATAACGCAAGCCATCCCGTCTTTTAAAAGCGCGGGAAGCTGGAAACATAAAGATTTCCCCCCTCCCGTAGGAAGCACCGTAAGGCTCTCCCTTTCTTCCAGTATGGATAAAATCGCCTCCTTCTGCAAAGGCCGAAATGATTCATATCCCCAATATTTTTTCAGCACATCATACATTCTCTGCTGCATTTTCTTATTATATATCCTTCCACTAATATAGACAAGTAAAGTTGCATTTTAATGGGAATCCATAAAAAAACAGGGACATATCTTATTTTTCGGAAGAAAAATAAAATGTGTCCCTGTTTTCTAAAGTAAAACCGGTCTTACCTCGGCAAATTACACTTCTTAGGCACCTTAGACTTCTTAGGCACCTTACATTTCTTAGACTTCTCAGACACCTTACATTTCTTAAAAAGTCCCTTCATCTTCGCCTTCTGCGGCTTCGTAAGAACCTTCTTAAGCGCAACATAAGCGCCAATCGCGGCCTTTGCTTTTTCCGCTTTAAGCTTGTATTTCTTGTCAATCAATTTACCTAACGCAGCGCTGTTAGCCTTATCCTTCCAGAGCCCCGCTTTTATATCAAGCGCCAACACTTCGATTTCCGCGCTTTTCTTGATCGCGTCTTTTTTGACGCTGAGCTTAAGCTTCTTTATCTTGTCTATCTGCTTATCCGAAAGCCCCAGCTCTTCCTTATTCTTCAGAAGAAAATACGCCTTACACGAAACTTTATCTTCAAAGCCTCCCCCTTTACCCTTACCGTGGTAGCCCTCTTCCTTTCCGTAACCATCCGCAAAAGCAGTAAGCGCCAGGGCACCAAAAACCAACGCAACAACAGCCACGATCCCGATCAACTTTTTACTCATATTGCACACTCCTTCTTATAGTCTACTCTCTACTATATATAATACACAAAAACAACGAAAATTTCAAAAAAATCGTATTAATTATCGAAAGAGCGGTTTCCCACCTTCAAGCCCGTATCATCACCAGAAGCATCTTGAAGCGTTCCTGCGCTTTCAGCGCGTGCGGTTTACCGGCAGGCATTATGATGGTTTCTCCGGCCTTCAAGTTGTGGACCTTCCCCGAGATAGTGATCTCCGCTTCACCGTCACAAACGTAAACCAAAGCATCGAACGGCGCGGTATGCTCGCTTAAGCCCTGGCCCTTGTCAAAAGCAAAAAGAGTAACCGACCCTTTGGGCTGTTTAATAACCTCTTTGCTTACGACCGAACCCTCCTGATATTCGACCAAATCAGTCAAGTTCCCTGCCTGCCCGATAATGTTTGTTCCTTCCATTTTTCCTCCTAACCCGCCGGGTGAGTTACAAAGCTTTTATCTCGGGTGAGACGCGTACCGCTCACATTTAAGATTTTCGATTACGCTATTTACTGTACCCACTCCTCGGAAATAATATCCCCTTGAAGACTTACTACGATAGACTTAATGGGTATCTTCCTTTTCGCCGACTGAAGGCCCTTTTGCGCTACAGCAACAAGCCCCGCACAGCAAGGAACTTGCATGGTCATAACCGTTAAGGTGTTTATCTGGGCATCGTCGATCAGGGACTTTATCTTCTCGACATATATATCCTGCCCTTCATCAAGTTTCGGACAGGCAATAGCAATACTTTTACCCTTAAGGTAATCTTTATGAAAATCTCCTACGCTGTAAGCCACGCAATCAGCCGATAAAAGCACATCGCTCTTTTGATAATACGGAGCCATGGGCGAGACAAGATGCAGCTGAATCGGCCATTGCCCCAACTGCGACCCTCTCTTTCCGGTTTCTTCTTTTGCATCCGCGCTTTTTTTGCTAAAATCCTGCATTCTTGAACCCGGGCATCCTTCCATTCCATGTTTCATCATTTTACGGCCTCCTTTTTAATTTTGTATTTTTTTTCCAGTTCCTCAACAAATTTTTTACAATTACCTATTACTTCCTTGTCAGTTGCCCCATCTGCTTCATTAAACTTAGAGAATAACTCACCCACCTGAGCAGTCGAAAGGTTTCTATCCATCCACGGATATAGTATTTCGTCTTCCTTTTTTATGTGTTCGGTAAGAAGCTCGTGATATGCCATGAGGTGTTCGGCGATTTTCCCCTTATCTTTTTTATCCAATCCTTCCAATATTGCCCGCACATGGGCGCGGGCACTCTCATGGTCTTCATGAATCACCTTAAGTATATCCAGATTTTCATCAAAATATTTAAATAGTATTTCTTCCTCTTTGGCGTGATGGTATTTGTCCGCATAAAACCGAATAAAATCAACGCTCTTACGGATCACCTCCCTGCCTTTTTCTGATTCCGGATCCAGATTTTTGATGATTTTCGGTATTGCCGCTACCAGCTTCTTGATCAATACATGTTCATCCACCAGCTTCTTCATAGGAGGGGAATAAGTGAGATCTCCGGCTTTTCTTCTATTTTTTCTCTCGATCCTGGGTATCTCGATCTTTTTACCGGGATAAATTACTTGAGCGATCCGCCGAAGGAGCTCCCGTTCTTCATTTTCAGGCAAATTATGTATCTCCATAATGTCTTTTAACAGGCAGGAACCGACTTTGCACGGAACGCAGCCGATATTGTATTCTTCGAGGATCTCCCCGACTTTCGGGAATTTAGTTATGATTTCTTTTATCGGTGTATTTAGATATTCTTCCATTTATTAACCAATATTTAACCAATATCAAACCTGGTTAAACTAACCGGGTTAGATATTGGTTAATTTCATGAACTTAATTATACCGCCAAACTATCCTCGCCTCAAGCAATATCTCGCTATGCTCAATGATTCCAATAAGTGCTGCAGTAAATGTTACACTTGACACCGTTTTATATGTAATGTATACTTTACACATGTAAAGGAAGGTTTACACTATGACACCGGATAGATCATTGGACAGCATTTTAAATACAGGCTCAAAAGCGAAGATCATAAAACTTTTTGCTTTAAGAAAGGACGATTTCAGGGCCTCCGGCCGCCAAATAGCGGCGCTCGCCGGTATAACCGCTCCTACAGCCCATGCGGCACTCAAAGAGCTCTACAGGCAGGACGTATTAAAGCGCAAGATTATCGGAAGGCAGCATCTTTACGGCCTTAATAACACGAGCAACATGGTCAGGCGGATATTAAAACCCATGTTCCGAAAAGAAAGCTCGCTTAAACAGGAGATCGGCAATCATCTTACTAACCGGGCCCGGAATAAAAATATTTACATCATAGCCGGCTCCAATGGTTCCGGAAAAACTACATTCGCTAAAAAATTCCTGCCCAACTATACCGGGTGCCTGCATTTTGTAAATTCCGATCTTATTGCCCGTGGATTATCCCCGTTTTCTCCCCAGATCGCCGCAATGAAAGCCGGCAGGCTCGTGCTTGAACAAATAAGTGATTTAGCGGGAAAAGGCCTTGATTTCGGTTTTGAAACAACGCTATCGGGTAAGTCTTACATAAACCGTTTGAGAGACTTAAAAGCAAACGGTTATGCCCTGCATTTATTTTTCCTATGGATTCCATCCGTTAAATTGGCCGTAACGCGTATAAAAGACAGGGTAGCTGCCGGCGGCCATGACGTCCCCCGGCAGGATGTCCGGAGGCGTTTTCATAGAGGGACTCACAATTTTTTCAAATTTTATATGCCGCTTTTGGACTCATGGATACTACTCAATAATTCATCCACTACGCCCGGCCTGATCGCAAAAGAAAAAGGAAATCAGCGTACAGTCATTGATAAAGATCTATTTGCGAAGATCTCAAAAATAGTGAGGGAAAAATGAAAAAACGTTTGTCTCTTCAGGATAAAGCAGTGCTTGCGTTAAAAGAAGCCGTCCGCGAAGTCATAGAACTCCACAGAAAAGCCAACCGCCCCCTCGCAGTCTGGCGAAACGGCAAAGTAGTAAAAATATCGGCGTCCCGCATTAAAATCCCCCGAAAGTAACCCCGAAAAAACGCCTCTATTTACTGCGCCCTCTTATATTTATTCCTTAATTATACCAGTAAAAAGAAAAGCCTCAAGTTTTATCTTGAGGCTTGCTTAACCAGCATGTCCTGCGTGATTGGACAACGTCTTTATACTTATGCTTTCTGAAACAACGTTGATATATCCGCATAAATACGGTAATCAGCAATAAGCCCGTTCTTCATGCGGAATATGTTTGCGAATGGAAACGTTGCCTTGCTGTTATCCTTAAGCATGTATGTCACCGCTCCTTCACAAACTACAACATCATCGGATTTTACCACTTTTTCAATAGCATGCTTCAGGCCATTTACGCTTGAGAAGAACTGCGAAGTAGTTTTGCGTATGTTTTCCCTGCCAACAACAGCTGGCATATTTGCAAAGCGAAATGAGGCATCTTCGGTTAAAAAGAGAATAAACTGATCAACATCTTTTTTATCTATTGTTTTAAATAAACGCCCTACCCAATCTTTCATTTTTTACCCTTTCCAGTACCTGGGATAGCCTATCCTTTCTTCAAGAAAATAGACCCGTTCCGGGTATGTTTTATTTTTCTCTATACACTTCAGGCGCACCGGCGCCGTGCTCCCAGTATTCCATCATCCGGGGCGTGATCTTAATGACAACATAGTTTGGGTCTTCGGGACCTTTAAAAAACTGGGCCAGCATTTCATGCCAGCACTTTTTTTTGGTATCCGGATCAGTTAAAATTTCAGCGGTGCCTTCGACATTGACATACGGAAGCATCCAGTTCTTAGGGTCTGCGCCGAAAGCAGCGTGGACATTATTATTTTCTTTGATCTGGCCTATTTTTCTGGAAGCAGCAAAACTCGTGCTGTAAAGGCTCACACCCTCATGTAGCTGCATTGCCATGTAACGCACCCAGGGCTTGCTATCTCTTATAGTTGCCATCGAAGCCACCGGATATTCCTTGATCACCTTCAAGATCTTTTTCTTCAATTCTTCATTTTGCATAATCCCCTCCTGTGTATTTGTGATTATATTACAGTAAGGAGTGATAATTGACAAGTGTTTTTGGCGGGTTAGGCCGCTGTCTTAATCAGTTCCGAAAAAACATAGGCGCTCGGCTTTGCGATGCGTCTTCGGCTCGCACGATCCACCTCCACCAGCCCAAAACGCGGCCCGAATCCATGAGCCCATTCAAAATTGTCAAGAAGCGACCAGTGCAAATAGCCGATGACGCGAGCGCCCTCGGCTATTGCGCGGC